>JAJYBV010000078.1 GCA_021778805.1 Chloroflexota bacterium | reverse complement strand
TGCGGCACACACGCTGCTTGCTCTTGTCCTGATGTCGATCAGGCAATCGCAATGGTTCCGGACGCACCACACACGAAGCCACTCCTTGCGCAAATGCCTCAGGAGCAAACCGCCTCAATATGTTGTATGACCCATTGACATCCGCATGAATGGCTTGTCCATTCTTCGCCACAAACAGTCCTCGCTTCACCCGTTTGCCCAGATAGTGGTCATGATGGCCAATCGGCTCCAGATCCAGGAATGAACACTTGGAGGTATGGCTTTCTTGGACAGTTACTACTGTGATCCCCACCAACGCTGCCTTGTACTGAAGCATCGCAATGAAGATGGCATGCGGTATGAACACAAACGATTGATTGTTTTTCTTCCCCATCTGCACTTCTTGCTTCCAGAAATCATTTTTGCCTACCACCAGGACGGCGATGTGCTCCTGAACCAACAGATCAATGATAGCTCGGCTTGCCACATGCAAGTAGTACAGGATCGAGCGTCTTCGATGATCGACCAGATGGTCCAAAGCTCGAGAATCATAGGTCTCTTTCGGAAGCTTCGCCTGCATCTTGGCTCGTCGTTTATTGTATCCTTGATTGAGGCTCTTCAGCGGGCGACCGTTAACAAGCAGTGGCACAAAACCAGGCTTGTTTGCTGTTATCGCGGCTAAGGTATTCACCCCAATATCGATACTGGCGATGAGGGTAGGATCTAGGGGAAGCGGTTTCGGTTCAACCGTATAGACGACTTCGACAACATAATGCGTCGATTTGGGAACCAGACGTACCTGGTCCATTTGCGCATGCGGGATTTTGGTGGGAACACGGATAGCTACCCCAGAAGGGACAATCCATCCCGCATTCTTCGGATCACGACTGACCGCTTGATCGGTGTAGACCAGTAGATTGCGGCCCTCCTTGTCCAGATATTTGGGCAATTTGGGATGGCCTTTGAATTTGTCAGGATGCAGGCGATATTCAGCACAGGCCGCCTGATAGCTTTTCCAGGCATCGGTTACTTGCCGAAGCACCCATTGAGCCACCTTGCGTGGTAGCGCTTGATATTGGGCAGTCACCGAGAGGATGAGATCCAACTCTTCATAGGGGATGACATAGTGGTTGGCAATGAACTGCTGGCGCATCACATACAAGGCGGTATTGAACAGATTCTTGCTCAGAAAGGTAGCTTCATCGATGGCTTTCCAGTGCGGATCATTCCGGTCAATCCGGTGTTGCTCCACTAATTGCATCGCTTGGCTCCTCACTTTCCACGGAAATCTCTGTTCCGGTTCATTCCTGGATGATGGCTTCGGTTTTGCGCTTGGCCCTCCGCTGCCTGTACAATCGCGCGCTGAATGAATAGATGATCGATACCAAATCAGTGACCAGATCTTCATTGCCATTGTCGGCCAGATTGACCACTTCCAGGCATCGCCCTTGCTGTTCTAAGAGCGTTTCCAGATAGCGGTCAAATCGGGTGGCTCGATCTTTGTGTTCCACGATGATGTGGGTCATCGTCGGATCGGCCAACAATTTCAAGAATTTGGGACGACTATCATTGACTCCTGAGCCAATTTCCTTAACCATCTGATGAATCTGGTAGCCTTTGGCCATGGCATAGGATACCAGACGTTCTGCTTGGGTGTTAAGATTGGCGCCGATTCTCTGCTGAGGATACTCGGGCATAAATGGCTCCTCGCTGGTTGTGGGGAACAGCTTGGACTTCAGGATAGACAATGACTGTTCCGGTATCCTGTTGAAATCCTGGCAGTGTTCCTGCCTTCCACCACCGCCATGCGGTTTTATAACCCATTCCCATTTGTCGGGCGTATGCTCTCAACTTCATACTACCAGTATATTCTTATATGACCTCTTGTGTCAATACTTGTCTGCATTTCTTGTTGGCGTTAATAATACTTCTTTGAACAAACCTGTGTTCATAAAATTCTCTTTCTTTTGAGGACGCCAATAAGGCGCTAAAACGCAACACACCCTGTTGCAATGGGGTGAAGCTGAATTGCTTCTTTACAAAATAAACATGCGATTTTCTTGCGCCAAATGTAAAATTGTTGACGCTATAGACATCACATTCTCAGATCGCGCCAAAAATGACCAACTGAGAAGGTGAATTGGCTTTTCTGTATCCCTTTGCAATCTTTCTCTTGGTGCGGTTTTTATTTGTGACCTCTATAGTAATTATCCTTTGAGAGGTTGAATTGGATTTCGCCCTTAAAGAGCGAGAGGAAACGCTAAGCGTTTTCCTAAATTAGCGTACCATAAACTCCTCCCAGCAAAAATGATACAATATAAACTGTAATATGTCAATCGCAATAATTTTAAACGTAACTATACAGGGGGGTAAAGCCAGGAATGGCTCTTCTTACACCGCATGATCCGGCCACAAACTCCGGGATACGTAAGGAACGTTTGCCCCTTTCGCAGGGATTGGGGCGCCTCCCAAATACATGTTTTATATAAAAATGAAACACCGCACGATTGCATATGAGGTAATGCAATCCGATAGGGGCGACCGCAAGGGTCGCCCTTTGCGCCTGTATTGGCTGTTAAACGAGAACAAGCGAAACGTTTAGTTCGTCAGCGGAAATGTATTATGATCTTGAACCATTCCATGCCATTCATCCCATGAAACAGCTAAAGTGGAAAATCTATCGTACTCTGAAATACCAAAAATTCCAGAAAAAGTAATGTCTCCACTAATAACGGAATCCATTTTAGCAGTTTCGATTGTTATTCCCCAATGCATGAATTGCACTTGATAGGTGTAATATGTTGCTGGATATTCAGGTGGACCATCTATGAATGTTTGTGGGTAATACGCCAATCCATTCACATCTCTATATAACTCATCAACATTAAAAGTTGTGTCTGTTGTTGAGATGATTTGTGTATGCCCGTTTTGAACCTTTGATAGAGTAATCACTACCTCATCCGGATGGGAAGCAAAATTCTGTACCAGCAGAACCATATTTTCAAGCACAAAAACACCAATAACAATCCGGATTAGTACGGTGCGGTTAAAAATTTTACGAAGCCATTTCATCATGTTTTCCTTTCATGCTTCAATTACAAGTATGTATATTTACACACCTGTTTGTTTCATTAATTATAAGTGTTCCAATAGATATTAAAGAGATCTGGGTATCCACTCGGGTAGATAGGGCCAATATTAGAAAGGTTGTTGCCAGTTTTCCATCCAGTTTGTATACTATAATTATGGGTTGTTTGGCCCACTAATAGGCTTTGCCCTGAACTGGTTACTGCTGTGCATTCTTCAAAAATAAATGAACCGAATCTGGCGTGATCATACTGTTCATAATAAGAACTATCAGAACATGGAGCTTCTTCTACCCACTCAGCTGTTGTTCCATCTGAAATTTGTTCTGGTGAAGTATAGGTTGGAGATGAAGCGTATTTATTTAACGTCCAGTCTGCTAAATATACATAAGCGTATGCTCCGGGCGTATAAGGTTTAGCAGATTGGTAAACCTCAGCAAATACTGTGTCACCACAGTTAATTGGAAATTCCATTTTTTCAGACATATTTAATGTGTAATTTTCATACCACATCTGATAACTTCGACTTCCCCAATAACTAACAGTTGCCAATGATCCACCCTGTAAAAAAAGAGTATCATGAGATGTATAATCGTCATCTCCACCTAAACCAACCCAAATCGCAGATTCTTTAGTTGAAAACCAATTATTTACAACACAAGGAACAACCCATTGCGCATATACTTCTTGATAGTTAAAAGCATTGGTTGGTCCATATGCAATATTACCAGTCCAGGTAATTTGTTCATTATATGGTGAAGAATAAGATGGCGAAGCCTGTGCATTTGAAATTGGCGAACATATTCGATGTTTTGCATGACTAATAATATTGAACCAAAGTTGTTGAGACATTTTAGGATCGTGAAGAGGAAGTCCATACTTTGCAAGTTCTGCATTCGAAAATTGAGCTAACTGTTGAACAGATAGAGGTTGAGCGCAATTTGAATTTTGGTTTATGCCTTTTGTAACAGACGATTGATATTGCATATTATATTTGCTTTGTGTTTGGCTAAAAGCAGTACTAAAAAGCAATACAAGTGATGTTGCAACAAAAAGGATGAAGGCCGGCATTCGTTTTACGCGATGCCCAAAGCTGGCATAAATTCCCTTTGATTGGGGTGGGGGGGTACTTGTGCATTCATTCGCATAGTCATTCTCCTAATCTAATACTATATATAGGATATTCAATTTTAGTATAACCTAATCCATACTGAAGTTTTTCAACTCACTTGGTTATGCATACTTGTGAGATCCTATATTTTGCAGTATACACGATATTGATTAGTGAGTCAAGACAAAAAAAGAGAAAATTAGGCCGCCAAAGAAATTCGAGCGCTTAACATATATATAATGGTCTTTGATATTTTAATCAGGATGAAGATCAACAGAGCAGAGTACATTGAGTATCCCATAGTGCCTGTTTTTGAACAACCATCGCACGGTACACATGAGGCACTGCAATCCGGTAGGGGCGACCCTTGCTGTCGCCCTTGCTGCCCGGCTACCACTATTGCCTTGGGAATAGTGTTTCAAATAATTATTTTTTGGGGACACCCCAATCCCCGAGCAAGGGGCATCCGCCCCTTACATATCCCGGGCTGTTGCAGCCGCGCAGTGGTTGGAATAGCCATTCCTGGCTTTACCCCCTGAGTAGTTACCCTATTCATAGCGTAAAATATCTGCCAGCCGCATTCTGCTTGCAGCGAATACCGGGCCAATCCCGGCAAATACGCCGATTGCAATTAACACGATGAAAGATACAAGAAAAATAAGCGGCGAAAAAGTAAAACTGACACCAACTAAGGTATCATTAATAAATTGCACAAATACAATCGCTAAAGGCAGGCCAATGAGTCCGCTGATGAGCCACGAAAGCAGAATATATCCGGTGTTTTCGGTGAGAAATAAAACGGCAATATCACGGCTGGATCCGCCCATTGCCCGTAAAACGCCAATCTCTCTTCGGCGTTCTAAAACCTCGGTTGTCAGCGTATTAGCAAGACCAAAAATACCGGTAAACGCTATAATTCCAGCCGAAACATATAAAATTGCAAATAAAATTTGAAATTGCGCAGCGTCGCGTTGTTTTTCCTGCTGGATAGTAAAAATAGTTGGCGAAAGTTTTTGGCTTGCCAAAGTTTGGGTAATTGCGCTTTGCAGCGCTGAAATTGCCGCAGGCGATCGATGTACTGCCTGAATCATAAAACTGCTGTCTGATACTGATGAAGCGTTAAATAATTGCAGACTTTGTATGGTCGTTATCATGACACCGCTGTATCCGCCGCCACTGGATGAAATATCATGGACAACACCAACAATCGTCCAAGTTTGCGGATCTCCGGTTGGCAGTGCCAGCGTTATTGAATCGCCAATACGCAAGTGAGATTTTGCCTGCAAGGATTCGCTGATGATTGCGCTATGCAGCTCCGGGCCATTGAACCACCGGCCGGAAACCAACTGATAGTTATAAATATGGGTGTCAAATTGCAAACCCCGAACAGAAATCAATCCCCACTTTGAATATAATGAGTCGGTGTTATATGTTTCGGCGTAGCGAACATTAGGAAGATTCTGCAAACTGGTTAAAACGCCGGCTGTGTTTGCCGAGGGAACCGTTACTACCAGATCATAGTTATACAGCGAATAGAGAGCATTAACTGAAGCATTAACTGAAATTACGCTAGACTCTACAGCTATAAACGCCGCCGCGGAAATAACAAGCGAGGCAATGGTAAGCAATGCGCGGCCTTTTCGGCGTAAAATGCTTTGAACACCCATACTTGCAGTTTGTGATACTTTACCAACGCTTTGCGCGGGCCACCACTTGCCTGAAACCGCGCCGGAAATCTCTGAGCCAATCTGGGAAACAGCTGCTTTAACAGTCATTGAAGCGCCGAACCAAGCCGGGAAAAACGCCGCCGCAAGTGGCGCCGCTAAACCAATGATGGCGCCTAATAACACCGGCTGCCATGGAATTTGAAATGGGCCAAGGTCAAGAATAATAAGGGTTGTTATAAATTGCGCAAATTCATAGCCGCCGGCGATTCCCAATATTAGCCCCAAAACGGTTCCAACCATCGCCAGTAAACCAACCGTAGCAAGATATCCGCGAATGATATCCGTTTTTACTGCGCCGATAGTTTTCATGGCGCCAATAATTGTTTTTTGTTCTTGTATGAGTGTAGAAATCATCGAGATAATAAGACCAATAGTTACCAGCAGCGTAATTGCCGCCAAAACCCGCATAAGATTAAATAAACCCGGCAGCGGGCCTGCGTCATATGGATTAACGCTAGAGGAATATCCGGTTATAACAGCGCCGGATGCGCGAATTATTTGGCTGACACTGCGCATGGTTTGCGTATAATTCTGTACGTTTGTAAACTGTACTTCAATTTCATTGGGGGCAGTCATCCCGCTTAACATCATTATGTCTGCTGCAGACGTATAAGCGGTTGCAGAGCCATCTATTGCCGCGCTTCCCAACCCAAGCGTTCGCGTTAATCCCGAAACGGTAAACTGCACAGAACCGTTTGCGCCGCTAAGAGTAATTTTTTCTCCTATATTTGCCGGAGCCAATGTCGCATCGCTGGATTCCAGCATAATTTGGTTCGAACCGGGAAAAGTTCCGGAGGTAATTTGGTACGGATTCAGCTGCGGGGAACTATCGGTTGCATAGGCAATAATTTGCAAAGGAATAATAGAACCGGATGGCAATGTCCATTTCACATTGTATGTGTATGCTAGTTGCGCGGCTTTTATATTTGCCACTTGTTTTACAGAGTTTAGCGTCTGCTCATTGGCAGATATAACACGAAATTCCGCGTTAGACGCTGCCGCTTCATTCGAAGAATATTGCAGCGCCGAATAGATAACCGAATTAGTAATATTTATGGCGGTTAAACCCGCAACGCCGATCATAATACCCAATACTACCAGCAGTGAGCGAATTTTACGGCGCATAATATCTGCCCACGCTTTTTTCATCAATACACTCACTGTTCATTCGCTCCTTCCATAGCCGGCTCTGTGGCTTCAGCAATTGCGCCATCCAGCAGTCTAAGCATATAGTTAGAGCGCTGCGCTAAAGCGTGATCGTGCGTTACGTAAATAATGGTTTTTCCGCGCAACTGTAATTGCTGAAACAACGCAAAAATTGATTCTGCGGCATGAGAGTCTAAATTTCCGGTTGGCTCATCAGCAACCAAAAGCGGGGGATCGTTGGCCAAGGCGCGCGCAATTGCCGTTCTTTGCTGCTGCCCGCCAGACATTTGCGATGGCAGTTTATTTTTTTGTTCTGCAATTCCGGTTAACTCCAGCAGTTCATCTGCCCGTTGGCTCCAACTGCGGCGCGGAAACGCTCCGGATTTACCTAATTCCAGCGCAAGCAGAATATTTTCTTTAGCTGTTAATGTGGGGATAAGCTGAAAAAACTGAAAAACAACTCCAACATGTTTACCACGCCAGCGCGACAAAGCGTCTTCACTTTTACCGCGTATTTCCGTATTGGCAAAAAATATTTTTCCCGAAGTTGGGCGATCTATTCCGGTTAACATATTTAAAAGCGTTGTTTTTCCGCTGCCGGATGGCCCGGTTATAGCAAAAAGTGATGATTGCGGCACAGTAAATGAAATATCGCATAATATCGATACATCCAAGCCATTTGAATGAATAGATTTTGTAAGATGTTCTGCGTGAATGATTGATTCTGGTTGCATGTGAATGCTCCTCGTTTTCCACAGTTTAGGCGCCGGAGATTAAATAAAATTACTTCTTCTGCTATTATAGCATAAACAAATATTAATAAAATTAAGTATTTGACCTTTCGCCGATCAAATAAACTGTTAAAAATGAAGATCAAGAAGCCGCGATCCTTTGAGGAAGCTAGGATCGCCCATAGCGCAGAGTATTTTGCTAAATGTTGAAAAGTGAGATCACACCAGAATCATTGTAAAAATATACCACTGCCCGAAACGGCGCGGCGCGCTACATCATTTCAATAGTAGGCGGCGGCGGAGGGAAATCATTAAAGCTGGTATCGGAAAGCGCGCGTGGCGCGGCAACACTCATTTTTTTAACAGAAGCAGAAACCCATAAAAAATATTCATGCAGCATATCTGAACGCAGGTCGCGCATAACAAGCGTATGGTCTGCCAATTCCTGCAGCACAGCTAAATCGGCTTGCGGGCCGCAGGCCAGGGCAATAAATTTGCCCAGCCGCGCTTTTGTGCGCGCTTTCAGCGCCTGCGCCGCGCCGCGCCACTCATCGGTAGGCGCGCCATCGGTCAGCAAAAACGCCAGCGGTTTATAATCACCTTTGCGCTCCGGGGAATTTGCAATGATATCCGAATCCAATGCGCGGCCAAGCTCTCGCAAGGCCGCTCCTAACGCTGTGGGACCCTTAGCAATCAGCTCCGGCGGTTTAAACTCGGTAATTTCGGTTAGCGGGGTACGCTGCGCGTCGTATGCGAAGGTAATAACGCTCAGCCACACCGTTTCGATGGCGTAAGGATTTTCCATCAGTTCATTATACAGGATGTTTACTCCTTCATGAACCGCAGAAATCGGTTCCCCGGCCATCGATCCCGAAACATCCAGCAACAGATATACCGGCAGCCGCCGCGCAGGCGCTGAATCAAAATTGAGTCCCATTATAGTTTCCTTTGCAATTATTCTACTGCGTCCGGCGGCTCTGCGCCGAGTTTGCGAATTCTTTCCTGCTCGCGCAGTTCTACCCGGCGTATTTTGCCGCTGACGGTTTTCGGCAATTCAGTAACAAACTCGATTTCGCGCGGATATTTATATGGCGCAGTGACATTTTTTACATATTCTTGCAGCTCTGCGGCAAGCGTGTCACTCGGTTGATATCCCGGCGCTAAAATAATAAACGCCTTCACAATTTCACCGCGCACAGGGTCTGGGCTGGCCACAACAGCCGCTTCCATTACTGCGGGATTTTCTACCAGTGCGCTTTCAACTTCAAACGGCCCAATGCGATAGCCGGCGCTGATTATAACGTCATCGGCCCGGCCAACAAACCAAAAATAGCCGTCGGCGTCCATATATGCTCTGTCACCGGTGATATACCATTCGCCGCGGCGCGCTTTTTGAGTAGCCTCTTCATTCAAATAATAACCGTTAAAAAGTCCCGGCGGCGGCGCAGGAATAACCTTTACCGCAATATCCCCTTCTTTGCCCGGAGGCAAAATTTGCCCTTCTTCATCTACGACCCCAACGGTATAGCCCGGTGACGGTTTACCCATGGAGCCGGCGCGCACTTCCAGCGGCGGAAAATTACCGCAAACCAGCACCGTTTCCGTTTGACCATAGCCATCGCGTATTGTTAACCCCGTTGCCTCTTTCCAAGATTCAATAACTTCGGGGTTCAGCGGCTCGCCGGCCCCAACACAATGCCGCAGCGCCGGGAATTGATATTGCCGCAAATCTTCCTGCACCAAAACTCGGTATACCGTTGGCGGCGCGCAGAATGTGGAAACGGGATATTTTGCAATAAGCTGCAACAGTTCTTTAGGATTAAATTTCCCGCGGGTATCTTGCACAAACAACGCCGCTCCCATCACCCACGGACCAAATAAACTGCTCCACGCAGCTTTCGCCCAGCCGGTATCCGAGGCGTTATAGTGCAAATCGGTCGGGCGCAAATCCAGCCAATATTTGCCGGTAATCGTATGCGCCAGCGGATAAGCGTGTGTGTGCAGCACCATTTTGGGGTTGCCCACCGTTCCCGATGTAAAATAAATTAAACAAGGATCTGAACTTTTGGTGTGATGCCGGGCAAAATGCACGGACTGCGATTTCAGCGCATCTTCATAACTTACCCAGTTTGCGCGGGATCCGTCTAGTAACACATAGTTTTGCACAGAGCCGGCTTTTTCGCGAACCAAATCAAATTTATCAGCGCCGGAAACATCCGTAATAATAGCAGAAGCTCCCGCTTCCTGAGCGCGAAACAGCAAATCTTTTCCCGTTAGCTGAGTGGTGCACGGAATAGGTATAACCCCGGCTTTCATAAGCCCCAATATCGTTTCCCACCATTGAGGAATGCGCGGCCCCATTACCAGGGCGCGGTCATTTTGCTTCAAGCCCATTGCCGTAAAGGCGTTAGCCGCCTGACTGGAACGCGCGGCAAATTCAGCAAACGTAATGCGCCGTTCCTCGCCGTTCTGCCCGATCCAAAGCATTGCAAGGTGGTCGGGATTTGCCGCCCAGCGTTCAATTGTATCAAACGCAAAATTATATTCGGTGGGAATATCCAGCCGAAATGCTGCCCATTCGGCGGCGTAGTCGATCATGTTAGACTGCATTGTCAAAGTCCTTGCTCCGTTTCTACAAAATCTTTCATAAGCGGATCTGCTTCTGCTTAAGTTGACTATAGTATATCACCGAAACCGTTTTGCGCGTATGTTACCATAAGAAATTTACAGCGCAGATAAGGTTCTGCACCGCCAAACAGCGCAATTATGCAAACGCTTTCAGGCCTTCGGCAGCAATATACGTTGCGCTGTCGCGTTTCTCTAATCGCACAATACTATCTAAGCCATCTTCAAACGTATCATCATGGCTGATGACAATGATTTGTTCAAAATCGCGGATTCTACGAATTTGGCCGGCCAAATTCTGCCGCCGTTCCGCATCCATATTCTGTGTTGGCTCATCGAATATTGCCAGGGAAGATCGGGTTAAGGTCCGCAAAATTGCCAGCCGCACGGCTAAAGCGGCGCTCATTTGCTCTCCGCCGCTTAGTTGAGCAAAAGCGCGGTCATTTGCTCCGCTGCGCAAGATTATTTCATAATCTTCATTCCATTTCAGTGTAATTTGGCGGGACCCCATAATATCACAGAAAATGATGTTAGCAGTATCAGATATTTTCTTTAACAAGGCGGCCATAACATATTGCCCGGAATTCCGAATTTTCTCACGGCAAAAGTCAAAGCTTTCTTTTACTTGTTCAAGAGATTGCTCAGCGGCTTGCAAGCGTTCCAACCGGGAAAGCGTCTCCATTTTATTTTGAATTTCCTGCTCAATTTTCTGTAAGTCTCTGGTGAAAATCCGTTCATTTTCATTTTGCGCAGCAATTGCCGCTTGAATGCTCTCAAATTCACCGCGAACTTCTGCTGCGTGCAGCGATTGCAGTTTCTCGGTTTCTGCGTCTATGCGGTTTTGCAATGCTGCCAAAGCCTGCGCCGCAACAGTATATTCCTGATTTTGCTTATCAGCCAGCTGCCGCAGATCCTCGGCCTGCGCTGCGCCATTTTCGGCCTGCACATATGCTTTATGCGCATCTTTTGTCTCTGCAAGAACCTGCTCAAGCTGCAAAGCCGTTTCATCTATTCCACTAAAAGGTTTTAATTGTTCAGTCAATTCATCCAGCTTATGTTGCATAGTTTGCTGCTGCGACTGTAAATCGGCGCGTTTCGCAGTGTACATATTGCGGTTTCCGGCAATAACCTGCGCCAGCGCCAATTTTTCTTCCGGATTTCCCAGCGCGCGCAATTCCGCAAGAATGTGCGGAGCCTCATCCATCAGCGGCTTGAAAAGCGCCATCCGATTTTGAATATCTTGCAGGGCGGATTCTGTTTTTTGCAGATCATCCTTTGTTTGTAAAACATTTTTTTGCAAAACGCTCAATTGGTTGCATCTTGCCCAAGCAGATTCACTGTTTTGCAATGCGGCAGCGGTTTCCTGCAGCTGCCGCTGAATTGCCGGAAGCTCTGCAATACGCGCTGCTTCTGTTTGCGCCGCTGCTTGTTCTTCAGCGAGTTCGCGCGCGGTTTCCGTTCGTTTTTTTTGTATATCAGCGTATTCTTTTTCCAATTTAGGTATGTTTCCGGTTTCTGCGGCAAGCAAGCGAATAGTTTTAAGTTCCTGCTCTGCTGATTCCAAAGTTTGCTGCAGGGTGTTTAATGCGTCTGCGCGTTTGGCGGCCTGTTCACCAAGATAATCATCCAAGTTTGCGTATTGTTTTTGCGCAATATTCAGGCAGCGTTCTTTGAGAAACGGACACAAGCCATCTTTAGCTTCCAGCATTGCCTTTTCAGTTTGATCATATTCAGCTTTTAATGCGGCGACGGCGCGCAAAATTTCTTTTGTTTTCTGTTCTTGCTTTGGCAATTGCTCTGCTTCAGGCAATTTTGCCTGCAAATCTGCAATATCCGCGGAACATTTCTGCAGCCGTTTTTGAAGATCTGCTTCGGTATTTTGCAATTTCGTCAGGCGTTTTAATCGTTCTTTATGCGCCGCCGAAGCAGCAATAATCTCGCTTTCCTGTGCTTGAAGCAGTGTTTTTTGCTTATTCATGAACGGATATTGTTCTGCAATGGGCTGGATAAGCAGTATTTCGGCAATTTCGGTTTCCGTTTCCTGCAATTTCTTTTGCGCCGCTGCGAATTCGTTGTTCCGCTGTTTCAGCAATTCCTGCTCTCTTTTATAATTCTCGGCGGCGTTCTGCGCGGTTTGCTTTTTCTGGGTTAGTTCTTTAAAACGCAGGGTTTGCGGCGCAAGAAGAATGCATTCCTGTTCGGCTTGTTCCACTTGCGCCATAGCCTCTTCTGTGGCGGCAATCTGTTTTGCAGTATTTTTCAAATCTGCAGAGCAAGATTGCGCCAGCGATTTCAAAGACATTGCTTCGCGCTGCATATTTCTAGCGTTTTGCAGTTTTTGCTCTGTTTCAACATACCGAATATAATCTGCCTTCGTGCGGTCGCAGATCTCTTTATCGCGCTGCGCCGCCTGCCAGCGATCGTGCGCAAATGTTTGCCGTTCCAGCAAAATTTGCAATTCACTGCGACTCGCCGTGAAGTCTGCGGCAACTGCGCGCACCGCATCTTCTTGCTGCTGAATAATAGCTAGTTTTGCTTGCGCCGATTCTAGTTTTTCTTTCCATACAAATAATTCGTCACGGGTGTTTTCCCTTTGCTGGCGAACGGCGTCGCGCTGTGTTCGTAATTCAGCCAACTGCTCAGTTTGCGCTTGCAATCCGGCAATTTCCACTTGTTTTTCGTGCAATCTGCGTTCAAATACACGCACCGGTTCTAAAAGATTTGTAAAAACCGTTCTATACGAATCCACTTGCAGCAGTTCATCAAATTTTCGTTTACGCACCGAACCAATTTGCAGAAAATCTGCGGTAAACGTACCCTGAGGAACCGCAACCGCGCTTTGAAACAGCTTATCTAACGATACTGGGCTGTGCATTTGCATATGCTCATTTAAAAAATTCAGCGCGTCATCTTTACCGGTTGCAGCCATATACTTCAATTCAGGATCGTACACAGTCCATGCGCCGGCACCGGTTGCGGTAATTTTGCGGGTTACCTGGTACAGCCGCTCATCCAATCCCGAAATAATTTCAATATTTACGGAGCCGGATTTTTCGCCTTCACGCAAAAAACTTGTACGGGTATATGGTAAAAAATCAAATAAAGCAAACCCAATTGCTTCAATAATAGTAGACTTACCCGCGCCATTATGCCCGCTTATAGCAGTTGCGCCGCGATTAAAGCGAATAACCGCTTTATGGTAACTTTTAATATTTTCCAGCGAAATTTCTTGAATGAGCATAGATTACATATATCCTTACAAATTAGTTTACCCACACCCCTGTTAAGAAGCGCAGAATAAAAATACCTTGCAGCAGCAGGCCGCCATACACTGCAATTGCTGTTACAGCGGTGTGCTTCGACGAAAGTTTTCCCAAATATAAAAATAAGGGAATAGCGGCAATTACAAACCTTGCGGCGGATGTTACCGACGCTGAGCCGGGCGCATAATAGGAAAGGTGAATCGGCGCAGACACGATGAGAAACAGCAAAGCAACGGAATAAAGTGTATACGCCATCGGCTGCTTTTTATACGCAATAATAATGAATCCGATTAACAGCAATGTTGCTGCAAGATCTATGGAAGTTGGTTTGTGGATGTAAAATTGCGCTTCTTCAATGATTGCCTGCCATATTGGCACAGAGATTCGATTCCAAGCAGACTGCGCATGCAGCCAAGCTAAGGGGTCTCCAAATTTCACCAGATTATACCAAGAGTACAAGGTTAATCCTAGTGGCGCAGATAGCAGACTTGCCGCAGCGGGCGCATAATCTTTTATTTGCAGTGTTTTATTTTTGTAAATTGAAACAACAAATTCATATACCAGCGGCGCATACAAAATAATTCCGGTAGGGCGGCTTACCACCACCAAAAAAGTTAATCCCGCGGCAAGATACCACTTCTTTTGCCGAATTGCCCAAAGTCCCCAAACGGCCAGCGCGATAAACAGCGCTTCAGTATACGGCGCGGAAAGAAAAAAGATAACCGGATACGCCATAAAAACCATTAACGTAGGAAAAACTGTCGATGTATCGGCGCTCTCCGAATACGCCAGCGTCCCCATTCCAACTAACCCAATCCAAGTAAAAACACTGTTCAGCAACATGGCAGCCAGCACATATGAATGCCCGGGAAGAATAGCGGCCGCTATTTTTAAGAGGATTGGAAATAAGGGAAAAAACGCCGTCATAGTTGCGGAAGTATACCCATTTTGCGCTATGCTGATGTACCAATTGGCGTCCCAGCGATACCAGTTTTGCAATGCAGTGGAAATGTGCGGCGCTTGCCCAAGTGATTGCGCGGCTACCGCAGTAAATAGAATAATAATAACTCTGCTGACTGCCCAAATAACAGTAGATTGCCATATTATCAATTTTCGCGGCGCGCCGGCAAAATTTGCCGCGCCAAGCGAAAGAGCAGAAACCGCAGGTATTTTTGCCGCGGTTTGTTCTTCATCACTGGTATCAACAAACTGAAAGCGCGATCCCAGCGGCGCTTTTATTTGCTTGCGCGGCGGAGTATCAGATTCGGGCTGATATTGCATGTTAGCTCATCCTTTCACATATAAACAAAACCAATGAAGCGATATATCACCAAGTTCACTATACTACGCTGCGCCGCCATACATTCATATTCAGGCAAAATATACCACAAATGTTTTCACTTCATTTGGAAGTATCGTACTATATAATTCTTTTCCGTCAGCGGAAATTTGCGCAGGTATAGGATGTTCTTCTAATAAATCCGTTTCTTCGGCTTTGGTTACAGCAAATGAAAACCGCAAGGTAAACGGACCGCGGCGCCCGCCAGATTCATACATGCGGATTACGGCGTCTGCGTTTTCTGCGCGTTTAACTGTTTCAATAGCAATGTTGCTTGCGTCTGCCAAAACAAACGTCTGTTTAGCTGGCAGGGAAGCTATTTGGGTTTGATCGGCCGCAATAACCGTAGCGGCAAGCGGAGAATTTAATGCATGCGCGGCCTGCCGCACACCGCCATCAAACCAGTCCCCGTTATGCGGCAATAAACTATAGGTAAATTGATGGAAGCCTTCATCAGCGTGCGGATCCGGATCGATAGCGCTTTTAAGCAATGTTAATCGCAAAACAGAATCTTTAGCGTCATAGCCATATTTGCAGTCGTTCAATAGCGCTAATCCATAGTCACCTTCAGAAAGATCTACCCACATGTGGGCGCTGGTTTCAAATTGAGCCGCATCCCAGCTGGTATTTGTATGAGTGGGCCGCTGAATTGCGCCAAACTGAATTTCCGCGGTAGCGCGCAAACTGCGAATGGCAGCGAGAAACGCGGCTTTCAGCAAAGTTTGTTTTTCGCGCCATTCAATCTCAGTTTCAAAATCAATGCGCATGCCCCACTGCGCTCTTAGCCGGCTGCGCTGCTAATAGACTGCCCGGAATACGTATACCACTGTATTTGATTTTTTGTCGGCGACCAGATACCCACGTTGGTTGATGAACTATTTGTATTTGCCGTGATGGCAAAATCACCATCTGAAAGGGTAGAAA
>JAJYBV010000077.1 GCA_021778805.1 Chloroflexota bacterium | reverse complement strand
CGAGAAACCAGGGGAATGATATCCCTATGAGGAAGACACTGTTTGCTTTATGAGCAAGCTTACCAATGAAAGGAGGACACCTTAGCACACCTTCTGTGACTGTCTTGACTTTGGGGTCCATTATACTATTGCCCTGTGAAAGATTTTCATAAAAGAGATTTTGGGGTCACCCCAAACCCCGCGCAAGGGGTATCCGCCCCTTACGTATCCTTGTGGAATTTTGTGGCTGTGCGGCGCTTTATTTTAAAAAATATGTGGGGTCACCCCAAACCCCGCGCAACGGGCTATCGCCCCTTACGTATCCCTGTGGGAATTTGTGGCTGTGCGGCGCTTTATTTTAAAAAATATGTGGGGTCACCCCAAACCCTGCGCAAGGGACTTCCGCCACTTATGTATCCCTGGTTATATAGCAGAACAAGAGCATGATACCCCCAGAATAGTTACGTTATTTTTAAAATTAAGTCGATGGATAATGCACAGTTGCTCGGCTGCGACGGAAGCGCGAAGGCAATATTTTCAGCTCATCACGATATTTTGCCACTGTTCTGCGCGCAATATCCATTCCACAGCGGTTAATCAAGCGCATTAATTGCTCATCACTAAGCGGATGCCGTGGATCTTCATTCTCAATAAATTCGCGCATCTTATCTTTCACATATTGAGAATCATCAAAAAAGTCATCAAACGGAACAGTTTTTCCGTTTGGCAGCAGCACAAATTTGCCGGCGGTTGCCCTGCTGACTGTAGATTCGTGCAAGCCAACTTGGTGGCCAACATCTTTACGAGTTAGTTTGCGCAATCCAACCGTGCCATGTTCTAAATATTCATTTTGCAAGGTCACCAATGCCTCGCAAACATGTTTTATCGTTTGCCAGCGATGATGAATGGCGTTGATAAAATTATTTGCCTCATCTACTGAATCCCGAATTAATGTGCGTTCCTGTTCACTGGCGTTTAAGGAATTCTTCCGCATTTGCTTCCGAATCACAGTATACGATTCGGCAACGGAAATTTTAAACCTGCGCGACTCTACCACATCAACTTCCATCCCTTGGGATGTTTTGCGAATGACCACATCCGGACGAATCGTCGGCGCCGGCTCTGAAATATTATTTAAATCGGGATCAAAACCATGGGCAGGCTTTGGAGAAAGATGGTCACGTATAAACTGGCTTTCATTTTCCACAATTTTCTGAGGAACATTCAATGCTTTGGCAATTTCGCGGTAGCGCCGTTCTGCAAAATCCTCAAAATGGTCTTGTATCAGCGCTTCAGCTACTACATGGCGCGGTGTAATGCGCAGCAATTGCAGTAATAATGATTCACGAAAACTTCGCGCGCCGATGCCTGCCGGGTCTAACATTTGCAGCGAAGTTAAAATTTTCGTTACATCTTCCTCGCTTGCAGAGCAAATATCACATGTTTCCTCAACAATATCTTCCGGAAGATACCCTTGCGAATTTAAATTATCAATAAGGTAGTCGATAACGGGATACATATCCTTATGGTACTCGGCTCGCAATGCAGTTTTTAATCCAGCGCAAAAAGAATCCACCCCAGAAACGCGCGCAAAGGGATCGGTGTCATCAGCCACATTTCCGCTATTTCCGGAATATGAGGCCTCAAAAGCAGATTCATAGCTATCCGATACAGAATCAGAGCTGTTCGATGCGCTCACGGCGCATTCACAGCGATCACCTAAACTGCCTTGGTAGGGACGATTACAAATAGGACATAATTCCTTTTCCTCAACTTCGATCGCAGGGTTATTTCTGCTGGTTGTCTTAATGTCTTGTTCAATGCTTTGCTGATCTTTCTGCAGCATAGTAATATTAAATATCTGCAATTGGTTATAAGCTTTTGTTTGTTTGGTCTTATTTTCCTGTGAAGTAGATGTCCGAATACGAGACATTTTTTTAATCTCCATATGTAATGTAGATACATGGTTTCGTTTGTATAAACAAAAAAACCATGTTGGCATTCAAGCCTAAATCGAAATCGGCCAAAACACTTTACCGCTATTTTGCTTGCCTGCTTTAAAGCGGTAAAAAGCGCGTTATCAGGAGCGCGCACCAAGGAAAAAGGTTATCTTTTTATACTGTTATACCTAATATTGTATCTTTGGCCATTTGCGGCGGCAATACCGCAGTTCTTGTTGCAATTCGGCATACATGTTGCGCATTTGCAGAAAAAACTCCTTCAAAAAGCGGTCCAATAGTAATTGCCGAAAGAACCTTGTTTGTTCCAACCAAACAGGTAAATGATGCATTCATCATTATTCGCATCGCTAAGATACTGGCTATCCGGAAGCAAAAAATATATACAGCATAAATCATGCCAATTAATTTTACCATAATAAAATAAAGCAAGAAACCAGCTGCTTCATATGGTTCGCTTACGCCATTTTGACGCATGGCATTGCCGGCGCTGAATATATGGTATAATTCATCTGAATTATCGAATAATTGCCGCTTTGCCTCATTCGCAGGCGCAAATACAATATTTATTCGAATTACCGTCAGGATTTTACGGTGTACACAAAAGAAGAAAGCTTAGCGT
Organism: Chloroflexota bacterium; assembly: GCA_021778805.1. Classification (GTDB taxonomy): domain Bacteria; phylum Chloroflexota; class Ktedonobacteria; order Ktedonobacterales; family JACDGC01; genus JAJYBV01. The sequence goes on along the minus strand of JAJYBV010000077.1, from coordinate 13,702 downwards.
TAGTTGAACAATTTCAGGAAAAATATCCCTTCCTGTTTGACGCCTACCAATCGGATGCAATGACGCTCTATGCAATGGGTTCATCCGTTTTGGTTGCCGCACCCACCGGCACTGGTAAAACAATTGTTGCTGAATTTGCCGTTTGGCTGGCTCTGCGCAGCAATATGCGCGTTTTTTATACCGCCCCAATCAAAGCCCTTTCCAACCAAAAATTCCACGACTTCCGCGAACGCTACGGCGTGGAAAATGTCGGCTTGCTTACCGGTGATATCGTTGAAAACGCTTCTGCCCCTATTGTTGTCATGACAACTGAAATTTACCGCAATGTGCTCCTGGAACTGGAACGCGATGACTTTGCAGATAACGCAACTGAATTTGCCGGCGCTGTTGTTTCACAAAGCCAATTATCCGACCGTAAATTGACTCCCGATATCGCTAACCTCGCATGTGTCATCTTTGATGAACTGCATTTTATGGCAGATCCTCAACGCGGACCCGTTTGGGAAGAAAGCATTATCCATTCTCCTGATAGAGTGCGGTTCATCTGCCTTTCCGCAACGGTTCGCAACGCCAATGAAATTGTTGGCTGGCTGGAAAAAACACACGGAAATACCCGTTTAATTTCCCATCCCGAACGCTCCGCTCCTTTAGAAGATTACTTATATTATAAAAACAAGTTAACGCTCGTTCGCGACCAAAACGGCAAACGTGTCCAGAAATTTCCTAACATCGGCGGTGAATTAAAGCGTATGCGATCCTTCAACCGCAGAGAATATTATAATGAAGATCCGGATAATGAGGTACTTAATAAATTCACTGCGCCTATGCCAATTGATGTTTTAGGCGCGCTGCGCGGAGCAGGGTTATTGCCCTGCCTGTATTTTTTGCCCGGCCGCAAAGCCGTTGAAGAGGCTGCATTCAGTTGTAAAGGACACAGCCTGGTTTCCGCTGAGGAACGCGAACATATTCAAGAAGAAATAGAGTTTTGGCGGCAAGCAATGTCTGATGAAGATTGTCAGCTGCAGCAAGTCGCAAGATTGACACATTTGCTGCCATCCGGCATCGGCTATCACCACGCTGGCTTAATTCCGGCGTTGAAGCAATTAATAGAACGGCTGTTTGTAAAAGGGTTGCTGCGCGCTGTGTTTGCCACAGATACCCTTGCCATGGGCGTAAATATGCCTGCCCGATCTGTTATCGTAGGCAGTATGAGTAAATTTGACGGCCGCGTCCTCCGGCTGATGACACCAAATGAATATCAGCAGCTAACCGGCCGCGCGGGGCGCAGAGGTATCGACGCTTACGGCGCTGCGGTTCTGCTCTATTCTCCTTGGGATGAATTTGAAAAAAGTTTTACTGCCCTTACCGCGCCGCTTCAACCCGTTAACAGCGCCTTCGTACTGGGCTATAACTCTACTTTGAATTTATGGCGGCCAAATCAGCTGGAAACTATCCGCAAAGTATGTTCCAAAAGCTTTCGCGAATATCAGCGTATCCAGCGAGTGCAGAACCGCAAAGCCGCTAAAAAGCAAAATAAACATAACCGGAACACTGAAGACACCAGTTTAGATTACACCGCATCAGATGAATCTGCTGATATGGTTCAGCTTGGTGTAAGTGTTGAAAGAGAATTATTAGCCACTGTAGGTGTTTTGCGGACTTTTAGCTATATCGATCAAGATACCGACGCCTTAACTGTTAAAGGATATTTGCTGCGCGCAATATTTCATTCATCCGGCCTTCTGCTTACAGAACTGCTGGTTTCCGGCGCATTCGATACTTTAACCAGCTCCGAACTTGCCGAGGTTATCAGCTGGTTCGTTTATGATAGTGATAAAATGCTGGTAACTTCCAATACGCTTTCAGATCGATTAAAAACTGCGCGGCGCGTCATTAAAAATATGCAAAAACGTGTTCAGCATATTGAAAACCAATTTGAAATCAGTTTAAGCCCGTCCATAAACGAAACGTTCAGCGGTGTTGCCCAAGGATGGTCTCAGGGATTTTCACTGAATGGCCTGCAGCAGCGCATCTCACTTGCTGAAGGCGATTTGCTGCAAATTCTTAACCAAACTATTGATTTACTGCAGCAGTTAGAATCAGCTTTGGAACAAATTCTGCTTACACCGGAACATTGGAGCTTCGACAATTCGTTAACATTCTTAGAACGCCGCGAACTGCGCCAGCGCTTCGACAGCCTGCGCGTAAGCCTGCGCTTGGCAATTAAACAATTAATGCGCGGAATTGTTGCGCAAAGCCGCTCTTTACCGCTGCAGTTCAACCCAAATGTACACACCGATGACGCCACCGGAACCGTTGAATAACTTCTGTTTGGTTATGCTTAAAAATAGGTAACTACTCAGGAGGGTATTGACAAGATTTGTAAAGAGGGACCTAGATATACAGAACACACAAGATACGGCGCAGATCTGTTGGCCGTTCAGCAAGGGCGACCGCAAGAGTCGCCCCTACCGGATTGCATGTCCGCAGGTGTACCGTGCAGGGTTTCATTGTATATAAAATAAGTATTTGGGGACACCCCAACCCCCGCGCAAGGGGCTATCGCCCCTTACGAATCCCTGGCTTTACCTTTTGAGTAGTTACAAAAATATTGTCTTGCGGTACAATATCTACAGTATATCAAATAAGTTTTGGATTGGAGCAGAATTTCAGTGCCTAGAGATTTACCTGTCGGAAACGGCAATTTACTTGTCAACTTCGATAACTCGTACCAATTACGTGATATTTATTTCCCTAATGTCGGCCAGGAAAACCATACCGACGGCCATGAAAATCGCCTTGGATTTTGGGTAAATGGCGCTTTTGCATGGGTAGATGACCCTGAATGGTCGCGAGACCTGCGCTACGAAACTGATACGCTCGTAACACATGTAACCTTGCGCAACGAAAAAATCGGACTGCTGATAATCTGCGCGGATACGGTGGATTTTACCACACCAATTTTCCTCCGGCGCTTTACAATTCAAAACATCGGGTCTGCTCCGGCCGATATTCGCGTGTTTGTGCACTACGATTGGCATATTTTAGAGGCGCCCGAAGCCAATACCGTATATTACGATCCCGCAATAAAGGGATTGGTTAGTTATCGCGGTGAACGCTATTTTATCGGATCCGGTTCCGTAGGAGACAAAATTGGTGTCGCCAGCTGGGCAACCGGTTACAAAGAATACGATAATCTCAAAGGCACCTGGTTCGACGCCGAAGATGGCGCGCTGGGCAGATATCCAATTGCGCAAGGCGCGGTAGATGGAACTATGGAATTCGATTGCGGCGTTGTGGCCTCTGGTGATTCGACAATTGTGCATCATTGGCTGACGGCTGGCTTAAACTATAAAGAAGCCGCCAATTTGCATGATTCCGTAGTATCCCGCAGTCCCGATTATTTTATTGAACGTACCAGAAATTATTGGAAACTGTTTGTCAGCCGGCAAGATGAGCCAATGAACGGTTCCACCGAAGCGTTCTCAGTTATGAACGGTCTGCCGCAGGATATTATCGATGAATACCGGCGCTCGCTGCTGATTATTTCAACAAATATGAACGCTAACGGCGCAATTATTGCCGCGACCGACGGCGATATTTGGCTTGCGGCGCGCGATAGCTATGCGTATATGTGGCCGCGCGACGGCGCATTAGTTGCTAATGCGCTCAGCCATAGCGGGTATGGTGATTCTACACGCAATTTCTTTGAATTTTGCCGAAATATCATCTCACATCATGGTTACTTGCTGCATAAATATACTCCCTCGGGTGCACTGGGCAGCAGCTGGCACCCTTGGTCAGATTCCAATGGCAACCCGCTTCTGCCAATTCAAGAAGACGAAACCGCATTGGTTATTTACAGTCTTTGGCAGCATTATTCTTTGTTCAAAGATATTGTTTTTATTAAGCCGCTCTATGCCCCGCTGATTAAGGCCGCGGCAGATTTCATGGTTTCGTACATCGATAGCGGCACAGGGCTGCCGCTGCCATCTTGGGATTTGTGGGAAGAACGCAGAGGTATACACGCCTATACTATTGCAACGGTACATGCAGCGCTGCACGCTGCGGCGCAATTTGCTCATATTTTTGGTGAGCATGAATTTGAAGATCGCTATGACGCCGCTGCGGATACAGTAAAAAAAGCCGCCGACACCTACTTATGGAACTCTGAAAAAAAGTGTTTCTCGCGCATGATTCAATTAAAACCGGATGGATCTATTATTCGAGATGACACAATGGATATGGCCATGGCGGCGCTTTATCAGTATGGCATGTATGATCCGTTAGATGAACGTATCGTTTTGCTGATGCAGGAAATGGAAAATCGCTTGCAAATTAAAACCTCGGTTGGGGGATTTGCACGCTATGAAAATGACGCATATCACAAAATTTCAGATGATACGCAGAATGTACCCGGCAATCCATGGTTTATTTGTACCTGCTGGGCTGCGCAATATTATATTGCCTGCGCCCAAACTGTCGCAGAACTAGACGCTACTATCCCTATCATGCAGTGGATTCCGCAGCACGCGCTGCCCAGTGGTATATTAGCGGAACAAGTTCATCCATATACCGGAGAGCCGCTTAGCGCTTCTCCTTTAACTTGGAGCCACGCCGAGTTTGTAGAAACCGTGCGCTGGTTTGTGGGAAAACGCAGGCGGCTGCAAAATAAAACACCTACTGCTTAGCAAGCTATGTAATCTGCGGTAATTTGCCGCAACCATTTTACAGCATTTTTAAGAAGGAAACTATTACGCTTTGGAAAATGTTTATCAACCCGTTAAACTCATCCTTGCGTCTGCCTCTCCACGCCGCAGAGAACTTATTCTGCGGCTTTGGTGGGGGACGCGAATTGAAATACGCCCCAGCAATGTTGATGAAGAGCTGCTGGAAACACAGTACCAAGGCGGGCCGCATGGCTTAGCGCCTTATTTAGCAAAATTTAAACTGCTTACGGCGCTTGAAAGCGCTTCTGATGAGCCAAACGCCGTCGTAATTGCCGCCGATACTACGGTTGTGCTGGGTAACTGTGTTTTAAATAAACCCCACAGCGCAGATGAAGCCCGCGCCATGTTACATGATCTGCGCGGCAAACCGCATATTGTTACCACGGCTTTATGTGTTGCGCGTGCGGGCAATCCCGAAAAAATCTATACTGCTACCGAGCATACGCGCATTTATATGCGCAACTACTCCGAAGATGAAATAACCGCTTATATTGCCACCGGCGATCCCTTCGATAAAGCCGGGGCATATGCGATGCAGCATGAAACATTTCACCCTGTAGAGCGCATTGAAGGTTGTGCGCCGGGCGTTATCGGATTGCCGCTTTGCCAATTGAGCGAAATTTTAACGCAGTTCGGTGTTTCTAAGCCGCATCCCAAACCCGGGTTATGTGTATGGGATGCGCGCTGCAGCCCGCGCATCACGTTAGACACATAATAGCGGCGGTTATCGTTTGTTGCGCAGCAGTTCTCTGGCCACAGTCCGATCATCCCACGGCAACTTTTCCGTCCCGATAATAATGCTCTGTTCGTGGCCTTTCCCGCATAAAACAACTGTATCGCCGGCGCGCGCCATATCAAAGGCATATGCAATGCCTTCTTTGCGGCCTACCTGCATCACAAAATCTTGCCCTTCAACTGCGCCGGCGCTTTCAGACCCATCTGCTATTTCCCGCAAAATTGCTGCGGCGTCTTCAGTGCGTGGATCTTCATCGGTAATCACAAAAAAGTCTGCGTACTCTGCGGCGACTTCTCCCATTTCGGGGCGTTTCGTGCGGTCTCGGTCCCCGGCAGATCCAAAAACCGCAATCAGGCGGCCTTTGGTAAGCGGCCGCAAAGTGGTAAGAACCAGCCGTAAACTTTCCGCAGTGTGCGCATAATCTACAATAACCGTAAAATCTTGGCCTTCCTGAATTATCTCCATCCGGCCGGATGTTCCCGGATATGTTGCGATTGCTCGCACGATCGCTTCCACTGGTATATGATGGCTATAAGAAGCCGCAACAGCCGCCAATATATTCGAAACATTAAATCGCGCCATTAACGTTGTTTGCATATGCGTGGTTTGTCCGTCGGGAAACACCACATCGAACTCCGAGCCATCCGAACGCAGTACAAGATTTTTAGCGTTTATATCCGCCCCTGGGTTATCGATTCCATAGGTAATAATCGGAGCTTGGCAAAATCGCGAAAGAAACGCATAACTGGAATCATCAGCGTTTAATATACATGCGCGCGGTATAACGCCAAAGGGCAAAGTCTTTTCTGCGGCGCCGCCAATTCGTTCAAAAAGCATTGCTTTGGCGCGCCAATAATGCTCTTTCGAACCGTGCACCTCAATGTGTTCACTGGTAATATTTGTCACAACAGCAGTGTCATACTGAATTCCTGCCAAGCGCTCCAATTCCAGACCGCTGGAGGTAGATTCGATAATTGCGTAGCGTACACCTGTGTCACGCATTTGCCCCATGAGCGATTGAAGCTCAGGCGCCTCTAAATTTGTAAAGCGGGTATTATTTTCAAACCGTTTTTCCCCAATTTTCCAATCAATGGTAGTGGTAAAGCCGGTGGTAAAACCCGCGGCGTCAAAAATAGCGGCAATCAAATTGGTAGTAGTCGTTTTTCCGTCTGTGCCTGTTACCCCGATAACACCCATAGAATCCGAAGGTCGCTTATTCAATTCACTTGCCAGCAATCCAAGCGCTTTCCGCGCGTTAGCTGTTTGCGCATAAGCGATATTTGGCGGCAAATGCAATGCTGCGGCGTCCAATTCACCAACCACCGCAACGGCCCCCAGTTCAATTGCCTTGCCAATGTAGGTGTGCCCGTCGGTTTTACGGCCCGGAACAGCGACAAACAGCCAGCCGGGGCATACATCTTCTGTAGAATACGTAATACCGAGTATCTCAACGGATGCCGGATCAACGCCGGTGAGTTTCAACGGAAAACCGGCTGCAGGCAAACACTGCAAAACCTGTGAAAATAGCATAGCGCATAGTTCCTTTTAGGATGATAAAATCTAGCCGCGATAATTTTCAAACTGAAGCGCAACAGGATAATCTTGCTTTTTCAGAAAATTGATAACGCCTTGCAATTCGTCTCGGCTTTTTCCGATAACACGCACTGCGTCTCCCTGTATTTGCGCGCGAATCTTGGGAAACTCTGCACGAATATCTTTAATAATCTCGCGCGCGAGGTCTTGGGAAATACCCCGCTGCAGTTTTAACGTTTGGCGAGTTTTGCCGCCGCCGGCGGTTTCAATTTCACCCGGACTTAAAATTTTCAGTGGGATACCGCGTTTTATCAATTTCGATTCCATAATATCCCGGATATTTTTAATGGCAAAATCGGAAACGGAAACGAGAACAATCTGTTCTTTTTCATGGATAATTTCCGAATTTGTATCTTTCAAATCATATCGGGTTGAAACCTCGCGACGTGTTTGGTCCAGCGCGTTGGTTAGTTCTTGATCATCAAAATTAGAAACTACATCAAAGGAAGATTCAGTTGCCATGGTTATTATTTTTAACTCCTTGTACCATTTAACTGCCGATTTGCAGCAGTTTTTGCGCTAATTCTATTCGGGCTGCCAGTTCTTCGGGATCTGAACAGCGAATAGTTATATGCCCTAATTTGCGCCAAGGGCGCGGCGATTTGCCATAAATATGCGCATGCGCTCCGGGTATAGATAATATATCGCTTGTTTGCGGCGCAACGCCAATAATATTCAGCATAGCGCTGTGGCCAATTGGTTTGGCAGCTCCCAATGGAAGCCCGGCAACAGCGCGGATATGGTTTTCAAATTGACTGGTTTCAGCCCCTTCTATGCTCCAATGTCCGGAATTATGTACACGCGGCGCCATCTCATTTGCGATGATTGCGCCGTTGCGGTAAAAAAATTCTACAGCTAAAGCGCCAACATAACGGAGCTTTTGCAAAATATCTGAAATATAAGTTTGCGCAAGTTTCTGCAGCTCCGCTGATGCGTTCGGCGCAGGCGCCAGCGAAAGCCGCAAAATGCCGTTCCGATGCGTATTTTGCGCCAGGGGATAAAATACAATTTCACCCTCGGCGCTGCGTACAGCAATTTGCGACATTTCATATTCAAATTGAATATATTCTTCTAAAATAAGCGGCGCTTCGCCAAGCTCATTCCAAGCTGCTTCAGTTTCGGAGCGCTGGCGGATAATATATTGTCCCTTGCCATCATAGCCCATGCGCCGCAGTTTCAATACCGCCGGCAACCCAATTATCTTTACACCGCGCTGCAAGTCTGTTAAAGAATTAATCTCCAAATATTCAGGAACGGGTATATTCAGATCCCGAAAAAAGTTTTTCTCGCTTAGGCGATCCTGCGCAACTTCCAGCGCATCGGGTCCGGGGTAAACGGGAACTTTTTCTGCCAAGTACCGCACCGCTAATACAGGAATATTTTCAAATTCATACGTTATAATATCTGTTTGCTCACGCATGGCGCGCAGCGCATCGATATTATGATAATCGTGAATTATCCGTTCGGAAATGCTATCTACAGGGGCATTTTCCGCAGGATCCATACATAAAAATTGCAAACCCAGCGGTGTTCCCGCTAAAATAAGCATTTGGCCAAGCTGGCCGCCGCCCAGAATACCTATACGCATCATTATTGTGCCTCGTTCCATGGCTGAGGATGATCTAACACCGCCTGCGTTTGCGCGGCGCGATAGGCGAGCAATGCTTCCCGATACTCCGGATGCTTGCCGGCAATAATACTGATAGCAAGCAACGCGGCGTTGATTGCGCCGGCCTTGCCAATTGCCAAGGTCCCCACAGGCACACCGGCCGGCATTTGCGCGATTGAAAGCAGTGAATCTACACCATGCAGCGCATGCGACAATATCGGAACGCCCAATATCGGCAATATTGTTTTAGCCGCAATCATCCCGGGCAAATGCGCTGCGCCGCCGGCTCCGGCAATAATAACCTCTATGCCGCGCTTCTCTGCGGTTTCCGCATAAGTAAACAGCAAGTCTGGTGTGCGGTGCGCGGAAACAACCCGAGCTTCATACGGTACGCGCAGTGAATCTAATGTTTGAGCTGCAAAAGTCATCGTTTCCCAGTCAGACTGCGACCCCATAATAACACCAATGAATGGTTCCAAAATGCCATCTCCTTCAACTAAGCAAATGCACTGCTTTTTCAATCGTCATTTTCTACTTCAAGCATTATGCCGCCGGCCGCGCGCCAAAGCCGATCTTGCAAAGCCAGAGCAATACCGTCTGTTTGCCCGATTGCGGTGACGATAAGCGAAACTTGCGCTTTATCCAGTGCGCGCAACCCGGCGTATAACGATTGCGCCGCTAACGCAGCATCGCCAACAGCGCCAAACACAGCCGCTTCGGCCGCGCCGGCGGCAAGCGCTTGCTGCAGATATTCCTGCGGAGCCAGCGCGCCAACACGCCGGGAAATTTTTGTTTGCGCCGCAATTTCCTGCAGCGCGGCGCGCCACGCCAAATCAATATGTTTATGATGGAATACGAGCAATTTTGCTTCCGGAGCATAGTGCGACAACAGCATACCCGGCGCCGGCGCAGCTTCATTTGCCTGCACAGCAAAGCGCTCCGGCCGAGCTAATTTCTCGCCTAAAACCGCTTCTAATTCCTCCGCTGAAACGCCGCCGGGCCGAAGCAATGTCGGCTGGGATGTCGTCACATCAACAATTGTAGATTCTACTCCCACTTGGGATGGGCCGCCGTCAACAATCCACGCAATGCGCGTTCCCAGATCATCGGCTACATGCTGCGCAGTCGTTGGGCTGATATGACCAAATCGATTTGCGCTTGGAGCCGCCAAAGGCACACCGGCCATGCGAATCAGCGCGCGCGCTACAGGATGGCTGGGCATGCGCACAGCTACAGTGTCTTTCCCCGCTGTTGCTACAAGCGGAACGCGAGCGCCGCGCGGCAAAATCATTGTCAGCGGACCCGGCCAAAATTTCTGCGCCAATTGCAACGCATTGGGCGGTAAATCTTGCCAAGAAACATCGGTAACTGCGGCGATATCATCCATATCTGCGATATGAACAATAACCGGATCGGTCATCGGCCGTTGTTTTGCCGCGAAAATAGCCGCAACTGCCAAAGAATTAAACGCATCGGCGCCCAAGCCATATACGGTTTCGGTGGGAAAAGCGGCAAGCTGCCTGGCAATTATCCCTTTGGCGACCGGCTCCAACGCGGCAGAATCTATATTCTGCGGATCAATAACTACTATTTTCGCTAATAAACGCGGCATTCTATCGCATACCCCTTACGAACTAAGTTATTCTAACTGAATTGGCTCAATTTATTATATCCTATTTATGAGACGGCATTGTTACAAAGTTTCATCGTTTGGTTGCATATTCTGCCATTATAGATATTTTTCGTTGGCGCGCATAACTGAGAGAAAGATGTTTCAGCAACATGATTACCATAACTGAAATCCATGCGTATCATATTAAAGGTTTGCAAAACATTGCTTTGCGTTTCCCTGAAAATTGCAGCGTTTTGATTGAAGGAGCCAATGAATCCGGCAAATCTACTTTATTTGAAGCAATTTATTTTGGCTTTTATGGAACTGCGCTTGTTGGCGAAGATGATCAGCGGCCAAAATTGGAGGATTTGCTTACCTTTCAAGAAGAAAGCGGGTATATCGAACTGCGGTTCTCCAATGATGAGCGAGAATTTTCCGTGCGGCGCGAATTGAAGCGCAACAGCAAAAACGCAGTAACCCAAACGAAGGTCGTTTTAAAAATCTTTCGCAAACAGGAATTATCTGAAACAGTCGAAGGCGCCTCAGCGGTAAACCAGCGTATTATCCATGAAATGCATTCGCTGGATGGTGAAACAATGCGTAATTCCTGTTTTGTCGAGCAAAAAGAGTTAGAGCGCCTGGAATCGCTGGCGCCGGAAACACGTGAAAAAGCAGTGGAAAAGCTGCTGGGTTTAGAGCGGCTGACTAAAATTTCCCTTGCGCTGGATAAAGAACGGATTGAGTTAGAAAAAGAAGAGCGATTGCTTGCGCTGCGTTTTGAATTGGCGCAGGCTCTGGAGAAACGAAAAACTATCGAGCAGGAACAAAGCGCACTGGATCTGCGGCGCGGCGCCGCTGAAGCTAAAACGCTCATAGAAAAACTGGATTCGGCAAACGCGGAATTGCTTCAAGCAATCGCGCAAAAAGAACAGATTGAGCTGCAAACACAGGAGGCGCATTCCCAAGAAGCAACTCTTAAACAAACCGGAAGCCAATTAACCGAACTGCGCAACCGTATTGCGAATATTTTGGCGCAGATCGCAGAAACCAGGAAAATGCAGCAAGAAATCGCTAAACTGTCCCAACATTCGCAATTAACACAATCGCAAGATATTCCACAAGCGCAAGACCGCATGGCGCAGGCACAAAATCTGCGCAGCGCAATATTGCAAAAACAAAAAACAGCAGCACAAGCGGAAGCCGCAGCGCAAGAGAGGCAACAAGCCGAAACCGCCTATCGGCAATTTATTCAGGAAAAACAAGCAGCGCTGCTGCAATCAGCAAATTTACAAGAGCAGTTATCCCGCCAAGAAGCGCAGCTGCAAGAATATGAGCAGCGCAAGATATTACTGGAACAGCAATCGCGGAATCGCCGCCTGCAAGATATTTTATCCGACAGAATACGCGCAACTGCCGCAAGCGCTGATGCGCCTGGCAGCGATCCCGCGGAAATACAATCACAGATGCAAACGCTGGAAACACAGCGCGCTGCTGCTCAGCAGAAACATCGATTAGCCCAGCGAGTAACCATCGGCTTAGTAATATTGCTGCTGTTGAATAGTATACTGTTTGCCTTTACTCATACCGTGTATATTCTGGCTCCGGCAGCGCTGTTTTCTGTGGCTGCGGCGGCAATGTTCACGCGGATGCAGTCAGCCCAAAAACTTCTTAATACGAACGATGTATTTTTGCGCCAAAAACAATTGGAATTGATCCGCGCCGAAGAACGCAAAGCCGCGGCAGTCAGCGCAGAGCAGAATCATGCTTTATTGCAGCGACAACGCCAAAACGCCGTTGCGCTGGGTATGCCCGAGCAATTTACCGAAGAAGACGCGCGCCGCCAACACGCTGAACTCCTCCGGCAAAATCTGCCAGATATCTCTGCGCTGCAGCAAGAAGCCGAAACAGTGCAGCAAAATATTTTGCGTGTGCGTGAAGAAATCGCCCGTTTGAACACAAAACTACATACACAGCGTATAAATGCCGCGACTTTGCTGGATCCGCTGCAAGAAAACGCGCTGAAACAAGCGGCAGATACAGCACAGCAGCAAAATATTGCAACAAAAAAACAGCTTGACGCGGCGCAAAATGCTGTTTTACAGCTGCTTCAATTAAGGAAATCTCCAGCAAATGCGCCGACTTTAGAGCAGATAGACAACGAAATCGGCAGTTTGCGCCAATCTTTACTTTTATTTGATCAAGAAATTGCAGAGGATAAGAGCGCTATCACAGAATTAACCAAACAATTAAGCGGGAGGTCTAAGATTTGGTTAGCAGATGCGCGCGCTGCAATACAATCATCTTCTCAGCTGCAGCTTACAAAAAAGACCAAAATACCAGCAAACGCCACCATTACTGAAGAAAACTGCGCCGCGCTGCTGCAAGCAATTGAAAACGCCGCCGGCGAGGCAATGCAAAAAATGCTTGCGCAAGCGGAACTTCTGCGAAACAATGAGATAAGGCGTCACGCCGGGGCCAATGAACAATTGATAAAAATTCAGGAAGAAACGATTCAAGCATTGGAAGCAGATGTTCGGGCATTATTGACGCAATATCATAAACGGGTCCCGAAACCGCTGAACAGACAAAATCTTTGCAAGGTTTGGCCAGAGGTTGCGCACGCCGAACCTATTTCCGAAATTGAGGAATATGCTGCGGTGGCGCTGGAATCTCTTGGAGCCGCCCGGCAGCAAATAGCAAAATTACGCAATGATCTTCAGATGAGCAATGAGCAATTGGAGACTTTAGTAACCGAAGAATGCAGTGAAGCGCTGGACGCAAAGATAAAACTGAAACAGGTTAACGCTAAATCACAGGAAATGATTCAATCGGCGCGCCGGCTGATTGCGCAGGAAATTACACCGGTAACCGAACGCAACATGAACACGCTTTTACCGCAGCTTACCAACGGCCGCTATCATCACGCCAAACTTGATACTGATGATAAATCCGGTTACAAACTGAAGGTATATGATCAATCGGCAGGCAGATTTGTTGGCAAAGCCATCTATTCCGGCGGCGCGCGCGACCAATGTTCCCTTGCCTTGCGGTTAGCCTTTGCTTTAGCCACGCTGCCGCAGGAACTAAACACGCAGCCGGGATTTTTATTTTTAGACGAGCCGCTTAGCGCGTTTGACGCAGAGCGCGGCCGCGCCTTAGTCGATTTGCTTACGAAAGGGGAGATCAGCAACTCATTTGCGCAAGTTTTTGTTATTTCTCATCAGCATAATTTTTCGCGGGATGATTTCAGTTTTCACATAATGATGGAAAACGGACAAATTCTTGAAACCGACCTGCCATATGAATAACTCACCTTACGCAGGATGAGCAAAAAGGAACAAAATGAGGCATACTAAAAGCAGAGAGAAGCACAAAGGGAAACAAGTATGGCAAAACACAAATCAACAGCCCAGCAAGAGGAA
>JAJYBV010000076.1 GCA_021778805.1 Chloroflexota bacterium | reverse complement strand
CCGATCTAAATAAAAAAAAGATTTTGGGGACACCCCAATCCCCGCGCAAGGGGCTACTACCCCTTACGTATCCCCATGTGTACCGCGCTGCGTTTCGGGGCCACCTTGCCATCATTATTTCCCATCGGAAAAATAAAATAAAACGAGATTTTGGGAGGCGCCCCAATCCCCGCGCAAGGGGCTACCGCCCCTTACGTATTTCTGGTTATGCTGGTATTTCTTGTTCCTCTTACGCAGAGCAAAAGCGCTTCCTGAGTAGTTACTAACTAATTATCTAAATACCGCTGCAACTCCCATTGCGAAACCTCCAGACGATATGCATTCCATTCACGCCATTTCGCGTCTAAAAATTCATTTAAAATCAATGGGCCAAGCGCTTCCGTCATTAATTCATCACGCTCCAGCGCTGTTAAAGCCTCGCTTAGCGACTGCGGCAAAATATATCGATAATATTCCATGCGCGATGAAGCAGCGGCTTTTGGCGTGCCTACAGCCCGCGGCGGAGGCGGATCAAGCTTGCGAGTAACGCCATCTAAACCGGATCGCAGCAACGCGCAGTACGCCAAATAAGGATTGCAGCTGGAATCGGGACTGCGAATTTCAATACGCACATCATTTATCCGCTGAGAATGCACTTTAGGCACGCGAATCATTGCCTCTTGATTATGGTGCCCCCAATTAATTTCAACCGGCGCCTCATGGTTTGGCACAAAACGCTTATACGAATTAACCAACGGCGCTAATACCGCGCTCATGCCTTGAGCGTGGGCAATTTGACCGGCAATATATTGCAGGCCGATATCCGACAGTCCATATTCAGCGCCGTCTGTACCATTTTCCTGGGCAAAAGCGTTTGCGCCGCCGTTCAATTTTGCCAGCCTTTGGTGCACATGCATACCCGAACCATTCACGCCGGAAAACGGCTTCGGCATAAAGGTAGCGCGCGCGCCATATCGCTGCGCAAGAATTTTAATAGTTTGCTTTGCCGTCATCACGGCGTCGGCCGAGGCTAACGCATTCTGCAGCGCCAAATCTACCTCGAATTGGCCGCTGGCGGCTTCATGATGGCAAGATTCAATGGGGATATTCAATGCGGCAAAACTATCCATTACATCGCGCCAAAATGCGCTGGAAGCTTCACCAAATGCATCAAAATAACTGCTTTTATCAATTGGCTGAAGCTGTTCAGACTGCAAATCAGAGCCATGAAGCAGAAAAAACTCGATTTCGGGAGCCGTTTGAAACGTATAGCCCAATGTTTCAGCAAATGCAGCAGACTTTTTTAATTGCCCGCGCGGCGAGCCTGCAAATGGCGCGCCATCCGGCTGCGCCACATCGCAAATGACCTTAGCGCGCTGCGGCTCCCATGGATATACCAAAAACGTATTCATATCCGGCTCTAAATACATATCCTGCTCGCTGGCGCGGGCAAAACCGCCAATCGAGCCGCCGTCAAACCAGCGGCCGTCACGCTGTGTTGCTTCTAATTCCTGAATAGGAATCGTCACAGATTTTGCGGATCCTTCAATATCTACAAACTCTAAATGAACAAATTGAACCTGTGACATGTCTGCCTGAGTACTGTTATTCTGTTTTTTCATTTTTTGCTGCCTGAAAAAGAGTAGTATCTTTATTGTAGCCTGAATAGTATTTTTATGCATTATGCACACTGCACAAGCGCAAAAAAGCAGACTTTTATGCGTGCGGCAAATTCATTGCAAGGCAGTATTGCGCTTCATAAAAATATTTGATATAATGACTATAGAGTTCTGAAATTATCGATCTTCAGGAGGCGCTTGAATGGTCGAATTAGTCGTTAGCAGCGTACATAAAGTTGTAGATAAGCCGCAGCAGCGTGTTGTCATTTTAAAAGACAACAAAGGCAGCCGCTGTCTTTATATATGGATTGAACCTACTATAGCAAACGCTATCACCATTGAACTGCAAAACGTCAAGTCCGAGCGACCTCTTACCCACGATCTTCTCCAATCAATCATAACCGCTCTCCAAGCACACATCACCCGCGTTGAAATTACTTCTCTGAAAGAAAACATTTTTCACGCAAAAATATATGTTGAGCAAACCACCGAAAAAGGCAGCCGCATCTTCTCCTTTGATTCACGCGCCAGCGACGCTATTGCCGCAGCGCTGCGCGCAAAATGCCCAATATATGTCAATGAAAATGTGATGGATGAAGCGGCTATTTCGCTGGAAGATTCAGAACTAACTTTAAGTAAGGGAGATGCTCTTTCGGATAAAGATAATCCGGATACAACAGTTTTTGAAGAATTTATCAATAACTTACCAACGTTAGATGACTTATAACCGTGCAACACATCGTTTCATGTGTTGCACAGTATTATCCTATTACCCGTCTGTTTCAGACAAGGATTCAAGAAAAGTGAGGTTACATTCATGCATACTCATGATGATACCCTTCGCAAACAATTATCCCGCAGACCGTGTTCAGTATGTCATACCAGCGGAGAACCGGCAACCTTTCTCGTTTTAGCAAAACGCAAGTATTCTTGGCTTGTTCTGGTGATTTGCTCTAAGTGCCAACATCGCGCAATATACCTTGCTCACTTCTCTCAAAAAGAAAAACGCCCCCAATCCCAATTTCCCATGCCAATCTCGAACGCAGATGTCATCTCTATGCGAAATTTTCTCGATGTTTTTAATGGGGACTTTGTATCGCTTTTTAAGTGTGATGGCGGGTTTCCCATCGATTAACTTTTCTGCGCTCTTATCACAATTTAATATCAGCATTCTATAACAGATTGCTCCGGTTCCACAGATTTTTTCTTTGGCGCTGACGTAATGTTTGTTATCGATTCTCTTTTTGTTATCTTCTGCCGCTTCGGCGCTATACCAAGTTATAGCATCGGCCGCTTTTGCAGAGGCGCCACCATTTACTCACCGCAGCCTCCATACCCTTTTTTACAGATCCTGCTTCATAGCATCCACCATTGTTCAATCATATTGCCGCACGTCTAAAAATTTACCTTACAAAATAAATAATATTTGCATCCGCTGAGTATACTTGAGTATAGAAACTGATTTTTTCAAAAGATCCTTGCGCAAGGAATATTCATTTTTATGCCTTCAATTCTTATTGTTGATGATGATTGGTATTCATCCCAATATATTCGCATGGCGATTCAGCGCAGCGGAGCCGTAACATATACCGCCAAAAACGCCCGCGAATCTGTTGATATCATGCGCGCTACCCCCTTGGACCTTTTAGCGCTAGACTTAGCTCTGCCCGACGCAAACGGATTTGAAATCTGCACATGGGCGCGCCGCCATTACCCAAATATTATGATTATTGTTATTTCGGGATACGACGCTGTTGAAATGAAGGTACAAGCTTTAGAATCCGGCGCAGATGATTTTTTGGTCAAACCATTTGCTCCGGCAGAATTAGTAGCGCGCATTCATGCCCTGCTGCGCCGAAAAGAACGCAGCAGCGCCGAAAAACCTCTGCCACCGGCGGCGGCGCCTTCGACCAGCCAAATGTTGCGGCTCGATAGCGCCACAAGTATTCTGTATTTAGCTAATAACGCTAAATTTACGGTTAATTCTATTGAAAAACATATTTTAGAGATGCTTTTAGCCAGCAACTCAAAACCAGTTCCGTTCGATACCATTTTGCAAGCAGTCTTTGGATCAAACATTGCGCCTGCCAATTCCGCAAGAATATTGCAAGATCAACTGCGTTCCTTGGGACGAAAATTAGCCCGCGAATCACAGGGAAGCATTCGGCTATACATGACAGGCAATCGCGGTGTTATCATCCGTATTCAATCACCAGAAGAGCAGTTTGCAGCAAAAGACACCTCTGCCACATAGCAAAATGATGCTGGGAAACATTTGCCGCAATTTTCGCATTTCCTGCGCCGTAACCAAGGTTAATAGATGTAAATCTGGGCTATTTATTCGCAAAAAACCGTATATTGTGATATAATAGTATATAGTAACACATATATATATGTAGAAAAATTGCTTGGAATACCCGTAATTGCCGGCTTTATAAGCGGCTTATACTTGGATTCGGCGCTTTCGCTGCAATGCGTTAGTTTGGTGAAAGGAACACATTTTTTAACCATGACTGCTCTTCGAGACGCAAACTCTGATGAATCAAATCTCCCCCATAAAAATAAAAAATCACAGCAGGATAAAAGCAGCGAATATGGCGCTGACGCAATCCGTATTCTTGAAGGCTTAGAAGCTGTGCGCGTGCGCCCCGGTATGTATATCGGCAGCACTGATATCAAAGGCCTGCACCACTTGATTTATGAAGTGGTAGATAATTCGGTTGATGAAGTGCTTAACGGCGGCTGCAACCTCATTACAATTCATATCGCTAAAGATGGCGCGGTGAGCGTTCAAGATAACGGACGCGGCATTCCCGTTGAAGAACACCCGCAACGCCCGGGTCTTTCTACCTTGGAAGTGGTGATGACTATGCTTCACGCCGGTGGTAAATTCGGCGGCGAAGGCTATAAAATGGGTTCCGGCGGGTTGCATGGCGTTGGTGTTTCTGCGGTAAACGCCCTTTCGGATTATTGCCGCGTTGAAGTAACTCGCAACGGCAAAAAATATATGCAAGAATTTCATTGCGGCATTCCTGCAGCGCCGGTAAAAATCATCGGATCTGCCCAAGGCTCCGGCACATTGACCGTCTTTCACCCGGATCTCACCATTATGGAAACCATCGATTATAATTTTGATATCCTTGCCCAACGCTTCCGTGAAATGGCCTACCTCAATCGCGGCCTGACCATCGCTATGACCGACGAACGAGACGGCAATGAAGCTACCTATTACTTTGAAGGCGGCCTGCGTTCCTTTGTTCGGCACCTGAATAAAAGCCGCGTTTGCGTTATGACTCAGCCGCTGCACATAGAACGAACTATCGATAAAACGATCATCGAAATCGCGGTGCAATATAACGACAGCTATTCCGAAGTGGTTTACTCTTTTGCCAACGGCATAAACACCATCGATGGCGGCTCGCATGTTACCGGCTTCCGCACTGCGCTAACCAGAACATTAAATGAATATGGCCGCAAAGCCAATTTGCTGAAGGAAAACGACAGTAACTTAAGCGGCGATGATGTTCGTGAAGGGTTAACTGCCGTAATTAGTGTAAAATTACCCGAAGCGCAGTTTGAGGGACAAACAAAAGGCAAATTAAATAACGCCGAAGTCCGTAACCAGGTAGACCAAGCGCTTGGCGAAGCGCTAGCACAATTTTTAGATGAAAATCCCTCCGAAGCAAAAAAAATCATCGACAAATGCCTCTCGGCCTCTCGCGCCAGAGAAGCCGCACGCAAAGCCCGCGAATTGGTCCGCCGCAAAGACGCATTGGATACTACCCTTCCCGGTAAACTTGCAGACTGCTCGGAACGCCGTTCCGAACGCAGTGAACTCTATATTGTAGAGGGAGACAGCGCCGGCGGCTGCTTTACCGGAGATACACTCGTCGCTTTAATTAATGGCCAAACTATCCGCTTTGCAGACCTCGCCGCCGAACAAGCTGCAGGGCGCCGGCACTACGGCTATACCATCCTGCCAAATGGCGAGGCCGCCGTCGCTGAATATGTGCATGCGCGAAAAACGAAAAGCCGCGCACAAGTGCTGCGGTTACGGCTGGATAACGGGCAAAGTATTGTTTGCACGCCAAACCATCTGTTTATGCTGAAAAACGGTACCTACGTGCCGGCAGAATTTCTATCGCCGAACGATTCCCTTATGCCCTTGCATAGTAAACTGTTGGAATCTGAAAACCTCGCAGACGAAGCCACATTTTCTGCGGCAGATATCTCTGCCTTGGCAACTGTAAACCACCGCATTACCGCTATTGAAGCAGTTTCAGACCTTGAAGATGTGTATGATCTTGAAGTCGCTGATACCCATAATTTTGCTTTAGCCGCCGGTGTTTTTGTCCACAATAGCGCCAAACAAGGCCGCGACAGACATTTTCAGGCAATTTTGCCGCTGCGAGGTAAAATTTTAAATGTCGAACGAGCACGGCTAGACCGCATGCTGGGCAATGAAGAAATTCGCAGCTTAATTACCGCCCTTGGCGTTGGTATCGGGGACCAAATTACCATGGAGAAATTGCGCTACGGCCATATTATTTTAATGACCGACGCCGATGTTGATGGCTCCCATATCCGCACTTTGCTGCTAACATTCTTTTTCCGAAATATTCCGCAAGTCATTGAACAAGGTCACTTGTATATTGCGCAGCCGCCACTCTTTAGAATTCAGGCAGGCAAAGAACGCCACTACGTTTATTCCGACGAAGAGCGAGACGCCAAATTAAAAGAATTAAGCGTTAAATTTAAAAATATTCCGGTAAATCGCTATAAAGGATTGGGTGAAATGGATCCCGAAGAACTTTGGAATACTACCATGAACCCTGCTACCCGCGTTATGCTGAAAGTTTCTATTGAAGACGCCAGCCACGCCGACGAAACATTCAGCATGCTTATGGGCGATGAAGTCGCGCCACGCCGCAGATTTATTGAAACACATGCGCGCAGCGCTACGCTGGATATTTAATTTCTGGGATAGTAATCGAGCGCCTTGCAGCAGCGCCTGTCATGATACACGCGGAAATATTTCCCAATAAAAAGGGAACGCGACATAAAATATGCGCCGATGCACAAAAAATCGAGAAAAGAACAATTCAACTCTATGCCAATGTATGAATATTTATGCACAGATTGTCACACAAACTTTGAAATGCTTTCGTCGTTCGCGACAGCACAAAACACCGAAATCATCTGCCCGGATTGCCATAGCAGCGCCCATGTGCGCAAACTGCTTTCCATGTTTGCGGCGCAACGTTCCGGTGACGGTGAATTTGGTGATGGATCTCATTGGGGTGAATCAACCGGGGGATGCAGCTGTGGCGGCGCTTGCAGTTGCGGAGGTCACGCTTAAGAATAATTCCTTTACCTAAATATGTTCCTAAATCAGCGCCGAAAATCACGGTATTTACGGCGCTGGTTTATGTTTTGGCCCATGTTGAAAAGAATTCCTGGTAAAACCTTTTCCTATTATACGAATCTTCACTGCCTGAATATCCGAAGCAGAAGATGCGCCTTTCATATAAATTACCAAAACCCGCATGCCCGGTTGGATTTGCGCGCTACTCAACCTTGCGTCTCTAAAACCAATTATTTGCGTACCGGAAGTAACCGTAACGGTAACAATTCTGCCGTTGCGCAACCGCGCTGTAAACCCGGATGATTGTGTTTGCAGCACTACCCCGATAGCAACATTACGCATGCCAAAAAATTGATGCAATTTGGCGCCGGCTGTTATTCCGCCTACACCAACTGCTATTCCAAGCGCAAGCACAGCAAGTTTTGCCCCTAAACCGCCTTTCAAAAGAAGCGCCATAATTTATCTTTTCCTCAACATTGCCTGATCAAAATTTATCGGTTTTTGTGCTTTTACATCAATGGTTATGGACGAAGCCATCATAAACAAAACAAGTGAAACCAAGGTTACAGCCAGCTCTGCCCAAGGAGCAGCTCCAAACAGCGCACTGCCATAATCATACGATGAGCTTCCCAGCGAACCAAGGTTACCTGAAATTTCGCCAAGCAATGACAGAAATCCACTGGAATCCAGTGAAGAACCTAGCCAAATACTGCCGGCAAAAAAGATGATACCGGTCATAATAGCAAGCCATTGCCAACCGCGTGGTGTAAGAAGCCCCTGCACAAATATTTTGCGCCGCGCTGCCGGTTTTGCCGCCGACGAAGCGATATATGGGGCAGAGAGGCTGCTTAACACATTGCGTTTCAACGATGCAGGCGGTTCAACAGTAGGCAAACGAGCAAACAGTTGATCGATGTCATCAAATGTATCATTATTCCAATCCGGCATAGCAGTCTCCCTTAAAAAATATTACAGGCTCCCATATTGGCTGTTTCATGTTCCGGAGGAAAAAGAACATGAAACAAACTTAAGCCTTACTAATAATACGCAGAACGCCAAAGGAAAGTTTCACTGCGAACGCGCCAATCCATATCGCTGCAGCGTAGCGCGGAGCAGCGGCTTTGCGCGGTGAAAATGCGTTTTTGCCGTGGCTTCCGGTATATCTAAAATTTTACCAATTTCGGCAAAACTTAAATCCGCCGTATATCGCAGCCGAACAACTTCCCGAAATTTCTCCGGCAATGCATCAATTGCGGCGACCAACACCGATTGCAGTTCATCTTCCTCAATGCGCGCCTCCGGCGTTGGCTGAGAATCCGGAATATTTTCCATCCCAAGCTGGCGATCATCATGATCATTTGCGGAATCCAGCATAGAAAAAGGCAGCGCTTTGCGGCGGCGCACTTCATCTAAACACCGATGGCGCACAACGCGGAACAGCCATGGTTTTATACCTTCTTCCGACCTCAGTTCCGTGGAATGCAAAAACAGTTGTATAAACGCAAATTGACACACATCAGCAGCAAGATCATAATCGTTTAAAAAACGATATGCAAAATTAAACAGCATTGTTTGATACCGATCAATAAAAATACCGATGGCGTCTTTATTGCCTTGCTGCAAACTCCGCAAAATAATTTGATCAGGCTGATCTGCCATATCTATTTCCTATAAACTTGAGCATACATAAAGCATAACACAAGAGGCAGCGTGCCTCTTGACCAGGCCGGGGGTGTCCCCCCCGATTCCACTTATTTCTTTTTTAGGCTCAGGTCTCTAAATACTATTTTACGATCTTTATGCTCAAAATAGAGCCAAATCGCACATTATATGAAGATGGCGCAACAAGCGTTATAAATGGCGCGCCAATCCATATTATTATGATACTCATACTAAGATGAAAATTTGGTGAAAATAACACAAGTGGTACAATAAGATTAATAAACCAAATAGCATACATTTGGGGATATCTAAAAGGAGTGGCGATTACAATGGAAAATCCGGTAACACCTTCTAACACAACCTATCAGTTTGTTCCAAGAGATGACAGCATACCGGAAGCTGAGGTTCTCAATGTATGCTCGGAAATAATTCAGCAATGCGCTAAGGCGCTGGACTACTTCCCAGATTCTGCAAAGGCAATATTTAACGCGCGCGCGCAAGCGATAGATTTACAGCGAATAGTGTTTCTTGCCGGCAAAACCAAACTTGCGCTGCGTATGACCATCACCGCAATGTTATTGGAAGGCGGCAGTATCCAAGAACTAGAGGAAATATTGCACTGGCTGGATATTTTACCTCCGGGCGCCGGAGCCTCTGAGTATAACGGCATTAAAATAGCTCTGCAATTCATTCAAAAATTTTTAACCGACGCGCAAAAGTGGCTGCTGTTTTCTTTCGCATTTTGGAGTCCCGCCCCTGCATCTGCCGCAAGTTTGCATGTTATTGCCGCCGCGCGCGAAAGCGGCAAAGAAATAGTGGATGCAGCTTCAGCGGAAGATATCGTTCAGTTGGTTGTGCTGGGTTTGTTATCATACACCATTGCGCCGCAGTCGCAAATCTTGCCGGAGTCTTTAGAGATTCGCGAACGTATTTCCATCGACCCATATATTGCGCACAAGTTACGGGAAACGGGCAATGAGTGGAACACTTATTTACAGGAATCAGCGGAAACCATATTTTCAGCGGCAGAAACCGTGAAAATGCAGCTAATTGAATGGGCGCAAAACTATATTGTTACCATAGCCGAGGACATCGGAGAATATGTTGCAGTGCATACACACTTAGCGGATAACTCCGCCGATGTATTATGGGAGCTTTTGCGCTGCGAAGCCCCGCATATATTGCTTTGCCTGAATTATGCCGATGAAATGAGCGCTTTCAGTGAAATATATGAAATAAACTTGGCGCTGATAGCGCCGCTGCGAAAAGTTAAAGATCCCTCTGCGGCGTTCCTGCGTGAACAAGCCTTATTGTGTGGATTAAAACTTGCGAAGCGCGAGCGCGATCAGCAGCGGTGTATGATTTATTGCCTGCAATTGGCAGACATTCGAATTGATGAAAACCAACTGGAGGAAGCAGAAGAATATACCGACACAGCGCTGAAAGCGGCGCTAGCCATAATTGATTTTCCGGCAATCAGTTTCATTACATTGCGGATGGCCGCCATACAATTGCGATTGCAAAAATTCCGCGAAGCGCGCAGCACTTCTATACAAGCAATGCTGGTTGCCAAAAGTAAACACTACCAAACCGATTTTGAACAAGCTAAAGCCATACACGATCAAGCGCAAATAGCGTTAGGTGAAAATACTGAATCCATATCTAAAGATTGACGTTTACGGAAAACTTTGCGTATGATACTATTAATACTTGCCGCTTCATACAACGGTAAATAGATAAGGCGCCGGCAAAAATATATCTAACCGGCAGCCAAATTTTTAACCACAAAACAGGTACGCAACATGGCGGAAATTACTTCAGGGGTTGTACTTAGCCGAAGGAACAAGCCCATAGGAAAAAATTACAAATGGGTAGTATTAACCAATACAACAATCGGCGCTTTAATGGCAACCATAGATTCCAGCATCGTACTTATTTCACTTCCGGCTATTTTTAACGGTATCCACATCAATCCGCTCAGCAGCGGAGAATCCGGCTATTTTTTATGGATGCTGCTGGGATATTTGGTTGTCACTTCAACGTTATTAGTTACCTTTGGCCGCATTTCAGATATGTTTGGCAGAGTAAAACTGTATAATTTAGGATTTGCTGTTTTTTCCGGAGCAAGTTTATTGCTTGCGCTGGTTCCAAGTACGGGGAACACCGGCGCAATGGAATTGATTATTTTACGCATTGTGCAGGCAGTGGGTTCAGGTTTCCTGCTTGCAAACAGCGCTGCGCTGATTACCGATGCATTTCCTGCCAACCAAAGAGGTATGGCGCTGGGGATAAATCAAATTGCGGCAATCGGCGGATCTTTTATTGGATTAATCTTAGGCGGTATCCTTTCAGTGATTAATTGGCGGTTAGTGTTTTTAGTCAGTGTTCCGGTTGGTGTAGCGGGAACTATCTGGGCTTACGCTAACTTGCGCGAACTGGCAGTTATCCGCAAAAGCCAAAAAATCGACTGGCTGGGCAACTTGACGTTTGCCGCAGGGTTAACTATCCTTTTACTGGGAATAACCTATGGAATAGAGCCATACGGAACCAGTTCACAGGGATGGACCAACCCATGGGTGATAGCCGCGCTCAGCGGCGGAATTGCCCTATTGATTTTATTTGTATTTATCGAGCTGAACGCAGAAGATCCGATGTTTCACTTAGGCTTATTTAAAATACGAATGTTTGCCGCGGGAAATGTTGCCGGATTTTTATCCGGTTTGGCGCGCGGCGGACTGCAATTTATGCTCGTTATTTGGCTGCAAGGTATTTGGTTGCCGCTGCACGGGTATAGTTATGATCAAACACCGTTATGGGCAGGAATTTTCATCACACCACTATTAGCAGGTTTTTTTGTAATGGGGCCAATAAGCGGTTATCTTTCAGATCGCTTCGGTTCGCGGATTTTTGCCAGCGCCGGATTGTTTATTCAAGCGGCAGGATTCCTGCTGCTAACATTTTTACCGGCAAATTTCAATTACCCGCTCTTTGGCTTGCTGCTATTTTTGCTTGGCTGCGGCTCGGGATTATTTGCTTCACCCAATACATCATCCATCATGAGCAGCGTACCGGCAAATACGCGCGGCGTTTCTTCGGGTATGCGCGCAACATTTCAAAACAGCGCATCAGTATTCAGCATCGGCGCATTTTTCACCATAGTAACACTGGGTCTATCCTCTGCTCTGCCCGCAACACTATTTACCGGATTAACACAATATGGTGTTCCGGCAGCAGCAGCAAATCAAATTGCTCATTTGCCGCCAACTGCGGCGCTATTTGGAGCGTTTTTAGGATATAATCCCTTGGGAGTTTTGCTCCCGCCAAATGTTATGGCGCATTTAGGGATATCACAGGCAAACCAAGCCGTTCTGCTGGGCAAAGAATATTTCCCAAATCTGATATCGCAGCCTTTCATGGTTGGCTTACACGCTGTCTTCTACATATCAATGTTCTTATGCCTGATAGGCGCGTTTATCTCATTATTGAGAGGAAAACAAATCAGTCAAAGCAGTTTATCTGAAGAGAGCGCACTTAATCCAAACCAGCCAACTGAGCCGGCTGCCGCTATGGAATAACTATTTTTTAAGCGTAAAACGGCGGAATTTTGCACGTATTTCCCGATTCCGCCTATTTGCGCGCCAAAGCTTCTATTGACAATTATTTGCCGGATATGCTATTTTTAATATAGTTATTGATACTTTGTATCAATAACTATGATTTCTATGCAAATCTTGGCGCCTTTCCCCGGAAAATCTTCATTAAAATCCAGGTTTCGGCGTAATTTAAACAACACTCGGGGAAAATATCTCTCATGCGCGTTCACTCCTATCGTCCTATCACTGCATTGCAAATTGGAGCTGCGATAATCATTATTTTGACAATTGCACTTAGCGGCTGCGCTGTACCTCAACCCTCGCAATTTACCGGAATAAAAGTGGTGGCGGCAGAAAATATTTGGGGCAGCATTGCGCAGCAGCTTGGCGGCGCAAATACTCAGGTTATCAGCGTTATATCCAACCCGGCTATTGATCCGCATGATTATGAACCAACTACAAGCGATGCTCGCGCAGTAGCAGAAGCAAATATAGTAATTGAAAACGGCGCAGGATATGACACATGGATGGAAAAATTAATCAGTGTAAACGCTACACCGGGGCAAATTATTATCAATATAGCGTCGGTAGTTGGGAAGAAACCAGGAGACAACCCGCATTTATGGTATAACCCAAACTATGTTCTGCAAGCTATCCAAGCCATTACCCAAGCGCTAATCACAAAGGATGCTGCACACAAAAGCATATTACAGCAGCTTCAAACACAATACATACAGGTCGGTTTAGCGGCTTATTTTAATGAAATTCACACAATTCAAACACAATACACCGGTGTACCGATCGGTTCAACGGAAAGCATATTTGTATATATGGCGCAGGCTTTGCATATGCAATTAATATCACCGGCTGCATTTATGCGCGATATATCCGAAGGGGTAGAGCCATCATTCAATGATATGGCGCTTTTTACCAATCAAATTCAGCAAAAACAGATAAAGGTTCTGGTCTTAAACATTCAAAACGAAACACCTTTGGTTATGCAGCTTGTAAAAGCAGCGCAAGCAAACGGCATTCCCATTGTGCAAGTTAGTGAAACACCATACCCTGCCGGCATATCTTTTCAAACTTGGCAAACACAGCAATTGCAGGCGTTGGCGGCGGCGCTGAAGGCAAATACCTAACCAATTGCAGAAAGTTATTATGAGCGGATTATTTTTTATCTTTACAGAAATACAATATATGCTTAGCTTTGCGTTTATGCGCAATGCATTCATCAGCGGAACCGCAATTGCTTTAACCGCAGGGGTTATCGGCTATTTTATGGTTTTACGCGGACAAAGTTTTGCCGGGCATACCATATCACAAACTGGATTTGCCGGCGCATCCGGCGCGGCGCTGTTGGGGATATCGCCTTTTGCCGGATTGCTTGGTTTTACTATATTGGCTGCGTTTGGCGCAGGTTCTGCCGGAAATAAGCGCACACAAAACGCCGATGTTGCAATTGGAGTTATCTTAACCCTAAGTTTGGGGTTAGGTGTATTGTTTATGAACATCAATCCGGCGTTTGCCGGCGACACCATGTCTATTCTCTTTGGCGAAACCCTCGGCGTTTCATCTTCAGATATCGCTATTACCATTGGGCTTTCTGCCGCAGCGCTTTTCATTATAGCGCTGATTGGCCGGCCGCTGCTGTATGTTTCAATCGATCCCGATTCAGCAATTGCGCACGGTGTTCCGGCGCGCACACTCAGTATTCTTTTTCTGCTGCTGCTGGCCGTAACAATCGCCGAAGCGGCGCAAATAGTCGGCGTTTTGCTGGTCTTTGCGCTGCTTGCCACATCTTCGGCGGCAGCCGGCCTGGCAACAGGCAGACCCGGCTTAGCAATTACCTTAAGCGCGGCGCTGGCTGTAGTATTTGTTTGGTTTGGATTAATCGCAAGTTTCTTCACACCCTACCCTGTAGGTTTTTATATAACCACGGCAGCGTTCGTTACATATGAAACTGTACGTTTCATCCATGGGCGCGGCAGCCCAGTTCGCGCAAATAAATAACATCAACTCAGCGGAGATAAACGCATTTATGTTTTTCATGTCAATCTTCACAGCTTTCAAGGATCTGTGGGCATATGATTTTATGCGAACCGCGCTGGCTTCCGGGCTGGCCATTGCAATTGCCAGCGGACCTGTAGGCTATTTTATATTGTTGCGCCGGCAAACTTTTGCCGGAGACGCGCTATCACATGTTGCGTTTACCTCTGCTGTTGGTTCGGTGGTCATAGGTATAAATCCTTTTGCCGGAATGTTTGCCGGCGCAACATTGGCGGCGCTGAGCATGGCGGCAAACAAAAATGTTTCGCGCGCGCGCGATACGCACATTGGCGTAGTGTTGGCGTGGATACTTGGGCTTGGCTCACTGTTTTTATCAATCTACACTCGCTCAAATTCCGGAGGCAACGGAGCGTTCGGAGCAGCCATGCTATTTGGCTCAATTTTGGGCATTTCCACATCTCAGGCAATGTTAACCATGTACATCTCTGCGGCAGTGTTATTGGTTTTGGCAATAATCAGCCGGCCGCTTTTGTTTGCTTCGTTAGACCCAGCTGGGGCAAAAGCAGCAGGGGCGCCGGTAAATTTCCTGAATGTGCTTTTTTTAATAATTGCTGCAGCTATTGCAGCGGAAGAAACACTGACAATCGGCGCGCTGCTGATATTTGCGCTGCTCATTGCTCCGGCCGCTTCCGCCGCAAAACTTATAAACCGGCCCTACATAGCAATGGCCGCAGCGTCGGGTATTGCTGCGGCCATCACTTTTATCGGTTTAGTTTTAGCGGTATGGCTATCGCTGCCGGCAACATTTTTAATCAGCGCGCTGGCGGCAGCAGTTTATACCTTTACTGCAACATCGCAGGCGCTATGGCAGCGGCGTAAAGACAAAGTTACTGAAACCGACCGTAGAGCTGCCTGACTGCGGCGGAAACGTTTGTAAACCAAGTGTTCCGGTTGTTGTATCGGTTGTATCGGTAGCTACTGCAACTTTTACCGAATTGATATACATGGCAATTGAAGATCCATTTACCTCAGCGGTTACAGTGTAGGTTTTGGCAACGGCAACATTACCGCTGGCAAGTGAAGTAAATTTATTGTTACTGTCTAACGACTGCATCACCCACGAACCATCTGAGCAAACAATATAAATATACATACCGCTGGCATTGCGCCGCGTGCTTATAACACCACAGCCATTATTTGCTTTAGATAAATCTTCGGTTACTTGAACCTTATAATTTACCGGCAACAAATACCCCTGACCTAAATAGCGGATTAAACCAATATTTGTTTGATCCGGCTGGGTTATCTCTAAGGCATTTGCGCCGCATTGAAAGGTTGTTGTTACTTGAGTGTCGTAATTGGGGCTTGCCCACTGACCAGCGCCGGTATCACAACCCGGACCAGGTATTTGTGCTGTATAGGGCTGTGTATACGATGGCTGAACCTCGGCAGTAGCAGTTGCCGCCACTGCGGAAGAAGCCAATCCGGAGCCGCTTTCGGGTTTAAACGAAAAATTCGAGAATAAAACCGAAGCAGAGTTTCCATTGGGATCATTATTATAATACATCAGCAAAATATCATGAGTGGTAGAATACGTGGTATCAGCAAGGCTGATCACTTGTTTGCCATTTACACTGAATATGATATTTTCCCCCTGAACATTTGCGCTGATAGAATCGGTCGAAGGTAAATTATTCAAAAATCCTCTAGCCAGCACAGTTAAGGTTTTATTATCTGTTCCCAGGCGAGTTACTTCCCATAAACCGTTATTGCTCAGCAAAAATATTTGTCCGCCGTGCGGATCTTGGTGGTGTACTTCAAAACCAACTGAAACAGTTTCCTGCGATGTAACAAACTGAGCAGATACCGAAAGTTCATAAGACGACGGAAACTGCGCATTTGTATCAGATTCATTGAAAAACATTTGTGCATTATCGGTGGTGGTATACAGCGCGCCATTCGATTTGCATTGATAGGTTGCATGTGAGCCTTGTGCATTGCTGAAATCTGAACTGGAATCGCATTGCTGCGCCGGGGTATTAGTTGAAAAAGACTGATAATAACTCACCTTACGCAGGATGAGCAAAAAGGAACAAAATGAGGCATACTAAAAGCAGAGAGAAGCACAAAGGGAAACAAGTATGGCAAAACACAAA
>JAJYBV010000075.1 GCA_021778805.1 Chloroflexota bacterium | reverse complement strand
ATGGTCGTATCCTTGGTGAGATGACTGAAAAGCAGGTTGGTCTTTTCAAGGCTTTAGGAGTTGAACCTCCCTCGTTACACTTTTCGGGAACTTAGGATATTAATGGGATATTTCTCCTATAAAAACGTAAAAAAAACTTAAATGTGGGATAGTACTTGCAAGGAAGCATGCAAGCAGTTTAATTAAAATTTAATCAAGGGGGAAATATATGTTCCATTGCTTCCTTGTTTACGATTTAGCGGTAAACTTTTAAATCAAATCCTGTCTATCGAAAAAATTTTTACGAAATTCACTTACCATTCCATTGCTTTAGCATAAAGCTGCAATGGGCCACAGAAAGGGAATCTCATTTATGCGTTTATCCGGAACAAAGGGTAAAACCACGTTTTCTCTCGGAGCTATTGTAATGGTTCTTACCTTGCTCCTTGGCGTTTCCCATTTCACATCTGCCCCGGCTTCGGCTGTTTCTCCCAAAGCCTTAACAACTTTTAAAGTGAATCATCCGACCATTGTTAAGGTCGGTACAGTAAATCTTGCCCAATTAGCAAAAAATCCTGCTGTTAAATATACTCCCGCGCAAATTGCTCAGATGCAGAAAGAGCAAGCTTTTGTTGACAATCTTGATCCTACAAAAACAAAATCCTCTGCTGCAAAAGTTATTCCGAGCGTCAGCCCAACTAAAATTAACGGTGTAAGACCAAAAAGCAGCTCTCCTGTTACCACTCAATTCATGGGTGTAGACGCTGCATTGAATGCCGCAACTACCGGCGGCGATCTTGAGCCACCCGATGAAGGCATGGCGCAAGGCAATGGCTATGTTTTCAACATGGTCAATGTAACCGGTGAAATTTACAATACCTCCGGTGTTGCACAGGTCCCCAACGCATTTTCAATGGGAGCCTTCTTGAGTGTACCTTCAGGCTGGTTCATCAGTGATCCGCGCGTATTGTACGATGCGCCTTCCGGCCGCTGGTTTGTTACCGGTTTCTCGTTCTCTAACACTGCTTCAGCAATCAATTTTGCTGTCAGCCAAACCAATAACCCAACCGGCGCTTGGAATGTGTATGCATTGAACACCACCGCAGCCAGCGATCCCGGCTGCCCATGCTTGCCAGACTATCCCATCATCGGTATGGATGGCTTCAACATGTACCTGACCGCGAATGAATTCCCGATCAGCGGCAACGGATTCAACGGATCTAATATTTGGGCTGTGTCCAAATCCGCACTGCTTTCCGGCAGCACACCAAACGTTGTTGAATATTCAATGATTTCATTCCAGGGCAACCAGACCTATCATATTCAGCCGGCAGTCAAACGCCAGGCGTTGAACGCTGAACTGTTTGCTATGTCTACCGATTTCTCGGGAACCAGCTCAAACACATTGGCAGTATGGTCTTTAAGCAACCCCGGCGCTGTTTCTACCGGTGGCACACCTACATTAACCGCCGCTTCGGTAAACAGCGAATACTATGCGTATCCGATTAACCCGCAGACTCCGGCCGGTTATTGCACCGGATGCGCTGCCGCGACAACCGGTTTGATTAACGCCGACTTTGACGCGCTTCAGGAAGTTGAATATATCAACGGCCAGTTATTCACCGCGCTGGATACAACCGTAAATATGTTCGGTACCCCGGTAGACGGTATTGCATGGTTTGAAGTGAAAGCTGTTTTAGACTCCAACTTCAATGTTACATCCGCTTCCCATATGACTGCACAGGGCTACTTAGCGGCAGATTCTGTCAGCTTGCTGTACCCGCACGTGGAAATTAAACCGGATGGCTACGGCGCATTGGTGTTCACCTATGGCGGCCCAACAACCGACATGAGCGTTGGCTATGCATTGCGCATGGGTCCGAACATGCCCTTTGGCCCGGACCTGAACACAGTGTACAGCAGCACCTATGCTGATAACGGCTTCACCGGCGCAGCTGCTTACGGTGGTCTTGGCCGCTGGGGCGACTATTCTGCTGGCTCGCTGGATCCGGTAACCGGAAACATTTGGCTTGCCGCAGAAACAACTGATTCCGGCAACGGTGATCAGTACGCCAACTGGGCAAACGTCATTTTTGAAGTAACCCTTCCATAGTAATGCATTCTTTATAAAAGAACTCTTCAACCAAGTACAGTCCGCGGAATATCCCCCTTTTCCGCGGACTGTTTTTTTCACCTTTATTCAAGACCTGAACACAGCATGATAAAATTTTGTTATTAATTTACATGTTATAGGATATTTCTCCTATTAAAACGTTATTCCATCCGAAATATGCGATAGTTTTTTCGAGGAAGCGTTATGTTAAAGCTATATGTTGACCTTTTAAAGGAGGAAAATTCAGAAATACCGCTTCCGACGAAAGTTTACAGATTATAGAAGTAAACTTAATTAAGCCTTGGGTCCAAAATAATTTTACAAATTCACTTACCATTCCATTGTTTTAGCATAATGCCGCAATGGGCTACAGAAAGGGAATCTCAAATGCATTTATTTGGAACAAAGGGTAAAACAACGTTCTCACTCGGGGCCGTTATAATGGTTCTTACCCTGCTTCTTGGCGTTTCCCATTTCACATCTACCCCGGCTTCAGCTGTTTCTCCCAAAGCCTTAACAACATATAAAGTAAATCATCCGACCATTGTGAAGGTCGGCACGGTAAATCTTGCCCAATTAGCAAAAAATCCTGCTGTTAAATATACTCCCGCGCAAATTGCGCAACTGCAGAAAGAGCAAACTTTTGTTGACAATCTTGAACCAACAAAAACAAAATCATCTGCGACAAAAGTAATTCCAAGCGTCAACCCATCAAAAATTAACGGTGTGAAACCGAAAAGTGGCTCTTTTCTTTCCACTCAATTCATGGGTGTAGACGCCGCACAGAACTTTGCTACTATCGGTGGCGATCTTGAACCGCCCGATGAAGGCATGGCGCAAGGCAATGGCTATGTTTTCAACATGGTCAATCTGACCGGTAATATCTACAACACCTCCGGTGTTGCACAGATCCCCAACGCATTTTCAATGGGTGCATTCTTAAATGTAACTTCAGGCTGGTTCGTAAGTGATCCGCGCGTATTGTACGATGCGCCTTCCGGCCGCTGGTTTGTTACCGGCTTCTCATTCTCTAACTCTGCTTCAGCAATCAATTTTGCTGTCAGCCAAACCAATAACCCAACCGGCGCTTGGAATGTGTATTCTTTGAACACTACCGCATCCGGCGATCCCGGCTGCCCATGCATTCCGGATTATCCAATCATCGGTATGGATGGCTTCAATATGTACCTGACCGCAAATGAATTCCCGCTCAGCGGCGGATTCAACGGCGCCGATATTTGGGCATTGTCTAAATCGGCTCTGCTTTCCGGCGGATTACCAAACGTTGTTGAATATTCGATGGTTTCATTCATGGGCAACCAGACCTATCATATTCAGCCGGCAGTCAAACGCCAGGCGTTGAACGCTGAATTGTTTGCTATGTCTACCGACTTCTCGGGAACCAGCGCAAACACATTGGCAGTATGGTCTTTAAGCAATCCTGGTGTAGTTGCTACCGGTGGCGTTCCCACATTAACCGCCGCTCAGGTAAACAGCGAATACTATGCATTTCCGATTAACCCGCAGACTCCAATTGGATATTGCACTGGATGCGCCGCTGCAACAACCGGATTGGTAAACGCCGACTTCGACGCGCTGCAAGAAGTTGAATACATCAACGGCCAGTTATTCACTGCGCTGGATACAACCGTAAACGTATTTGGTACCCCGGTAGACGGTATTGCATGGTTTGAAGTAAAACCAGTTTTAGACTCCAACTTCAATATTACATCCGCTTCACACATGACTTCACAGGGCTACTTAGCGGCAGATTCTGTCAGCTTGTTGTACCCGCACGTGGAAATTAAACCGGATGGATGGGGCGCATTGGTGTTCACCTATGGCGGCCCAACAACCGATATGAGTGTTGGCTATGCGCTGCGCATGGGTCCAAACATGCCCTTTGGCCCGGATCTCAATAACGTATTCAGCAGCACCTATCCGGATAACGGCTTCACCGGCACACCTGCTTACGGCGGTCTTGGCCGCTGGGGCGACTATTCTGCCGGCTCGCTGGATCCGGTAACCGGAAACATTTGGTTTGCTTCACAAACAACTGATTCCGGCTATGGTGATCAGTACGCCAACTGGGCAAACGTCATTTTTGAAGTAACCCTTCCATAGAAATACGTTCCTTTTAAAGGAACCTTTCAAAAAATCGCCTGCGGATTATCCTCCTTTTCCGCAGGTTATTTTTTACCCATTATTTTCAAAACACAACATGATAAAATTGTATTAATTATTTACATACTGTAGGATATTTCTCCTACAAAACGTAAAAAAAACTTAAATGTGGGATAGTACTTGCAAGGAAGCATGCAAGCAGTTTAATTAACATTTAACCAAGGGGGAAATATATGTTCCATTGCTTCCTTGTTTACGATTTAGCGGTAATCTTTTAAATCAAATCCTGTCTATCGAAAAATTTTTACGAAATTCACTTACCATTCCATTGCTTTAGCATAAAGCTGCAATGGGCCACAGAAAGGGAATCTCATTTATGTGTTTATCCGGAACAAAGGGT
The DNA here is from genome assembly GCA_021778805.1 of Chloroflexota bacterium. Lineage (GTDB taxonomy): Bacteria > Chloroflexota > Ktedonobacteria > Ktedonobacterales > JACDGC01 > JAJYBV01. The sequence continues at coordinate 11,956 of JAJYBV010000075.1, read as the reverse complement.
AAAACCACGTTTTCTCTCGGAGCTATTGTAATGGTTCTTACCTTGCTCCTTGGCGTTTCCCATTTCACATCTGCCCCGGCTTCAGCTGTTTCTCCCAAAGCCTTAACAACATATAAAGTAAATCATCCGACCATTGTGAAGGTCGGAACAGTAAATCTTGCCCAATTAGCAAAAAATCCTGCTGTTAAATATACTCCCGCGCAAATTGCGCAACTGCAGAAAGAGCAAACTTTTGTTGACAATCTTGAACCAACAAAAACAAAATCATCTGCGACAAAAGTAATTCCAAGCGTCAACCCATCAAAAATTAACGGTGTGAAACCGAAAAGCAGCTCTCCTGTTACCACTCAATTCATGGGTGTAGACGCTGCATTGAATGCTACAGTTATCGCACTCATTAATGAACCTTCTGATGAAGGCATGGCACAAGGCAATGGCTATGTTTTCAACATGGTTAACGGATCTGGAATGATCTATAACACATCTGGAGTTGCACAAAATCCCTATACTATTCTATTGGGAGCATTTTTGCAAATACCTTTGTACTGGTCCGTAAATGATCCACGTATATTGTACGATGCGCCTTCCGGCCGCTGGTTTGTTACTGCATTCTCATTCTCTAACACTGCCTCAGAAATCAATTTTGCTGTCAGCCAAACCAATAACCCAATAGGCGCTTGGAATGTGTATGCATTGAACACCACCGCAGCCAGCGATCCCGGTTGCCCATGCATTCCAGATTATCCAACCATCGGTATGGATGGCTTCAATATGTACCTGACTGCAAATGAATTCCCACTAAGCCGTAACGGAACTAACGGCGCAGACATTTGGGCTGTGTCCAAATCCGCTCTGCTTTCCGGCAGCGCGCCAAAGGTAGTTGAATATTCAATGATTACATTCATGGGCAACAAAACTTTTCACATCCAGCCGGCAGTCAAACGTCAGGAGTTGAACGCTGAATTGTTTGCTATGTCTACCGACTTCTCGGGAACCAGCGCAAACACATTGGCAGTATGGTCTTTAAGCAATCCTGGTGTAGTTGCTACCGGTGGCGTTCCCACATTAACCGCCGCTCAGGTAAACAGCGAATACTATGCTTTTCCGATTAACCCGCAGACACCAGCCGGTTATTGTATAGGATGCGGCGCAGTAACAACCGGACTGATTAACGCCGACTACGACGCGCTTCAGGAAGTTGAATATATCAACGGTCAGTTATTCACTGCATTGTGTACAACCGTACATGTTTTAGGTACCCCGGTAGATGGTATTGCATGGTTTGAAGTTAAACCAGTTTTGGACTCCAACTTCAATATTACATCCGCTTCTCACATAACTTCACAGGGCTACTTAGCGGCAGATTCTGTCAGCTTGCTGTACCCGCATGTAGAAATTAAACCGGATGGCTACGGCGCTATGGTATTCACCTATGGCGGGCCAACAACCGACATGAGCGTTGGCTATGCATTACGCTTGGGTCCGAACATGCCTTTTGGCCCGGACCTGAACAGTGTATTCAGCAGCACATATCCGGATAATGGTTTCACCGGCACCGCTGCTTTCGGTGGTCTTGGCCAATGGGGCAACTATTCTGCCGGCTCGCTGGATCCGGTAACCGGAAACATTTGGTTTGCTTCACAAACAACTGATTCCGGCTATGGTAATCAGTACGCCAACTGGGCAAATGTCATTTTTGAAGTAACCCTTCCATAGAAATACATTCCTTTTAAAGGAATCTTTCAAAAAATCGCCTGCGGATTATCCTCCTTTTCCGCAGGTTATTTTTTGCGCTGCAAACCATATTACGCCGTTTCATCAATAGCAACAGCAGAAATTTTGCAGCAGAAGAAGCATAACTACCCAGAAAACCAGGGATTCGTAAGGGGCAGTAGCCCCTCAGGACATGGGGTGTCCCCAAATATTATTTTATAAATAACCACCGCACGGTACACATGGGGTTACGTAAGGGGCGGATGCCCCTTGCGCGGAGTTTGGGGTGTCCCCAAAATATTTTTTAAGTACCATCGCACAATACACATGAGGTTACGTAAGGGGCGGTAACCCCTTACGCGGGGTTTGGGGTGTCCCCAAAAATATCTTTTTATTTTATTTTCCGATGGAAAATATTAGTAGCCGGGCAGCAAGGGCGACCGCAAGGGTCGCCCCTACCGGATTGCATGGCCTCATGTGTACCGTGCTGCGTATGCTCTAAATTAAACGATATGTGGCGGCGCTTGTGCTTCGGAGCGGTGTAGGTGGTTGGGCGGCCACAAAACGAACACCACACGATGAATCGTGTGGCTCGTTTCCCCACTTCCACCCACGTGTACCGTGCGGTGGTTGTTCAACAACAGGCACTATAGAGCACTCGCGTTGCTCCGCTTTGTTGGCCTTCATCCTGATGAAAATTGTTAAAGTTCATAATCGTGTGGCTCGTTTCCCCACATCCACCCATGCGTGACCGTGCAGTATTTGTTCAACAATAGGCGCTATGGGGCACTCGCGTTGCTCCGCTTTGTTGGTCTTCATCCTGATGAAAATATCAAAGATCTTCATCATGTGGAGTTCGTTTTGTGGTATTTGTCCCTCTTACGCAAAACTTTGGGTACTCTCTGAGTAGTTACGATGAAACCAAAGAAATTTTGCGGCATTGTATTAAAGATACCAATCCGAACGGCGTAGAGGCAGATTACATGCGCCATGCGGGCTATTAACCAGCAAAATTTGAAACAAATTATTGTCGCCAATTTGGAAAGAATACATTGAAGCAGCCATATACAATCGCCAAATGCGATAGGTAAAGTCATCGGTTATGGTACGCGCTGAATCAGCGTTTGCCTCTAATGCTGCTACCCAGCGTGAAAGCGTTAATGCATAATGTTCACGCAGATTCTCCACATCACGCGCCTCAAATCCGCTTGCTTCAGCGGCTTTTATCGTTTCACTTAAAGTCAGTAATTCACCGTCGGGGAATACATAGTAGGAAATAAAATCATTATCCTGAATCGGAGGCGTCGCATAATTTCGCGCAATTCCATGATTTAAAAACACCCCACCCGGTTTCAACAGATTTTTGACAGTTTCAAAATAGTTTTGCAGCATATCCGACCCAACATGTTCAAACATGCCAACGCTAACAATTTTATCAAATTTCTCTTTTGGCGCCTGAATATCGCGATAATCTTGCAGCAACACAGTACAATTTGCTTCAAGACCCTTTTGTTTTATAACCTCGCGCGCATACACTGCCTGATTTTCACTCAGTGTTACGCCGGTTGCGCGAACATGGTACCGCTCGGCGGCATACATCAATAATCCGCCCCAGCCACAGCCGATATCCAGCAGATGTTCGCCGGGCTGCAGCCTGAGTTTGCGGCAAATATAATCCAATTTCTGTTCTTGGGCCATCTCCAATGAATCTGTGGAATTATGAAAATATCCACAGGAATATACCATCCGCGAATCAAGAAACAACTGATAAAATTCATTCGGCCGATTGTAGTGATAGGCAATTGCTTCACGATCTCGGGTTGCGGAATGTAAATCTCCATGGCCACGCACTGCTTTTTGAATCTTTTTGCGCGATTCGCGCGGAAGTGTAAGCATTTTAGCGCCGATGAGCATCTGTTCGGCGGGATGAGTAATTTTAGTTGCAATTTGTTCGGCTATTGCAAAAACTGCTTTGATATTGCCTTCAATATCAAAATCATCATAAATGTAAGCTTCACCTAAATTCAACTGCGTCGGCGGCAAAAACATTTGTCGCAGTGAACCAGGTTTTTTCAGCACAATCGTAAATTCCGGAGAAGAAGTCATGCCGCTATTCCACAAAGTATTATCCCAAAGGCGGACCTGAAAATTTCGAGGTGAGCAGTTGCGAAAAATTTCATCTAACAATTCGAGGGTTATTACTTTACTGCGTTCTGCCGCTCGTGATGGAAAAACCATATATCCAAATCTCCCAAACACGTAGAAATTTTTATTATGCTGCCCGGTTTCGCTGCCGCTTCACAAGGCAGCATATTTTGTATAACGTTTACCGCCGTTCTCTTTGCTTCCCTTTTATTGCTTCGGCGCCAAACTATACTATACATATTATACCAAGTTTCGTTTGTTTGTGTACACTGATCGTATACTTTAAATAAGTGCTACATATGAATTACAGGAAGCCAGTTTTTTGATGCTCATTTCATCGGCAGATATCGGAAGCAACACCATTCACCAAATTATTGCCAATATTGAGGGCAATTCCATTGCAATTTTAGCCCGCAAACCCGAAATTCTTCGGTTTGGTGAAGATACAAACGCATTCGGCAAAATCAGCGACGCAAAATTACAGCGCGCAGCAGCCGTATTGCAATCTATGAAAGCAACCGGCGAACAGTTCCACTGCGCTGCACAGATTTTCGTGGCAACAGAAGGCGTGCGCGCGGCGCAAAATGCTGAATACGCGCTGCATATGCTCTCAAACGCCGCAGGAACCCCGATAGCATTAATTTCAGGTGATACAGAAGCTACACTAAGTTTTATTGGCGCAACCGCAGATTTTGCTTTAGGAGAGCAGTCGGTAAGTGTGATAGATTTAGGCGGTGGAAGCTGCGAAATTGTAGATGGCGCCGGTGAAATAATTCACTGGAAAAAATCTATTCATTTAGGATCCGGGTATCTGTTGGACCAAGTACAGCCAGGCGATCCGTTTATTGCGGAAGATATTCTGCGTATGCAGCAAATAGCACAGCGCATTTTAGCTGCGGAATCATTTCCGGCGCGAACCGGCATAATCATCGGCAGCGGCGGATCATCCGGCGCAATTGCAAGATTTAATCCCGAAGGCAAGTTCCGGCAAATAATAACTGTATCGGATTTAGAGGAAATTTTATCGCTGGCGCAAACTCATTCTACCCAAATGCTACATGAAATAACCAATATTCCGGAACATTATATCCGAATTGCTATTAGCGGCGCAGCAGCCTGGAGCCAAATAGTTGCAGCTCGCGGCGCAGACCGTTTTTATGCCACTCAATTTGGTGTGCGGGAAGGCGCGGCGCTATTATACTGCCGCTATGGCGCTGATTGGCTGCAAACTATTACAGATGCTCCGCAGCAATAACCGCGGCAAAACCAAATATCAGCCGCTATTCCTATTTGTTAGCAGATGTTTTGTATACTGAATACATAAGATACAGCGCAATCAGGAAAGGATTTCCGGAATATGTCGGATCACGCAGGATTTTATTCAAAAACATCACATTCACCCAGGCCGCAAAAACCAATACAAGACCACAGCCGGATGCCCGCAAAAGTATATCCGGATGTAGCAGAAGAACTAGATTCAGACGTTGCGGAGATCAATTACCAAATGCCCAGCGCATCACGTCCGGATCTGCGGCCGCGTATAACCATTGCTGGCGTAGGCGGCGCAGGATTAAATGCGCTGGAGCGAATCGGCCATATTAAAGAAAACGCCGTGCGGCTGCTGGCGCTGAACACCGACGCGCAATCTTTAGAGCGATCGCAAGCCGATGAAATATTTTGTTTAGGCGAAAGTTTAACTCGCGGTTTTGGCGCCGGGGGAGATCCGGAGCTTGGCGCGCAAGCCGCCATACAAGATCGGCACCATATTGCGGCGTTGCTGCGCGGCAGTGATATTACATTCGTTATTGCCGGTCTCGGCGGGGGAACCGGCGCCGGCGCTGCCCCGGTGGTGGCAAGCATAGCGCGCGAAATTGGTTCATTAACTATCGGTGTGGCAAGCCTGCCGTTTTCTTTTGAAGGCGCCCGCAGAATGAAAATGGCGCAAGAGGGATTAGAGCGGCTGGCGCAATGCGTGGATACACTGATTGTTATGCCAAATGACGCGCTGCTGCGTGTCGCCAGCACCTCGCTTAGTATGACCGACGCCTTTGCGCGCGCAGATGAATTGATTCACCGCGGCATTGCCGGCATCGTAAATATTGTAACGGAACCGGGCTTAATTAATGTCGATTTATCCGATATCCGCGCCGCATTGCTGCGAGCCGGCCCAGGTCTGCTTTCCGTGGGTGAGGCTAGCGGTGAAAATCGCGCCGCCCGCGCAGTTGATGACGCCATGCGCGGTTCCTGGCTGGACGCCAAAATTGCCGGAGCAAGCCGGGCGCTGGTAAATATTACCGGAAGCCCGGATATGTCATTTACTGAAGTAACTGAAATAGCCCAAACAATTTCATCCATCATCGCGGAAGACGCCCACTGTGTTTTTGGCGCAGTTATCGATAATCAATTGCAAGACACTATTCGCGTCACCTTAGTTGTTACTGGTATTCCGGCAATTGCCGCTTGACATTATGGCGCAGGTATGTTACACTATGTACAGACACTTGTCGCCTTGGAGAGGTCGCATAGAGGTCTAGTGCGGCGGTTTGCTAAACCGCTGAAGGGGTTACCCCCTTCCGAGAGTTCGAATCTCTCCCTCTCCGCCATTTACCTGCAATTCTGCTTCATTCTTTCCCCTTCTATTTTCATCTTGCGTTTCAAATCATGCGGGGTGTCATACTCATTTTCGCGGCGTCCTCGGCGCACAAATTATTTTGCAGCATGATGGCATGTGAATAAATTTGGTGAGGATGACCCAAAAAACATTCAACATGCAAAGATCTTAAGGCAGAGATACAATGTGTAAAAGCTTGAGAAGGGAATTATCAAACAATTGACGACAATTTATATTGAACAAGGTAAAAAGAAAACCTTTGCATGTTCACTTGAATGGCCGGGCTGGTCTCGCTCCGGCAAAACTGAGGAAGACGCTGTGCAAGCGCTTCTTGTTTTTGCGCCACGCTATAGCAAGATTACCGATCGAGCGAAAGTAGCTTTTGTTGTTGATGAAGTTGTTGTAGCCGAGCGTGTTCAAGGAAATGCTACCACTGAATTTGGCGCTCCAAATCTTATTGTGTCTGCTGATATGCAGCCAACTGATATACCCACTTTGCAAAGAAATATTAGCCTCCTTCAAGCAGCTTGGGAGCTATTTGATGAAACCATCGTTTCCTCTGCTGCTCAATTACGAAAAGGGCCGCGTGGTGGTGGAAGAGATCGTGATGATATTGCGCATCATGTCCTTGAGGCAGAAAGAGCTTATGGGCGAAAGATTGGGATATACAACAAGCCTTTTATCTATGATGACCAAGTGGCGCGTTTTGCCTTCCGCCAGGAAATTGCCGCCGTTTTGCGCAAATCTTCTGATGAGTCTTCTCTTCTTCCTGGTGGCTGGCCGATTCCATACACACTTCGCCGCATGGCGTGGCATGTAATCGACCATCTTTGGGAAATTGAAGACCGGCAGCTTCCGTAGTGTAAATTCCTGCATGAAAAACGGCACAATTGCGCGTCAATAGCTGATAAAATGCCTAGCCATCAATATTTCCTTGGTAAGATTTTAAAATAAAAGAGATTTTGGGGACACCCCAAACCCCGCGCAAGGGGCTACCGCCCCTTACGTATCCCTGGTTATGCTGGATATCTTATTGGACCCGTTATCGCTTGGCATTTCGTGGCATCCAGCCTCCAGTTACCTTAAACGTGATGACTTCTTTAAAATCATGCATTGCATCCAAAGCTTCCTGTAACATGATTGTCTGCTGGTCGCCACGCTTCCACACCTTTTTTTCCACTGTTCCAAGCACCAGGTACTCATCACTGCCAATCTCTTTCTCACATATATGACTCAATACCTGCTCCATGTCATTTTGGTGCGCAATGAGCAGATCACAATGAGGACAATATCGGCAGTTCTTATTGAGGTTAAGCGGTAAATTCGATTCGATATGGATGAACAATACGAATTTCCGCTGATGCATTTTTTCATCACACTGAGGGCATTTGCTCCAGCGCATGTCCTGATAGGGATTGAGAAAGAAGCGATACATCGGCGGGAGCTTCCCAATCTGCTGATGTGTTGGTTGTTTTTTCTTTGCCATTTTAGCATGATCCCCCTTTGTGGAAAATATTTTTGATAAAGTTTGTCAGCTTCATGGATGAAGAACACTGATCAATGTTCCGCATTTCTCGGAGTTGCCGCAAGAGTGCATCGTTGTGTTACTTTGCCATATGTATCCCCTTTTAGTTATTTCTCCAGATTTAGCGCGCGTCTTTTAATACATTGAGCAGTTGAGCAATTTGTCTGTCATTCTCCCTGACAATCTGATGCAGATCGCTGATATTTTGAATCAACCCTGCAATCTTTTTTTCCTGTTCTGTCAAGATTCGTGTGTGCTCTTCAAGCTCTTTTCCTTGATTTTGCTGGATTGCCGCTAAAATAGCAGTTTGCTTCACAAGTTCGCGATCCTGCGCTTCCAAATGCATGGTCATCTGCTCAGAGTCATTGAGCGTTCTTTGCACATTGTGAAACATTTCATCTGCCTGTAACTGCGCATGCCGATTAAGCACATTTTGCCCCACCATAATTACCGGCAATAAAACTAATTGCAGAAATGTTTGCGAAAGCCAAGCGATAAACGTGTAAACGCTGGGATTGAGAATAGCCAATACGCCAAAAAGACCAATAATTGCCAAACCTGCAAAGATATAGGCGGTTTGCATCGTTCCAACATTATCTGTTATCCAAACAGCAACACGGGAATTGATGCCTTGGCGCATTTCTTCTTGATGCTGATCATTGATATTGCGCGGTTCATGATCATACTTTTTGTGAACATAAAGAGGCGCCGGCGCGTCTGTCATAGGTTGCCTCCAAAATCATTTAAAATGAAAATAATCATCTCTTATATTATAACTTGCAAGAGATAATTAAGAAATATGCCTAAATCTATGAACATAGTATCAAATAATGTTTTGCTGATTGCAAGAAATTGACCTTTTAATCAACCATTCTGTGATATTATCTCTTATTTTTGTGATACAAATGAGAGATAAACCTGTTATTATGAACAAGATACGTGAAAGGTGGATGTTTTTTGTGATTTTTTTCGTCATTCCTGGAATCATCATTCTTTTGGTCTGCTATTTTGCGCTGTATCGTCCTTGGCAGCTTCGATGGGGGGCAACTGATGCGGACGTTGCGGCTCAGCAGCCCGGTGATGATATCGTCAAATCACCGGCATTTAATGCAACTCGCGCTATAACAATTCAGGCGCTACCCGAAGACATTTGGCCATGGATCGTTCAGATAGGCAATAAGCGGGCCGGATGGTATAGTTATGATTGGTTCGATAATTTAGGAAAACCAAGCGCCAAAGAAATTTTACCGCAGTATCAGCGCCCACAGCGAGGTGACCTCATTCCGATGAGTCCTAATGGCAAAATCGGCGTCTGGATCAAGGATTTCGCAGTGAATGAATGGATGCTTTGGTGGAATCCTGATGAAACAGTTACGTGGCTTTGGAGCCTTGAACCGAAAAATAATGGCCAAACTCGTCTGATCACTCGTGTTCGCATGCGCTACACTTGGTTTTCACCGATCATTGTGTTTAACATCTTCATCGATATCGGCGATATCATCATGATGCGCAAGTGCATGCTTGGCGTCCGCGAAAGAGCCGAACATCTGCGACGGGCGAACAACGCTACTTAGCCACAGCGACTTTATAGATTTCATGCAACATATTCCTTTGCCGGCCGTGAATAGATACTTTACGCAACCATGGTTATCTGTTCTTATGCAATATATAACCATGGGGATATTTACCTACTGATAATTCCCTTAACTTATTGAAAACACAAGGAAGTTGTGCTGGAAGAAAATTTTTTTTGCAGACGCATACCTAGCAAAAACATCCGATTAGCCGTTATGATATCTATAGCACTCTTGTGCAAGGAAGATAAAAAAGCGCCGCGCCACTGCTTGATATTAGAATGAGTATCTGGCGCTTTCCCTTCCGGAACATTCATCTTATAAGGAGAACTTAGGTATGTCTGAAACAGCGTCTAATGTTTGGCAATTTTATCAAGGTTGGGATGTTTCTCAAGAAGCGTTGATCAAAGCAATCGCGCCTTTAAGCGCAGAGCAGCTCACATTTAAATCGTCGGCAAATTTGCGAAGTGTTGAAGAAAACTGCTTGCATATCATAGGCGCGCGAGCGCGGTGGTGTCATAGGGTCATGGGGCTTGGTGGCGCACATTTTGCGGCATACAGCAGGTGGGATCACCCAGAAATGCCCAAGCGTTCAGCGGATGAATTAGTTGAGGGTCTGCGGCATTCTTGGCAAATTCTACAAGAAGCCTTAATGCAATGGACTCCGGTAGATTTAGCAAATACCTTTCCGAATGAAAATCCTGATCCGGGTGAGCCGGATCCTTTCACACGCCAATGGATCATTTGGCATCTCATTGAGCATGACCTTTTTCATAGTGGAGAGATTTCGCAGATTTTGGGTATGCATGGTATTCCAGGAATGGAGTTGTAGTTGTAACACACTACTCCAAAACACGAGATATTCTCTCTAAAACCACCGCGCGGTACCCATTTGCCCAGGGATTCGTAAGGGGCGGTTGCCCCTTGCGCGGGGTTTGGGGTGTTCCCCAAAAACATCTTTTTTTTATAAACCGCCGCTCGGCCACAAACCAGGGATACGTAAGGGGCGGTTGCCCCTTGCGCGGGGTTTGGGGTGTTCCCCAAAAACATCTTTTTTTTAAACCACCGCGCGGCCACAAACCGGGGATACGTAAGGGGCGGTTGCCCCAGAATACGGCGTTAGGTATATCTTGCCCCTCTTAAATTGTGAAAGACCATCAATAGGTTCAATGCAATAATAGCGCGATGTACCCCACATATGTGAGCAGATACAAGGCGCCAATAACCCGCGGTATGCGGCCGTACCAAAAAAATCCTAATAAAACGAGATGCGCCGCAATCATAATTGGTAAAGCAACAACACTGATTTGCGCCGGTACCTGCAATGGATGAATAAGCGCCGCCAAACCTAGCGTAACAAGCAGATTATAGGCAAATGAACCCAGTATTCCCCCCACCAAAATATCTGTAGCGCGCCGGCGCGTGGCGGCAATAGCCAGCGCAATCATTTCCGCTCCGGTTCCAAGCGACACAATTGTCAGCCCAACTGCGCTTTGACTTACTCCAAAGTTTCGTGTAAGCTCTAATGCGCCTTCAACCAAACTTGGCCCGCCCAGCGCCATTAGCGCTAATCCCAAAATGACAAAAACGCTTTTTTTACGGATATATCTGCGCTGTTCCTCCGGCGTGTATGTTTTAGGCCCGGCGGCATCCACATGCTGCTCAGATGATTTCTCCCATTGTTCCATTACTTCACGCTGTTCCAGCGCCGGGCGATCAAAATGGAAAAGCAGCCAAGTATATCCGGCAAAAAGCAGCAGCAACAGAAAACCAGCGACACGAGATAGCGATCCCCAAAATAGCAGAACAATAGGTGGCAGTGAGGCTGCGGTTGCAATAATAGCTTGCGTTCGGGTTTGTTTCGCCAACGTAATTGGCGTAAGCAAAATTGCAAGGCCCAACGCTAATGTGATAATCGTAATATTTGTTCCGACAACATTGCCCAGCGCTAAATCGCCGGCGCCGCGCCCGGAAGCGATAGCGGCAGTCAGCATTTCCTCCGGCTCTAAACCTGCCAGCACAATTCCAATAAATAGCGCGCTTACACCAATAGCCTTTGCCAGATCTCCGGCGCCATCGGTAAACCAATCGGCGCCTTTCAGCAAACAAAGCGTCCCAAAAATCATAAGCGCTACGGCAAAAATAGTATGCATTATCCATCGTTTCAATATTGAGTTTGTTTATTCATCATAGCACACAAACAGCGGCAGGAAGCTAATGAAAATGGAAAAGCAACAGTATGCGCGGAGATTGGGGCGCCTCCCAAATATCTTTTTTATACTGGCCGAGCGAGAAAACCACGAAGTCTTTAGCTTCGTGGAAGAATCGCCGTTCCTTACCCTTGTGTTTCAAAGTAGTGTCGAATGACTTCTTGGCTGGCATTCCCCA
>JAJYBV010000074.1 GCA_021778805.1 Chloroflexota bacterium | reverse complement strand
ATCGGCTTTTCCTCTTGCTGGGCTGTTGATTTGTGTTTTGCCATACTTGTTTCCCTTTGTGCTTCTCTCTGCTTTTAGTATGCCTCATTTTGTTCCTTTTTGCTCATCCTGCGTAAGGTGAGTAATTAAAAGATTTCCGATTGAAAGAGCCACCAACAATAAAATAAACAGCCCAATAGCCAGCCCAATAGCCATGACACTTTGTACACGCGCATTTAATCCGGAAATTTGATTTAGAATTGATTCAGCGCTAAAATTTTGATTACTAATTTTTGATTCAATTCCGCCAACATTTTGCGAACTATCGGCAATAACTGTGGCCAATTGATAGGATGTTTGCGGACTATTTTGATTTTGTTGAACCAGATTCTTCATAAATGAAAGATTAGTATAGGCAATACCAAAACCTAAAGGATTAAGCAATACATCTGTTTGACGAGCGTAAATACCAGAAACAGTTACAGGTACTTGTTGATAATTCATTGCGCTGTTAGGATTAGGGATATTAAGTAAAACTGTTTTTCCTAAAATCGAACTGCCATCAATTGGTTGATCTTGCTTATTAAGAAGCCCTTTATCGGGTACGAGTATTTGATTATTTTGCGGCCATGTTCCCTGTAACAATTTTAATTCACTTTTATCAGGCTGATTCATGAGTAATATAAAAATTCCCTCACCTTCAGCGGATGCAGTAATATTTAATTGTAAATCGGGATACGCTGCAAGAACATGCGGAATAGATTTCCATGAACTAATTTGTGAATCAGTTATTGCCTGCGGTTGAGAAGCATTTTGTGAAAAATTTGCATTCTGATCTACCGTCACTATTATTTCGCGTAAACTGCCTTGCCCAAGAATTTGCTGCGTTAGAATATGTGTTGCTGTGTAACCGCTGATAATAACAGAAAAAGCCAGCGTCGCGCTGAGAGTTACTCCAATAATTGCCGGTAAAATACGCCGGAACTGACGAAATAAATTACCAAAAGACATTGAAACTATATCTAAGAATCGCAAATCAGTTATTTCCTTTTCGATATTTTATGCTGCCAACAGAGTCAAAATCCTGCTGTACGTATATTTCTAATTCCGGTGTTAATTTATAATTTCGCAGATGATTCATTATCCGGATCTTTAGAAATGATTTTTCCATGCTGAAGATGAATGATGCTTTGTGCTCTTTTCGCAACAGAGGGATCGTGTGTTGCGCTGATTACTGTCGCGCCATTTTCTACAAACTTCACTAGCAAATCAAGAACCACTGCGGCGCTTTCTGCGTCGAGATTTCCTGTTGGTTCATCCGCTAAAATAATACTCGGTTTCAGCGCAACTGCGCGCGCCAGAGCTACACGCTGCTGCTCTCCTCCTGAAAGTTCGGAAGGACGATGATTTATTCTATCTTGCAGTCCAACCTCTTTCAAAACTGTCAGCGCTCTATTTTTGCGATCTTGCCGTGAATATTTTGCTGCAATTAGAGGTATCGCAGCATTTTCCCAAGCTCGCAAATGTGGCATGAGATAAAAGGATTGAAATATAAATCCAATATGTGCAAGGCGAAATGATGATAAATCTTGCTGTTTTTGCGAAGTTAACGTTAAGCCATCCACATACACTTCACCGGATTGTGGCCGCAGCATACCGCCGATTATATGCAACAAAGTAGATTTCCCTGAGCCCGATGGCCCGGTAATGGCAATCCATGATTGCCGCGGAATTTCAAGAGTAACGGTGTCTAAAGCTTGCACCTTATGTTTCGATAAGGTTTGGTAACAGGCTGTTACATTTTTCATAACGACAGCGTTTTCGGTCATTGTATTTCCCTTTTCAAAATATCCCCATTTTAAATCAAAACAAGGGATATCTCTATCCCTTGCAATGTATCCTATATTATTGCACTCAATTACAATATTAAGTCCAAGCAGTTACAGAAGCAGTATTATAATATGATGTAGTACCATTCCATATTATTGCATGAGTAACATCATTTCCTTGCGTATTCCACCATACAGATAATAATCCCGTATTCACTCGTAAATTATAAATATTATTTCCACAATACCAATTATTGTAAGATACACATTGAAATGTAGCACTTGTGGAAGATGAAGAAATTGAACCTCCAGTTGTTGATAATGAAATATTAATCCCATTCACAACAATTGTATCTGTATCCGAAATATAATAGGCAATTTCAGGATTGGTTCCCCATAACCAAGATGAAGATACAGCATAAAACCAACCACAATCTCCCCACCAATATTTACAATATTGAGGACTTACATATGTTCGAGTTTGTAAATAATCACTAGTATATGGTAATGTCGGTGAATTAGTGGAATTTGACCATGCAAACGCTGGTTTGCTGGTTACAAAAGCAGCTGCAATAATTGCTATTGCGCCAAGCGCCGCTATACTTACACGGATTTTTCGTGTCGTACACAGCGATGAAACAAGCGAACGAATAACATTCATGCTGAGACTCTTTATACTACTGTATTACTATTTGTGAGGGAATATACCCTCTTATTCCTAGTATACCAGATAAACTTCAGATTTTCTTCAAGATTTCTTCAGGTTTTCTTCAGGTTTCACTAGGTATTTCATCAACCGAGTCTGTAACAGCAATTTCCAGATTTCTTGGAGATGTTTCGTAACATATCCCATACCCGAATCCGTGTCGATTCTGCAAAAATTGCGCATTCGTTGCCGGTTCCTGTAATTTTTTGCGTACTGTATGTATAGCTTGTTCGATGCTATGTGGCGCTATATCGATGAGTTCATTTGTATGAATTCCTTCTGCAATGGCGCTGGCTGTATGAAATGTGTTTGTATGCTGCAGCAAAAAACATACTATTTGATATTCACGCGCCGTCAGTCGCGTTATGCCCGTTGTGGATTGGACCTCTTTACGATCCAAGTCCAGCCAAATATCCTCTCTTACTTGTATACGTGTTGAACTCGCATGTCTTGTTTATCGCATTCACGCCTGCTTTCTTTCAAATATCCATTTACAAAAAAAAACCAATGTTTACAGTGCAGTTACTATATCCGTGCGATTGTGGTCCAGCTCAGCATATTTCAGCATGTGGTGTTCATTTTGTGATGTTCGCCCCTCAATTTCGCAGAGCTTTGGGTACCTCCTGAAGTTACACATAGATTAACAGCATAATAGAAATTCAATTATCATTTCTGTTATGTATATAGCCATTTTGTATCATGATAGTAGCACAATGCTAAGTAAGAGTCAAGTGGTTGTATCAGAAAAATGAGGCATAAGTTGGGTTGATGGCACAGATATATCGGCAGATGACCGGAACTGCCGCGCTATTTGTATATCAAATGCATTGCGGGCAGGCAAATAAGAAAACAAAGGAAAACACCGGAACGCATCCTGCGAACCGGTGTTTTCGAAAAGGAAGCAAAGGGTGTATGCTTTTCAGCGACCTATACGTTTCCAATCCAGTTTGCGGCGTTAAACGACCCCAAACCTGTTGTAAAATCATATCCGGTTCCGGCTGAGCAGCACGGAGATCCGTTAGATCCGCTTAAAATATCATGGTAATCTGAACTATAGTTGGAAGATGTTGCCGCCAACTGATATGCAAAGCGTGATGTAAGATTGTTGGTGGTGAGTGTTGTGTTGTGATAGGCGTCTGCGTCTGCAATGACACCGGCAACACTGGGAGCGCCAACACTGGTGCCGCCAATAACATACCAATCAACATAACCTTGATATGAAGTGCTGTCATACATCGCAACGCCGGTATTCGGATCGCCAATCCAAGCGACATCCGGTGTGCCGCGTTTGCCAGCGCAGTTGTTCACATTCGCAGTTGTGCCGCAGTAACCGTTCTGGTAAGCCGGTTCGCTTTCATAGGCGCTCGCGCCGCCGCCGCCGCTGCTCCACGCGGTTTCACTGCCGTATGAACAGCCGGTAGCTGCCCAATTGGTTGTTCCGCAAGAACCGGAAACGTTTAACGATGTGCCGCCGATGGAAAGCACATATGGCGAAGAGGAAGGATATTGCGCCGGTGAGCCGCTGTCTCCGGCAGATACTGTAATTGCTACGGCTTTATTAAAATATGAATCGGTGGAAGTTTCGCTGGATGATTCGTTTCCGCCCCAGCTGTTTGAAACAACTTGAGCGTGCGCGGTAGCATAATTTTCCGCTGCGTATAAATTAGAATTAGAAGCGGAGCTGGCTTCTACAAGCAAAATCTTTGCCTGTGGCGCCATCGCGTGCGACCACTCGATATCGAGGCTGATTTCAGTTGCCCAGCCTGCGTTATTTCTTGGAAGTTTTGTGCCGCCAGATTGATTTACAATGGTTAAGCAGGCGCAACCGCCGGCCAAAGTCGGCAAACCAAACTGTTTGCTGAATACGTCAAAGTCATTTTTTGCGGTTGGGTCATTATATGCGTCTACAATCGCAATAGTTTTACCCGCGCCGGTATACGTTGAAGGTAGATTATACGCCCCGCGGATTTGTTCCGGAGTATATCCATTTGAATACGAAGTAGTTCCAGTTAATGGCTTGATGTGAAACTGGGTATGAGAAAACCCTGTTGGTGAAGCTGCCTGCGCTGTCGTTTTTCCGCCAAATACAAATACGGCGACCAGCGTTACAATGGCTAGGCTGGTTCCTAAGAGAGCCAGTATTCTGCGCATTGCCAGAACCTCCAAAAAATAAAAATAAAATAGTAACACGAAAATTAGATTGGTTTCTTCCACACCACATATAAAAATATCGTGTTATTAATGTAGTATAAAAATAAGTTCATTTGTTACGACAAAAAGAGCCATTTTTTAAAAACTGGTAAAAATATAGTCCGATTGCCTAGCAACTTTGTCTTACGAACAAACAAAAGTTCCTTTACATATATTTTTGCAACTACTCAGAGGATTTTGCCAAGAAATAAATATCGAAAGAATATGGCATACCAACAGCGGTGAATTTTATGGTATGATTGAAGATATACAATTATATACGGCTTTCATGTTTTGCATCTATATGCGGCGCTTAAAACAAAGTGAATCGGTATACCGCAAGCCGGATATGATATTTCACATCAAATACGTTCGCAGCAAATACACAAAAACAACTAAGCGTCTGCTGCATCGGAGGGTTACATAGATCATGGATAAACAGGTTGGTTCAGAAGCAATTAAACGCGCATTTCCGGAAATGCTGAAAGGCGGCGTCATTATGGACGTTGTAACGCCGGAGCAGGCGAAAATTGCCGAAGAAGCCGGCGCGTGCGCCGTTATGGCGCTGGAAAGAGTTCCGGCAGATATCCGCCGTGAGGGTGGGGTTTCGCGCATGAGCGATCCCGAACTCATTATGCAAATTAAAAGCGCGGTAACCATTCCGGTTATGGCAAAATGCCGCATCGGCCATTTTGTGGAAGCAGAAGTGCTGCAATCATTAGGAATAGATTGCATCGATGAATCGGAAGTGTTAACACCAGCGGACGAAAGTTTCCATGTGAACAAGCGTGACTTTACTATTCCCTTTGTGTGCGGCGCCCGCGATTTAGGTGAAGCTTTGCGCCGTATTGGTGAAGGCGCGGCCATGATTCGCAGCAAAGGTGAGGCTGGCACCGGCAATATTGTTGAAGCAGTGCGGCATTTGCGTACTATTCAAGACGGTATGCGCAAAGTAATTGCATTACCCGAAGAAGAATTAATGACCGAATCCAAGAACTTAGGCGCCCCTTATGAACTTTTGCTGGAAATCCGCAAACAGAAACGGCTGCCCGTTGTTATGTTCTGCGCCGGAGGCATTGCAACCCCGGCAGACGCCGCCTTGGTGATGCGGCTCGGGTGCGATGGCGTATTCGTTGGGTCTGGCATTTTTAAATCGTCTGATCCGATTCGCGTCGGTAAAGCCGTCGTCCGCGCAACTACGCATTTCCAAGATCCGGATATTATCGCCGAAGTTTCCCGCGGTTTAGGCAAGGCCATGGCCGGAATCGACCTGCGAACGTTGAAGCCAGAAGAAATGATGGCCTCGCGCGGCTGGTAGGAAGGCGTTTTTTTGATGAAAGTTGGTGTATTAGCGCTGCAAGGTGATTTTCGTGAACATTGCGCAATGATCAATCAATTGGGCGCCGAAGCGGTAGAAGTGCGTTTGCCAAAGCATTTACAAGGAGTAGACGCGCTGATATTGCCGGGCGGCGAAAGCACAACCATAGGTAAGCTCATGGTAGAATATCAGCTGGTAGAGCCGCTGCGCGCAGTGATTGCTTCAGGCGCGCCGGTATGGGGCACATGCGCAGGACTGATTCTGCTTTCACAGCGAACAGATAATGCGCTGGCCGGTCAGCCGCTGCTGGCGACCATGGATATTACAACGTTGCGAAACGCTTTCGGCTCGCAGCGTGAAAGCTTCGGCGCTGATGTTACCATTCCAATCCTAGGGGAAGCGGCGTACCACGCAGTGTTTATCCGTGCGCCGCTTGTATCGCAAGTTGGTCCTAATGTTACCGTTTTAGCAAGTCTGAATGGACCCGATTCGGAAATTATTGCGGTGAGAGAAAATAATATTATCGGCACAGTCTTCCATCCCGAAGTAACTTTTGATTCGCGATTTCATCGGTACTTCCTGCAAATGGCTGATAACCATGCGCATGCGCAATCAATGTGAAGCAAGCGCTGCAATATGCCGGCGCCAATCAAAATTGTGCGGATGAATGGCTGATTTCTATCAGAAAGGAGTTGCGCTGCCCCATCCTGATACAAGGACTGGGAAACGGCGCTGCATTGTGATGATTCGCCCTGTCATGTATGTTGATCTTCCCGGAATCTTTTTTGCGCTGGATCGCCGTGCGCGCGCCAGCGGCCATTCCTTGGCAGATTTTGTTACGTTTCCGCAATTTCAAGAAAACCGCAGCGGGATTATGAATTTCTTAGTTGATAAATTACCGCTGCGGCCGACACTGAGAACATGGATATCGGAAGATCATTGGCGAATTCAGGGAATTATTCAAATTCAAGAGCATGCGCAGTCTTCTTCCTGGGAAATTACCTATTTGGTTTCCCTGCGTTCACGCGAGGTAGACACCACAGGCAGTTTACAGGAACTGCTGGAACATGTAATCAACGAAGCAATTTTTCATGGCATGCAACGCATAACCTTGCGGGTTACCGATGAAACACCTTATAACGATCTGTTGCATAAAGCGGGATTTCAGGTATATACCCGCGAACATTTATATGTGCTGCAAGGCGCAACTGAACAAACAGCAGCGCAAACCGCTGCAGATTATCAAGCAATTTCGCCATATGTGCGCAAAACCGCGCGCAGCGATTCTTGGGGATTGACACGCATGCACGACGCTTCTACCCCGCGAAGAGTACAGTTTGCCGAAATACTTTCCAGCGAACAAATAGCGCGGCGCTATTTGCCTCCGGCGCGGCCTTGGCGTATGCCGCTGCTGGAGCCGATGGAAATCAGCTATGTGCTGGACACCGGTGATAAATTGGCCGGATGGGCGCGCGCGCGCGCTGCATGGGGCAACGCGCCGGAACAAATTTGGATGAAAATTCATCCTGATTATACTGATCTGGCGTTACCTTTTTTACGCTTTACCCGAAATATTATAACGAATTATTCCAAATCCGCAGCCGGAGCCGGAACGCCCGTTATAGCCTATATTCGTGACTATGATAGCTCTGTTATCGATGCTTTGCGGGCTGAAGGATTCATCCATTCCGATACCCGCAGTGTATTGATTCGCCACCTAACGGCAATGGTTTCTGCAGATTGGAATTTACGGCGCTCGGAACGCTCTCGCGTAAATTATAACGTGAAAGGGCTGGGGTCCGCGCACACTTCACCAATCGAAACAACAAAGGAATTTCTGCATGCAGCATCAGATAACAGACGATCTCGACCTTCTCTTGAACGCGCTTCCTCCTCGAATAACCGCGGAAGTGAAAAAATTAACGCCCAAACGTGATCTGATCGAGGTTGTAATGGATTTAGGGCGTATACCCGAAATCCGCTTTGCGGATGGCTCCGTTATTTTATCTTCTCTGCTGGTGTCTGAGGCAGATTTACAATATGTTGTAGGGCATATCAGTAGTTTTGGGGATGATAACCGCGCAGGTATCGAACGCACCTTGCACAGAATTTCCGCCATCCGCAACCGTCACGGCAAAATAATAGGGATGACCTGCCGCGTGGGACGCGCTGTATTCGGCGCAATTGCTCTTGTACGCGATGTTATTGCCCAAGGCCGCAGCATCTTAATTTTAGGGCGGCCCGGTGTTGGTAAAACAACTTTGCTGCGCGAAATGGCGCGCGTGCTGGCAGATGATTTTGGCAAGCGCGTGGTGATTGTTGATACATCTAACGAAATTGCCGGAGATGGCGATATTCCCCATAGCGGCATTGGCAAAGCCAGAAGATTGCAAGTAGCCCGCACCGTGCAACAGCATATGGTGATGATTGAAGCTGTGGAAAATCATATGCCCGAAGTCATTGTTATTGACGAAATCGGCAATGAATTAGAGGCGCTGGCTGCGCGCACCATTGCGGAACGCGGTGTACAGCTTATTGCTACCGCGCACGGCAACACCCTGGATAACTTAATGCTGAACCCCACGCTCTCCGACTTAATTGGCGGCATTGGCTCGGTGACGCTTGGCGATGAAGAAGCCCGCCGGCGCGGCACACAAAAAACTGTGCTGGAACGCAAATCTCCGCCAACCTTTGATATTGTCATTGAGCAGCAAGATCGCGAGAAAATATTAATTCACTCGAATGTTACTGAATCGGTGGATGATATTCTGCGCGGTGGTTCACCATCGGCAATTATTCGCACCATTGAAAACGGCAAAGTATTTAATTCCATGATTTCGTATACTTCCGCCAGATCCGAGCTTTCAGCCCATACTGCCTATTCCGGATTCACTGAAAAACCGTACAAAAAATTATCGGACTATTCGCGAGCTAAAATTTCTCACGGAAGGCATTTCGAGGAATTACGCCCTGAAGAACAGCAAGATCGCAGCAAAGCAGCTCCCACCACCACCCACATGGCGCCAAGCGCGCCTTGGGCGGATTACGCCGAAAAAAAAGGTGACCCGATTGTGCCGCTGGCTGCCCCCAAACACGATGGCGCGCCGCTGCGTGTTGCGCTGAACGGCATATCGGAATCGGCCATGAAAAAAATCTCTTCGGAATTTGGGGCGAAAGTTCGCATTGTAAACGGCGGAGAGCAACCGGATATTCTTTTCATGAGCCGCGAAGCATATCAAAACGCCGGATCTTCCGCTACTCAAAATTTTGCCAAAACTCCGCTGGTAGTGGTAAATTCACAGGAATTAAACAGCTTGCGCAAAGGCTTTGCCCAATCCATCGGTGTTCCCTTTGCTGCGCCGGAAGATATCTACGGAGAACCGGATCCGGAACAGCCCTCAGAAGAATCAAAACTTTCGCGCCGGCAGCGTAAAAATCTCAAAAATTCGGAGGTAAAAGCCATCCGCGAAGCGGAAGACGCAATTCATTTGGTTTTGCTGGGTAAAAGCTCCAGTGTCGATTTAGCGCCACAGGCTGCTCCTATTAGGCGTCAGCAACATTTGCTTGCCCGCAGATATAACGTTACATCGCGCAGTTTCGGCCGAGAGCCGTTCAGGCGTGTGCGGATAACATCAGCGTAATTTTCTATAAACTGCCCTTGCGCAGGGCTTGGTGGGTCCCCAAATGTATTTGAAATAAAAACAATACCCACACAAAGCCGGGGATTCGTAAGGGGCGGATGCCCCCAAATGTATTTGAAATAAAAAACAATACACCGCACAAAGCCGGGGATTCGTAAGGGGCGGATGCCCCTTGCGCAGGGCTTGGGGTGTCCCCAAATGTACATCAAGATTATTGTTATAAACTCATAATTTCAACAAGCTCGTTCGTTAAAGTTGAAATTTCATTCGTCATTTCCGAAGTTACCTTTGAGTCACGATCGAGAGTTGAAATAATCTTTGAGCTAGTCACAAGTTTTTTCTGCAGTTCTTTTAAAGACTCTTGCATACGGATGATATCGTTATGAATTACTCTCGCAAATTCCTTGGATGAAGAAGACAGATTGCGCACTTCTTCAGCGACGATAGCAAAACCCACACCATGTTCACCGGCGCGAGCGGCTTCTATAGATGCATTTAATCCCAACAGCTGCGATTGATTTGCAATTTCATCGATAGTAGAGCTTGCTTCATCCATTTTAGTAAAATCATCGATGAAATTTCGGATTGTAAGATTTAATTCACTGTTGATTGTTGTGATGCGAGTTGTTGCAAACGCTAATTCCCGGCTCATATCAGAAAGATGATCTAATGTTTTATTCGTTTTAATACTGAACTCTTTCTGTTTATCCACTAATTCGGTATTTTGATACCAGCCTAAACCACCAATTATTGTATTGCCGTCACGAATCGGAGACGCATTGCCAACATAAGTTACCGATAATGTTGTATGATTACGATCTACCACCCTATGCGCCGGCCGGCCAGTCTCCATAGCTTGGGAAATGACCCATTTGGGGTTAATGGGATCTCCTTCACGAATTTTTAAGTCAAATTTATTGGTCCAAAGCGAAGTAAGCACTTTTTCCTTGGAACACACGAGTAAATGAAAATCGCCTGAAAGAAGCAAGGCGGCAAAAATGTTACTGGCAATATCGATAACTTGCTGTAATTTAGGGTGAACCGATGTGTTTTCAACAATTTCTAGCATTGGGGGAATTCTCCTTATGCGCCATATTATCCGCGTTTGCGGTTTTAGCCGAATCATTACGGCTATACATATAGTTATCGGCTACTTTTTGTATACACTGAAGATTGTTAGCAATGTTCGCAAAAAATATGTCTTTAACGCGCTGCATGCGTATGCAGGAAATGAGCAATGGAAAAAAAGAAAAAATCTGCCCGAAGCAATGAACAAATCTCCCGCATTATGCGCAATATTCATTCTTCCGGCACTAAACCGGAAAATATATTTCTCACCGCCCTGCAAACTGCCGGAATACCTGTTGAAAAACCACATACTGATACCGCCGGTAAACCGGATTTTGTTTTGAATGGCAGCCATATTGCGATATTTATCGATGGAGATTTTTGGCACGGCCGGCAATGGCTAATTCGTGGCCATACCTGCCTGGAAGAACAATTCTACGAAGCTAAAAATAGCGCATACTGGGTTCAAAAAATTCGCCGCACTATTCGCCGCGATATTGCAAATACCGCGCTATTAACTGCTGCCAGATGGAAAGTGCTGAGAATTTGGGAATCGGATTTGGATAAAAATATGGATTTATACGTTGCTATTCTGCAATCCGCGGCTGAGAACGCTACGATTCCGGAGCCGTTATTCCGGCCGGAGCAAAAAACAGCGGTTGAGTTTTTTGCCGGCATTGGATTGATGCGCGCAGGGCTGGAACAAATGGGATGGAAAATAGTTTTTGCAAATGATATCGATATCCACAAAAAAAATATGTATACCGATCAGTTTCCCCATGACAGCGATCTATTTGTTTTAGATGATATTTATCATTTGCGCGGTAAACAGATTCCCAATGCGCTGCTGGCTACAGCGTCTTTTCCCTGCAATGATCTTTCATTAGCCGGCAAGCGCGCAGGGTTAAGCGGCCAGCATTCTTCAGCTTTTTGGGGATTTATTCATATAGTATCGGAAATGGCGGAACGCCGACCGGCAATGTTGCTCATTGAAAATGTGCCGGGATTTCTAACTTCCCATAAAGGAGAAGATTTTATTACAGCCCTGCAGGCGCTGAATGATCTGGGATATTCCACCGATGCTTTTATGGTGAACGCCAGCCATTTCACACCCCAAAGCCGTTTGCGGCTGTTTATTGCCGCCACACGTGATGAATTTGTGCATGAACGCAGCGCACAAGGTTCAATTTCTATAAACGCATTGCAGCCATCTACCGTGCGCCCGGAAGTATTACTACAGCGCATGCAAAATAACCCGCAAATCCGCTGGCGCATAAGGCCATTGCCAGATCCGCCGCAGCGAAGCCAGACGTTGGCGGAAATAGTGACAGAAACTCCCGAGTCCGAAGCGCATTGGTGGAGCAATGAACGAGCACAAAAATTGCTCGATTCTATGCAGCCGCGTATCCGCGCTGAAGCAGAAAATATGGCAGCCAACCAGGATTGGAGCTATGCGGCGGTATTTACACGCACTCGTGAAGGAAAACCACGCGCAGAAATACGCACGGATGGTTTAGCCGGGTGTTTGCGCACACCACGCGGCGGCAGCGCCAGACAAATTATTATGAAGGCCGGCCACGGAGAAATATCTTTTCGACTGCTCACACCATCGGAAGCCGCAAAACTGCAAGGCGTCGCCAACTACCAGCTGAATCGCTCGGATCACCGGCTGCTGTTTGGTTTTGGCGACGCAGTGTGCGCGCCAGTGATTACATGGATTGCGCAATATTATTTGGAGCCAATCATCCAAGAATTGATCCATGGCAACCTGCTGATTGGCTGACTACTATGGAGTGTTGTTTTGCGATATCAATGAGCTTTTATTTTGGATATATTGCCTCCGCCATGCCGCCTAGATATGCTACAATACTACAAAAAGAAATTTTCTATAAAATGCGCAGGCTCTACGCCAGCCAAACCGTCTTTCATCCGCAGAATCTAAAGAGGATGCGCTAAACCGATTCATTCGGTAATATGCGGAACAATTGGACAGGCATAACAACGAGAAATTGCGCGATGCAAGTTAAAAAGACAGAAAGCCGCGGTTTGAGCAGAAACAGAATATGAGTGAGCAGGAAAACAAAATAGAACTGGTTGAACACTACGATGTGGTGGTGGTGGGAGCAGGCCACGCAGGATGCGAAGCAGCTTTAGCATCAGCAAGAATGGGATTGAAAACATTGCTGATAACTATGAATTTAGACAGTATTGCGCTTATGCCCTGCAATCCTTCCATGGGCGGGCCGGCAAAAGGCAATTTAATTCGCGAAATAGATGCGCTCGGTGGCGAAATTGGCCGCAATACAGATAAAACATTCATTCAAATTCGCATGCTGAACACCGGTAAAGGCCCTTCCGTGCGCGCAATGCGGGCGCAATGCGATAAGCACGCCTACAAACTAAGCATGAAGTGGACACTGGAAACACAGCCAAATTTAACGGTAAAACAAGGCGCCGTTCAGGGTTTGATTACGGAAGCGGCGCGTATAGATGGCGGTCGCAGCAGAATTAGCGGAGTTTGGTCTGGGCCGCGCAAATTTATGGCGAAATCGGTAATATTGACTACAGGAACATTTATTAACGGCAGATTAATTGTTGGGGCAACCATTACCCCCGGCGGGAGAACGGGTGAAGCGCCATCGCTTGGCCTTACAGAGGATCTGCAATCTTTGGGGCTGCGTGTATTGCGACTGAAAACGGGCACGCCGCCGCGGGTAGATGCGCGAACAATCGATTTCAGCAAAACGGAGATTCAGCCAGGAAGCGCCACACCACTTCATTTTTCATTCGATCCGGTCCCTGCGGAATCTTTGCTGCCACCCGGGCCGCCGGCTTCTGTATATCCAACTCCCGAAAGCACGCAGACCGCTTGGCGGCCGCAGCTTCCATGTTATTTAACACATACAAATGAGCAAACACACGCCGTTATCCGCTCTAACTTGCACCGTTCACCATTATATACCGGTGTTATTTCAGGCCGGGGGCCGCGTTATTGTCCCTCGATTGAAGACAAAGTGGTGCGATTTGCCGAAAAAGAAACTCACCAGATATTTTTGGAGCCAGAAGGTTGGCGCACCGGTGAAGTATATGTTCAGGGCATGAACACCAGTCTGCCCGAAGATGTGCAGCTGGCCATGCTGCGCAGTATCCCAGCGCTGGAGCATGCGGAGATTATGCGACTGGGTTATGCTGTGGAATATGACTTTGTTCCGCCGGACCAAATACTGCGAACATTAGAAACAAAAACGACCGAGGGATTGTTTTTGGCAGGACAAATTAACGGCACATCGGGATATGAAGAGGCAGCGGCGCAGGGATTTATTGCCGGCGTAAACGCTGCGAAATACGCGCGCGGAGAAGATCCATTTATACTGCAGCGGAATGAAGCATATATTGGCGTGCTCATCGACGATTTAACAACGCAGACGATTACTGAGCCATATCGGCTGCACACATCACGCGCGGAACACCGGCTGCTGCTTCGGCAAGACGCAGCAGATTTGCGGCTGACTGATAAAGGCTTTGATCTTGGTTTAATATCCGAAGAGCGAATGGAAGCTGTAGAAAAAAAACGGTATGCAATTGCGCAAACAATGGAGCAGCTGCAAAAAGTCATTTTTACTCCTTCAAGCGCAATAAACAGCCAGGCAGTAAAAGCGGGATTGCAGACACTTTCTCAGCAAATGACTGCCGAAGAATTGCTGCGCCGTCCCGAAGTTTCGTGGCGGCAAACAGCGCAAATGGCTGAAGCGGTCGGGCAGCCACTTCCGGAGATTGCAATGGATATTTTTGAGGAGATAGAGCTTCGCGTTAAGTTTGCCGGATATATCGAGCGGCAGGAACGGCAGGTGCAGCGTTCAGCGCGGCTGGAGCATATGGCGCTTTCACCCGATTTAGATTACAGCGCCGCGCCGAATATTCGCCAGCATGCGCGGCAGCAGCTGACAAAAGTGAAGCCGCTTACCATTGGCCAAGCCAGCCGAATAGAAGGAGTAACCGCGGCAGATATCAGCATGCTGCTGATTTGGTTGCGCCGATTGCGCTACTCACAAAAATCTTCCTGATGCTTGTGGCTAGGGACACCCCAAATTATCTTTATTAATTATTGATTAGCGCAGTTACTGTATTTGGCGGACGCGCTGCCCATAGCATAATAGCATTTCCCTTAGCATCAACTTGAATGGCGCAGCATGAAACTTCACCAAGTGTAAGCGCAAGATATTTCCATGAGCTGCTGTTTCCAGCCGGTTTCATTATTAACGCTTCAACACATGGAGATGTGGTTACTTTGGCAATAACTGCGCCATCAGGTGTTACACCAACAATGGAATGAATACCTGGGACAAATGAAGCTGTTCCCTGAGCAGGTAATATGCAAGTAACTGCTGTTTGCAAGGCAGTTTCTTGATTCGCTTGCTGCAATATCTGCGAAGATATAGTTGATGGCAGCTCCGACCAATGATTTCCATCAGAGCTTATCCAAAATATTGGATTATCTATACCTTCCATTATCGTTAAAAAAGAACCTGAAGGATCACTTTCTATATCTGTTATTGGTTGGCTGCCTGTATCGGGGATATATAATGACCATGTATTTCCCTCATTAAATGAAGCATAAAGTGGCCCTGTTGATGTATCAATTGAGTTAGTTAATACATAAATGTTCGAGCCTAATGCTGCAACGCTAATAGGGTTCCATTTAGTGACCTGATTTTGAAATGATAGATCAATCTGCAGCGGTTGATTATCTGTACTAAAGAATATCGATCGCCGAGAAGAGCCTGCAATTATTCCGGTTGTAATCACCAAAGATTCAGCGAAAACTACCGGTTTATCATCAAAATTTGTTATTTTAAGCGCCGCTGAATCTAATTGTGTCCATGTTTGCCCGTTATTTACACTGCCATATATGTGTGTTTCAGAGCTTAAATACTTATCGTATAAAGTAATTTTCAGAACAATATGGCCGGAATTTGCGGGATCTATTGCGATATTGCAGCCAGGATATTGCGTTACAGCAAGAACAGAAGATGGTGAAGACCAATTTACGCCTCCGTTATTGGTTGATGCAACGACAAGAGTATGCCCAATAATTCCGCATACATACCCTTGTGCAGGGTGTGTATATGAAAATTGTATGGCAATAGTGTCTTGCAGCCCATCAGCTGAATGAATTTGCCAATGTGGATCTACATGATACGGAGATACCGGCCAAGGTTGAAGCGGCGCTTGATAATTGGTTTTCTGGGAATGCAGCCAAAGGAAAGTTCCGCCACCAGCAAGCATGACAACTATCAATGCAGCTAAAGTACTAATTATAAAAGTACGATGCGTGAATGTATTACGCTTCAAAATAGATTTCATGAAGTATCTCCTTTTAAAAATATAAAATTTTTTTGTAACTATTCAGCAGGGTAAAGCAAGGATGGCTCTTCTAATAACTTATAAGACAACCACAACAGCCCGTGATTCGTAAGGGGCGGCGCCTGCCCCTTACGCCGGAGCAAAAGCACCTCCCATAATTATTATTTTTATAAATAAACAACCACCGAGCGGATACTCTTGAGACTCTGCAATCCGGAAGGAGCGATCATTGCGGTCGCCCTTGCCACACAACCACCAATAACGCTTTATATCTTTTTGTTCTTTGATCTAATTCCTCATTGTAGATTTAGTCAATATCCCCTGAGTAGTGGGAGTGGCGAAGAGGACGGATAAAGTGATAAGATCATAGAATGGAACAGATTATATGTCCTCGGTGTCATCAGACCGAACAGCAAAACAAAGTCGGACGCAATGCTTCTGGCTCGCAGCGCTATGTGTGCGTATCTTGCCGGAAGAAATATACGCCCAATCCTACCCCTCATGGATATGAGGAATCTCTGCACC
>JAJYBV010000155.1 GCA_021778805.1 Chloroflexota bacterium | reverse complement strand
TTGGTTGCACAGTGGGGAATGCCAGCCAAGAAGTCATTCGACACTACATTGAAACACAAGGGTAAGGAACGGCGATTCTTCCACGAAGCTAAAGACTTCGTGGTTTTCTCGCTCGGCCAGTATAAAACGTTCTTTTGGGTTAAACTTTGCTGGGATGCAGGCGAACTGCGCAGCATAATATAGCAGAGTATGTAAAAGATGGCAGTCTCAGCACAATTATTTCATTTTTGTGCTATTCTATAGAGAGACTTGCCATCTTTTTTAAGATGACAATAACTGGCTCATCCTCTCAATTTTCTTATCAACGCAGGAATAACATATTCAAATCCGGCAAACAAGATCATACAAATATTCTTTGGAAATTTGTGCTATTCCAGCAAAGGATTGGATGAGGGTGTTGAATGCGCCAAGTTGTCGCCAAAGGAGAATTTAAGTTATGCGTATCGCCATTAACGCAGACATATTAGCTGATGCGCATACCGATGCTGCCCAGTTTTTTGCGCGAATGATTGAGGCTTTGGGTATGGTAGACGGCGTTAACGAATATAGTATGCTGTCTCATCGCGAATTAGTTTTGCGGCCTGCAACGCCTTCAACTTTTCAATGGGAAACCGTTGCTATTTCCGCGCCGAATGAAAACCTGCGCAAAATTACATGGGAACAGCGTTCCTTTGCTGAAACCGCAAAAAAAGCGGACGCCAAATTGTTATATACGCCTACTTTTACACCACCGGCAATAACTTCTATTCCTTTTGTGGTAACAGCGCCGGATCTCATTTCATATGCACTGACCACGTATCATCCCGCTTCGGCGCAATGGATGTATTTGCAGCTGTTAGGTCAAACTGCTAAGAAAGCGGCCGCGGTAGTAGCGCTTTCCGAACGGACGAAAACAGACTTGATACGATATTGCAATATTCCCATGAATAAAATTACGCAAATTGCAATTGCGCCGCGCCCGCAGTTTCATGAGATTGTAGATTTTACTGCGCGGCGCAATATTATCACTAAATATGGTCTTGCCGATTCTTTTGTGCTGTATCGCGGAGGATTTGATGCGCGGCGCAATATTACATTATTAATCGGCGCATTTGCCGCCGCAATGAATCGCGCGCACGATACGGCAACGCAATTGGTAATTGTCGGCAAATTGGCTAAAATTGGCTCATCTCCATTATATCCGGATTGGCGGCAGCTATTTCATCGTTTTGGCATTGAGGGGCAAGTGGTTTTAATTGAAGAGGAATTTGAGGAATTGCCCGTTTTATATTCCTTGGCGACTGCGTTTGTTTATCCTTCGCACTATGAGGGAAGCGGCCTGCCGGTTATTGAGGCGATGGCGTGCGGCGCTCCTATTATTGCCTCTGAAGACCCTGCAATTCAGGAAACGCTGGGAGCGGCGTCGATTCCGTTTACTATGGATCCCTTTGGAGAGCCGGCCTCTAAACAAGCAATTCGTGGCCTATCACAAGCGATAGTGCGAATTACGCAAGATTACTCACTGCGGGAAGAATTTCATCAGCGGAGTTTAGCCCGCGCGCGGTTAAGCACTTGGTCACAGCCGGCGGCAGAATTAAGCGGCATATTTGCGGAAGCGGCGGGCATGCGTGTGTAGCGTGTAGTTTATTGGCTTTTGCTGAATGCTGCCATTATTTTAGCGTATGTTTGTTCCATAAATTCCGGCATTATTTTTACATCTGCCAGCACCGGCATAAAATTTGTGTCGCCTTCCCATCTTGGAACAATATGCATATGCGCATGGTTGGGAAAACCTGCGCCGGCAATTTTACCTAAATTCATCCCTAAATTAAAGCCATGCGGGCGGAGCGCTTCTGTTAGGGCAGCCTCGCTTTTTTGTGTGAGCGCAAATAATTCTTGCGCAGTTTCCGGGGGAATTTGGGTAAGCGTTCCCGTATGCTGATAAGGAGAAATTAATAAATGTCCGGTGTTGTAGGGATATAAATTCATCATTACAAAGCAATAAGCGCCGCGATAGATAACAAGATTTTTTGCGTCCTCCGAAGGATCGGCCTGCGATTTTGCGCAGAAAATGCATGCATCGGCGTTATCGCCGCCTACTGCGTCTTGTATATATGTCATGCGCCATGGCGCCCAAAGTTGTTTCATCCAAAATTCAGGCAAGAATATCCATCCCTTGCGGAATGTTGTGGTGTTGCCTGCTCGCCGCGGGGCGAGACCTTCTTTCTTTGTAAAATACAAATGCCTATCCGATTAGCCGCTTGCGCCGGCGCCTGTATGCAGGGATTAAATAGGCGCTGCCTACTCGTAAAAAAATCTATGACAGCGCAGGCTACCCATCTCTTAATAGTATAGCATGAAACCACATGGAGAGCGCCGCCATAAAAAAAGCCTGCCGTCACATAGCCGGCAGGCGGTAAAAAACTGATAACAGTTATTTGATATTTTTATCCAAATTCGATAAAAATGTATCTACCATTTTCTTGACAACCGGCTCTACCATCATCGATGGAGTCATGCCGATTTTTCCGCCAAGTTCAACATGCGCGTTATAATTGGCGTTTGTGCCGCTGCCGGCTGCAGCAAAGTTCACGACGGTTTGCCCTTTAATGGAGCCGAAACCACCCGAGCGATCAACTCCAAGAGTTAGCTGATTTGGCGGGTTAGAATTAAGCATTTCAATATCAACAGAATAAGAACCTTTTATTAAAGGTAAATCAAGCTGAATTGTAACATGCAATGTATTGCCATCTACTGCTACCGACTGAGCGCCTGGTATGCTTTCTTTTAAAACTGTGGGATTGGTGATCGCGTTCCAAACCTGCTGCTGTGAGGCTGAAAACGTATGCGAACCCTGAAAATCCATGGTTGCCTCCAAATGAAATAAACTTTCTCTGTTCCGCTTGCTTGAAAAAATTTTCATGAATCCTTGGCGGTAAAATTTTTTCATAAGATCAATTTGAAGCGGCTCTAGCAAGAGAATACCATGAACTGCAGGAACTGTCAAGCGAAATTATCTTTAAATTTTGTGTAAGCCTACCGAAAGTATCCATGGCTGCAACAGCCAAGGATTCGCAAGGGGTGCGCCTGCCCCATGCGCAGGGATTGAAGCGCCTTCAAAATACATGTTTTTATAAAAATGAAATTGGGATTTTTGAACGAGGGTGTTTATCTCGTCGAGTGAGCAGTCGAGAGGAACTCTGTTCTCGGGTTCAGGCATTGGAAACGGAGAGAAATACGGCAATGGCTCGCATTTGCTGGCGCTTTACCACTCCGGATTCTCGCCTTACATTCGCTCGTTTCTATGAAAAGTTGTTGCAACCGGATTCAGCTTCACCTAAAAACAATTGCAACTGACCACTAGTGGGTCAGTTGGCAAATAACTTGCCATAAATGCTGGAAGGAGATAAGCTGAAGAAGAGGAGGGAATGAGCATGAGAGCAGTGCATCTGTTGCGGACGATCACGCAGGAAGAAGAGCAATCCC
>JAJYBV010000154.1 GCA_021778805.1 Chloroflexota bacterium | reverse complement strand
GCTCCTTTTTCTCTTGCTTTGCTGCTTCATTTATAGTATATCTATTTCTTCTCGCGCTGACAAGTCTTTTTTACAGAGACAAGAAATTCGTAACGCAATATTCTAGGGCGACCGCAAGGGTCGCCCTAGAATATTGCGTTATGTAGATCTTGTCTCTCTTTGCAGATCTCAATACCCTCCTGAGT
Source organism: Chloroflexota bacterium (assembly GCA_021778805.1). Classification (GTDB taxonomy): domain Bacteria; phylum Chloroflexota; class Ktedonobacteria; order Ktedonobacterales; family JACDGC01; genus JAJYBV01. The sequence goes on along the minus strand of JAJYBV010000154.1, from coordinate 3,304 downwards.
AGTTACAAAATGAGATTGTTTCTGAAGATATTTTTGTTTTGCGCAAAACAAAATAAGCGGGAAAACAATTGTTTTCCCGCTTTTGTATTATTTTCTTAAAACGCAAACCTCACGAAACTGGGCAATCACTTGCGCAAGTATAACAGAAGCGCCGATTATACCGAAGTTTTATCTTTTTCTGTTTGGTCGGTTTGCATAGCAGCTGAAGTTGCCACAGTCGGAATTTGATTTTGTGGAGCTGCGGTGTCTTCGTTTTTAACTGCTTTTTGAAATTCTTTGATTGATTTTCCCATCGAACTGCCTAATTCCGGCAAGCGCTTGGCGCCGAAAATAAGGGCAATGATCAACAGGAGTATTAATATTTCTGGGTGAATACCAAATGGCATAGTAAACTCCTAAACTTCATCAACTGGCTAAAACAACTGCGCTGCCGAAAGCCGCTGCTTGGCAGATGATGACTGTTAATCTGCAATACACGCATGGTATTGGATACGCCGGCATGGTTTAAGCGTTTCAATACTAAGTCTATATAAAAGTATACCATAATTTTCGCAAAAATTGGCACTATTCGGCGGAATTTGGGAACACTATACCAGTTTCTTCGGCAATTTGCTGCAACTCTTTCAAAGTCGCGCTATCTACCGGCACACCATGCGCGGCGCGATCCGCGCGCTTTTGGAAGCGGCCTTCACCGGGAATATGTATTGTTTTGCCTTCCGCCGCCGGCGCCGCGTGAATTTCATCCAGCAAAGCGCCAAGCCTTTGCGCATAATCTGCGGCGCTAACTACAGAATGTGTTTGTATCGCCATAACCCATAAACCGGAATTCGTTGGCCGATCCCAATTATCATATGGAAATGGCACATGCGGCCCAAAATCAGCGCCGCTAAGGGTAGCAGATAATATTTCAATCATCAGCGCCAGCGCATAGCCTTTTGCGCCGCCCATCGGCGCTACGGCGCCACCGTTCAGCGCGGCGTGCGGATCAGTTGTCGGGCGGCCCTCGCTGTCGGTTGCCCATTCAGCAGGAATAGATTCGCCGCGCTTTGCCGCCAAAATAATATTGCCGCGCGCTGTTAAACTAGTGGCCATATCTACAACCACCGGCGTTGATTGGTCTGTTGGCCCCGGCGCGCTGAACGCTAAAGGATTTGTGCCTAAAAAGGCTTTTTTTCCTCCCCATGGCGGCATAGCGGCCGGTGTATTGCACACCATCAAACAAATGCACCCTTGCGCGGCAGCGTGTTCCGCATAAATCGACAGCGCAGCGGCGTGATTCAAATTGCGCGCGGCCACCATTGCGATACCCTGTGTTTGCGCTAACTCCACCGCCTTATGTACCGACGCCAACGCCGCCGGCGCGCCTAATGAATTATCTGCGTTAAGCAGCGCTGTACCGGGCGCCTGCTGCGTCCATTGGTACTGCGGATCAATATTAACCAACCCGGCCTGAATACGCTTAATATAATGCCCTAAGCGAGAGATTCCATGCGTATCAATACCCTCCAGGTTTGCGCTTACCAACGCCCACGCCGTAATTTCTGCGTCGCGCTGAGATACTTGCTGCGCCAGCAGCGCTTGCATGCAAAATTGCTGCAGCGCCTCTGCTGAAAATCTAGTTCCCGTTGTTTCCGCCATAACTGTTCCCCTTTCCTATTCCGCAGCGGCTAATCTGCGCCATATTTCAAGCTTTTTGCTACAAATCGCCGGCAGCGCGGCGGCATTTTTGCGCTAACGCCAGCAAAAACTCCTGCTCGGCGTTGCTTAACGCGCGAAAAATCTCCGGTAAGGCTGTTTCTTGCGCTTGATAATATAGCATCAGCTTTCTACGGCTATTTTCCGTCAAGCGTAGTAAATAACTGCGTTTATCCTGTGTTCGATACACTTTATCCACAAAATCATGATGAAACATTCCCGTTAATATGCGCGAAATGGTCGTGCGATCTTTCCGTGTACAAAGCGCCAGATCCGATGAGGTTAATCCATCCGGATATTCAGCTAAACACTGGATAATCTCCCACTGTTCAGGGGTTGCGTCTATTTGCAATCCTGCTAATACATTGCTCATATTCGCATGGGCCAGCTGAGTCAATCTGGCAATATTATATGCCAAATCTTGCTCCATCCGCGCTGAGCGTATTGGTCGCGCTTGGTCTGTCATAAATAATTCCTAATAGTATCTATCTGCGCCATATGCTTTTGCATGACAGATAAAAAACTTTTCCATTGACCGCTTGAAGCATAGTTTGCTGCCGCGCAAGAATTGTATCCAAAGTTGTTCAATACAGGCCAAAGCCGCCGGATACCATTCTAATAGTTGCTTTATTATATGATATTCTGAAAGTGTCTCGAATATTTTCCAGAAGAAGGTTTACCTGCCCGCATGCGCCAAATTATTACCAGTCAGCATAATCCCCATATTAAATATATCCACACGCTATATCGCAATGATATCAGAAAAAAAGAGCAGAAAATATTGATTGAAGGGCTGCGCGCTTTTATTTCCGCCGTCGAATATTCTGTCCCATTTGAAACAGCTCTCTATGCTCCGGAACGATTGCGCAGCGACGCAGCATTGGCCGCGCTGGAACAAGCAGAGCAAAACGGGGCTACGGTGGTAACAACGGCGGCGGATATATTGGATTCGCTTTCCTCGCGCGAAACATCCCAAGGCATTATCGCGGTAGCCAAACGGCCAAAACATCATTTGGAACATATAGTTTTCAGCGCGGAATCACTTTTTCTGCTAATGTATGAGCCGCAAGATCCTTCCAATATCGGCGCGATGCTGCGTTCTGCCGATGGCGCCGGAATAAAAACCGCGTTCGTTTTAGGCAAAACCCCGGCAGATCTCTATGATCCCAAATCAATACGCGCAAGCCTTGGAACCTGCTTCTCCATAAAAACCATTGAATCGAAAGATGCCGCGCAGGTGATCAGTTTTCTGCAAGATCACGACGTAGCCGTGATCGGATCCACCGATAAAGCCGCGGATTTCATTTGGAATATGCAGTTAACGCAGCCATCCGCAATCCTTATGGGCAACGAACGCACCGGCGCGCCGGAGGACCTGTTAGGCTTATGCAGCGCAACAGCTAAATTGCCGATGCTGGGTTCAGCTGACTCACTGAATGTTGCGGCGGCAGCGACTGCAATGCTGTATGAAGCTGTGCGGCAGCGTACAGCAATTTATGGTCTTTAACAATGAAAGAGGGATAAGATATACCAGTATAACCAGGGATACGTAAGGGGCGAATGCCCCTTGCGCAGGGATTGGGGTGTCCCCAATATCTCTTTTTATAAA
>JAJYBV010000073.1 GCA_021778805.1 Chloroflexota bacterium | reverse complement strand
TGGAGCCAAAGGAGTCCAGGAGATCTCGCGCAAAGCTTGAGCAACGCCGCGCACACTGGGAGCGTGAGCAGTGTGTTCGGAATTGTAGCGCGCCGTCAGTAATCCCCCACGCTTTGGCCGCTGCGCCGGTTGCCGCAACTCGGATGTAGATACATAGGTTATCAAGCTGCCATCCAATTGATACCGCTGGATAATTTGCTGCGCCCATTCATGACGGCCTAAAAAATCCGGACCGGCAATATGGTATACTCCTGTTTTATGCTGCTGCGCAAGCCACATAACCGCCGCCGCAACATCATCAGCTAAGGTTGGTGTGTTGAATTGATCGTTTACAATCCGTATGGGTCTTCCTGCTGTTAGTTCCTGTATTATCCAATTGATAAAATTTGGCCGCTTGCCTGTACCAACTACCAGCGCAGTCCGCACTATAGCGAATGGCGTTGTATCAGCGCAAATCTCTGTAATTGCACGCTCACCGTCTAATTTTGTTTGGCCGTACACGCTTACCGCACGCGGTTCCGCATCCTCCGCATAGGGTCCGGGGTAGGCATCATCACCGGGGAAAATATAATCTGTGGATATATGGTATAGCGGCGCTTGCGCTCCGCGCGCTGCTTCGGCTAAGTAACGCGGCCCGTTGGTATTGGCCCGGATGGCAGATTGCTGATTGGTTTCGCAAGCGTCTACCTGTGTCATTGCCGCCGGATTGAAAATTAGCGATGGCGGAAATTGCCGCGCATATTCTTGTATTGCGCTGCGATCGCCAATATCCAGCGGCAGCCATGTGATGGATGCGTCTTCTTGAAGATTGCCTGCCGGAAGCGTATGTGTAAATGCGCAGATATGATCATACCGCCCGGAGGCCTGCGCTTGCCGGAGCATACATCCGCCAACAATGCCTGCGGCTCCGGTAATCCATAATCTGTTCATGTAAATTCCCTTATTGTTTTGTTCCCAGCTGTAAAGCATTTTCTAAAAATTTGTCTTGTTTAGCCAACACATGTTTCATCCATTCTGTATTTTGCCTATACCAAGCTATTGTTTCGGCAATGCCATCTTTAAAACGAACAGATGGCGCCCAGCTAAGAACGCGCTGCAATTTTTCAGAATTTACAGCATGGCGCCGCACGTGGCCCAGCCTATCCGGCACAAAGGCCAGCAAATCTTGCGGCTTTCCTAATGTGTCAAGTATGGTTTGTGCGTTTTCAAGAATACTGCGTTCCTCACTTGCTCCAATATTAAAAACCTCACCGGCAACTTGCTCACTTGGCGCGTTCAATATTTTGATGATTGCCGCTGTGTGATCGCGCACATATATCCAATCTCGTGTGTTTTTTCCATCTCCATATATGGGAATAGAGCGGTTTGCAATGGCGTTGGAAATAAACAGCGGAAGTTGTTTTTCAGGATGCTGGAATGGGCCGTAGTTATTTGAGCAACGTGTTATGACTACCGGCATTCCATAGGTGGCCCAATAAGAAAAGGCCAGCCGGTCTGCTCCGGCTTTGCTTGCGGCATATGGTGACAGCGGTTTCAGCGCATCGGTCTCTAAGGAGGGTCTGCTGGCGCCATCAGGGGCTTCGGCGTTGCCATACACTTCATCAGTGCTGATTTGAATAAAGCGGCTAACACCATATTCGCGCGCAATATCAAGTAAAGTAAGCGTCCCTACAACATCAGTTTGTACAAATGAACCGGGATTGAGAATAGAGCGATCGACATGCGATTCTGCGGCAAAGTGTACAACCCAATCGCACCCTTTCATTGCGGCCCGAACAGTTTCGGCGTCACAAATATCACCGTGAATGAATGAAAAGCGGGGATCGGATTGAACTGCATCCAAATTCTCTAAATTGCCTGCATAGGTTAGTTTATCTAAAACAACAACTGCGGTATCCGGCTGTTGCGCCAGAATGTGATGCACAAAATTGCTGCCGATAAATCCAGCGCCGCCGGTAACTAAAAGAGTGTGTTTCATAAATTTCTTCTTTCCGCGCTGCCTGAATATGGCAATGCGATGGTTTCTTGTTATAGTTTAGAAAAATCCGGTATGCCGGTGCGGCTGTGATCTCCCAACATCAGTTTTAATCCCTGCGGTTTGCCGCTGGATGGATAAATTTCCGCATAGCGGCCGATGAGGCTTTCCTCAATTCGGTAAGGGATAGAACTAACAACGGTATATTCCAGCGCAATGGAATATTCAATTTCGCAAGAGTCAAAGCGCGCATGGTGGTAGATGGAAGTGTAGGGGCCGATATATGAGTTGCGAATTGTTGTGTGTTCGCCGATGATAGCTGGGCCGCGAATAACACTTTGTTCAATGCGAGCGCCGCTTTGGATAGAGACATCACCGATAAGCGTCGAATTGGAGTCGATGAAAATATCGGGGCTGATAGCCGGAGATAAATCTTTCAGAACTTGCCGATTGGCGTCTAATATATCTTCCATTTTGCCTGTATCTATCCAATAGCCTGTCAGTTTCTGCGCTTCAATAGTTTTTCCGTTGGTAAGCAGCCACTGAATAGCGTCGGTAATTTCCAGTTCACCACGAGCAGATGGCTGGATTGCATTGACTGCCGTAAAAATATCTTTGCTGAAAAAATAGATGCCCACCAAAGCTAAATTGCTGGGAGGATTCTTGGGTTTTTCAATAAGCTGCACAACACGCGGCGAACTTTCTTGCGACACCGGATCAATGACGGCTACACCAAATTGCGATGGGTTTGGAACTTCTTTCAGCAAAATGCGGCAGTTTGCCGGGCAAGTATCGCGGGCAAAATCTTGCGCCATGGGCAAAAGAGATTCGCCAATCAGGTTATCACCTAAAAACATGACAAATTTTTCTGCGCCAATAAATGGCTGAGCAATTTTTACGGCGTGCGCTAAACCCAGTGGCGCATCTTGCGGAATGAAGGTAATTGCCGTTTCCGGCGCCCAATTGTGCATATGAACCGCTGATTCAATTTCTGCATGCGTATCGCCGACTATAATGCCGATATCGTGGATTCCGGCGTTTTGCAGCGCTTCAATTGCGTAAAATAACACCGGTTTGTTTGCTAATGGAATCAGCTGCTTCGCCCGGGTGTAGGTTAAGGGACGCAGGCGTGTGCCATGGCCGCCGCTTAATATAAGACCTTTCATTGTTTATTCCTGTCATATTATTTGATTGGCGGGCCACTCAGCCAGTCATAGCCAATTACCGGGTCATCGTAAGGAATGCGGCCTTCTTCTTCGGGATTATATGTTTGTGAAGTAACATAAAACAAATGCGCCGGGCCGTCGCTGACGACTTTGCATCCGTGAGCAACACCGGGAGGAATTTTTAAAATAATTGGCGGTAAATCATCACCCATGTACAATTCCTGAGTTATCCCGAACGTAGGGGATTGTTCTCTTTTATCATACAGTCCAACACGAAGCCTGCCAAAAGCCGTATACCACCAATCAACTTGGGTTTTATGAATATGCCACGCTTTAATGACACCGGGAAACATTTGCGAATGGCTCAGCTGCCCAAAGCCTTCTGTGAAATAATGATCATTGAAACGGATCAATTCCTCAAAAAAACCGCGATCGTCGGGATAGCGGATAAGCGGGTGAATAATCACCCCATCAATAACACCTTTAGGCATAAAATAAATCTGCGCCTCCTTTTCATTTTGCCGCCGTGCGTGCCTGCATTCGGCTGAAATTTTTTTGTGTGAAGCTGAAAAAATAGCTTCAGCGCCGCTATTTGCCGGATGGGCAGTAATATATAGCGAATTGTCTTGGTAGGATGGTATGATTGAAACAGATACTTTTTATATTATACCGTTTCAAAATATAAAGGCGGAACTCCCCATGTCTCTTGTTGCAATCCTCGATTTTGGATCTCAGTACAGCCGATTGATTGCTCGCCGGGTGCGAGAAGCGCATGTGTACTGCGAAATTTTTTCATCAGATGTTACCAAAGCAGAGCTGCAACAGCGGCAATGCGCCGGAATTATTTTTTCCGGTGGCCCAAATAGTGTATATGACGATGGCGCCCCGCAATGTCAGCCTGATTTACTGGATGGCGAAATTCCGGTGCTTGGTATTTGCTATGGCATGCAGCTAATGGCGCGCGCGCTTGGCGGAACAGTAGAGCTATTCCACGGACTTCGGGAATATGGTCCTGCAACAATCATGCCAAATACCGACGCGCAGAATATTTTATTTGCAGATATTGACACAACGGAACCGCTTCACGTGTGGATGAGTCACGGTGATTCGGTTACAGCGCTTCCGGCAGGATTTCGTGTATCGGCGCGGTCGGCGCATAACCCGGTTGCCGCAATGGATAACGGCGCGGGATTATTTGCCTTGCAGTTTCATCCGGAAGTGGCGCATACTCCGCAGGGCGCCAAGATGATTCAGAATTTTTTGTTTCAAGTGTGCCATTGTGAGCCTAATTGGACCACCGAAAATGTGATTGAGGAAGCGTTACAAAAAATTCGGGATACCGCAGGCTCCGAAAAAGTAATCTGCGGGCTTTCGGGTGGGGTAGATTCAGCGGTTACAGCGCTGCTTATTCATAAGGCAATTGGCGATCAGCTGACCTGTGTTTTTGTTGATACGGGATTGTTAAGAATGGGCGAAGCCGAGCAAGTCGTACATGCGTTTCGCGATGAATTCGCTATCCCGCTTGTGCACGCCGATGCGCAAGATCGATTTTTGCAGCGGCTAAAAGGTGTGGAAGATCCTGAACAGAAACGATCTATTATTGGAAATGAATTTATTCAAGTGTTTTATGATGAAGCGGCAAAGCTGGATGGGGTTAAATTTTTAGCCCAAGGAACGCTGTACCCCGATGTGATTGAAAGTAAAAGCCATGAAACCGCGGCGTCGCAAACCATTAAAACACATCACAATGTTGGCGGATTGCCGAAAGATTTGAAATTTTCGTTAATCGAGCCGCTGCGCTATTTATTTAAAGATGAAGTTCGCGCTATCGGCGCGCAGCTTGGTTTGCCCGATGAATGGGTGTGGCGCCATCCTTTCCCCGGCCCAGGTTTGGCGATACGCATTATTGGTGAAGTAACAAAAGATCGGCTGGATTTATTGCGCCGCGCAGACGCTATATTTATTGAAGAGCTTCAGAATGCAGGGTTATATCGGGAAGTTGGCCAAGCTTTTGTTGTGCTTACCCCAGTCCGCAGCGTGGGAGTAATGGGAGACGAACGCACTTACGCCAATATGGCCGCTTTGCGCTGTGTGACAACCGGTGATTTTATGACGGCTGATTGGTCGCGTTTGCCGTATGATTTACTTGGCCGAACCGCAAACCGTATAGTGAATGAAACTCATGGAATCAACCGGGTGGTTTTTGATGTTACCTCGAAACCGCCGGCAACCATTGAGTGGGAGTAAGATCTTGCGCGCCGGAACGAAAAATATATTCTGCAATGACGAATATAGCGCCATGCAAAGCGGATCCGCTGCGCCGGTGATATCCTAATGTAACATAGCTGTAGGCGCGGCGTCTCATATGTACATTGAACAGAATGGAATGTGTGAAGTGAAACAATCTTATGACGCTTTAGTTTCCCTGCTGGGATATGTTGCCGCAAATAAAGATGTGTTCAGCGACTGCATTGATTTATATAGCCGAGAAAACGCATTTGGCGTTACACGAACAGTATTGCGCAGGATGGTATGGGAAGAATCTTCGCAAGCAATTTGGTTGGAGCGCTATATTGGGAATGTAACCGGCGCAAGGATTACGCTTTCTTCCGATAGTGTGTCTCAAGTGCTGCGGAGTTCCATTGCCAGTTTGGCGCAAATAACGGCAATTGGGCTGCTGTACGACAGTTCCTATACTGTTTTTATGGCCTCGCTGCTGCATATGTCTTCAGAAGAGGTATCGCAATTCATTTGGCAGACACTGCAAAGTGAAAGCCGGCATTATCGGTTTTTTAGTGAGTGGGCGCTGCGGCTAGCCAAAGAAGGCGGAGATTCGGTCAAAGATCTGCGGGCGTCGCTGCTTGCGAACTGGGCAGGAGCATTTGCGTGGTATGGGCCGCCGGAAGATTTGGAAATGGAACAGCTGCGCGCCGCGGGCTATATGGATGCAACGCCCGATATATTGCGGCAGCGGCTGGCGTCGCATATAGCGCCGGTAATCACTGCCATGCGTTTGCGTTTACCGCTGATACGGCGGCGCGGCAATGTGTGGGATAATGATTTGCCGCTGGACTGGCGCCTTTGGAACACGGTAACGCGGACATTGATGGCGGAGTAAAAGATATAAAAATACTATCGTTTATTTCCGGATTGCCAAAATTAATGAATGGCGCTCAGCGCTTCAGCTAAATCTGCCACTACATCATAGCGGCCGTAAGATGGCAGCAAATAGCACCCTTGAATTAAATTTTCGCGGCGCGCGGCGCTCAGCAGTTCAAAGGCTATTTGTACTCCGGTTTCGCGGCCGTGTTCCCCGGCGTTGCGCATGCGTTCGCGAATCTCTTTAGGAATGGAAACGCCTCGCACCTCGTTATGTAAAAATTCTGCGTGCTTAAAGCTATGCAGCGGGCTAAGCCCAAGCAGCACAGGGATTTGGGGTTTGCCAAAGCGCTGATAAAATTTTCGCAGCGGCTCTAAATCGTAGAGAAATTGGGTCATAATGAAATGCGCGCCGGCGGCGAGTTTTTCGTGGTATCGTTGAAACTCTAATTCGCGGGTTGTCAAACCAGTTTTCGCAGAATCTGAAAGCAGTTTATTGCGCGCTGTTTCAATATCAATATCTATCAATTCATCGGGCGCGTTTACATCCAGCGCCGCGCCAATGTAGAAAGACCCTGCGCCGCTGAGCGCCGACCCGCCGGTGTCTCTGCCTGAATTTAAACTGCTTAATATCCGAATGAGGCCGATGGAATCGGTATTCCAAACACCTGTTAGGTTTGGGTAATCACCGATCCGCAAAGGATCTCCTGTAAGCGCTAAAATATTGCGCAAACCCAGCGCATGCGCGCCAAGCAAGTCAGATTGAATAGCCATGGTGTTGCGGTCGCGGGTCGTAATGTGAATAACCGGTTCCATATCCAACCGCTGATGAACCAACGCGGCCAGCGCAATACTGCTCATGCGAACCCTTGCAGTGGGGCTGTCGGCGATATTAACGAATTCAACGCCGCTGTTGCGCAGAATTTCCGCTCCGGCAAGAATTTTTTCGGGGTTAAAGCCCTTGGGAGGATCCAGCTCTACACTGATAACAAATTTTTGTTCATGCAGCGCGCGCGCCAAGCGTGTTTGTGTTTGCGCGTCGGTTTGCTCATCTTCTTCGTGGATATGTGGTTGAGTGTTGAGCAATAATTGCAGCGCAGCCGAGATTGCAGATGGTTGTGTTTGCAGCGCGGCGCGCATTGCGGCGATATGCTGCGGGGTAGATCCACAGCAGCCGCCTATCAGGCGCACACCGCAATCGCGGAACTGCTGTGCGCTGTCGGCAAAATAATCCGGGGTTGAAACATATACAAACCGCCCGCCAATACGTGAGGCCATACCAGCGTTTGGCTGCGCTGAAATAAACGGTTTAGGTCCGGTGTACGCAGTATCGGCTAGCGCGGCGCACATCTCCGCAGCAATTTCAATGGCGCCGGAAGGCCCCATGCCGCAATTAGCTCCGATAATATCAGCGCCGGAAGCCGCCAGCGCTTTGGCAATATCTTGCGGATGTTCCCCGGCAAGGGTATGGCCATCTTCCGTAAATGTCATCTGCGCAATAATCGGCAAATCGCAAACGCTGCGCGCCGTTTCAATTGCCAGCAGAATTTCTTTTAGCCGCGCAAATGTTTCCAGAATAATCGCGTCGGCTCCGCCTTCCAGCAGCGCTTCAATTTGTTCGCGAAAAATATTTTTCAAACGCTCTATCGCGTCTGCAGAGGAAAGATCTGCAGCGGTAACACCGGTTGGGCCAACCGATCCTGCTATAAACACCGGCTTTCCGGAAATTTCTCGCGCTTCTCGCGCGGCGCGTACACCGCTTAGGTTTATTGCCCGAACTTCATTTTGCAGCCCATACTGCGCCAGTTTCACCGCGTTGGCGCCGAAGGTATTTGTTTCTATAATCTCCGCTCCGGCCTCGATATATTCTTGGTGAATTTTTTGAATTAATTCGGGTCTGGCGCGGTTGAGATCGTCAAAACAAATGGATGCGCTTCGGGAACCAAGATGGGAGAACAAATATGTGCCCATTGCTCCGTCACACAAAATTGCGCCTTGCGCTATGCGGCGCAGCAGCGGCTCGCTCTGAGTGGCCATATCCGTAATCTCCGCAGGTTAAATAAAAAAGATTCAGCCGATAACGGCGTCAATAATAGTATAGCCGATATTGTTACAACAGCGTATTTTCTTGTACATCCAAATGCTGATCGTGAATAAACCGAGCGGTATTGGTTGTTTTCGGCACCGTCATCAGGCGTATTGTTCCGCCGCGCTGCAGCACAAAATGGAATCCTAGCTTTTCGTTATTCACCGAAGACCATAAAGGCCGTAAAAACACCGGCTGAATAATTTTCCATCCATCGGTTAATGATTCTCTTAAATTGCCTAAATAGGCATTTGCCGAATTTTTATCATCTAGCCCGTTTTTGCTGTTTACGTCTGCAGATTGATAAAACGTGTTTTTTGCGCTGTGTTTTTGATTGAATGAAACAGCTCGCATAATTGCTCTTCCTTTCGTGAATGATCAACCAGATCGTATGTTCAATCAATTTGTTGGCAGAATATTGGCGTAAGCCATAAGCTCACGCACAAGCTGCCGCCATAATGGCCCTGCGGCGAAACCGCCGAAAATATTTGTTTGGGGATGATCCAGCTTCACCAAAATAACATATTTTGGATGGTTTGCCGGCGCATACCCGATTACCGACGCATAGGTCCACGAGGGATCTTGCGGATTTGGTGTTGATGTGCCTGTTTTGGCCGCAACAGAATACCCTTGAATAAGGTATGTTTGCGCGTCGCCATAAATGCCTGTAGGTATTAGCATTTGAGTAATTTGCTTAGCCGCCTGCGCGGAGATTACTCTGCGCACCGTAACGGGCTTATACTGATATGTTTTTCCGTTTTGCTGAACGCTTTGTACAATCATTGGTTTCATCAGCAATCCGCCGTTTGCCAATGCGCCATAGCCCATTACCATTTGCAGCGGAGTAACGCCGATGCTTTCGCCGAAGGAATTTTCCGCTAAATTTAGCTCGGCTTGCGCTGCGTTTTGCGATTGCGGAAATTGCCCAGCTGCTTCATCCGGCAGCGCAATACCTGTTTGTGCGCCAAAACCAAACGCCGACAGATAGGCGTAAAAATTTTGCGCCCCAAGTTTATTCAGGGCTACCCAGCTTGCCCCAACGTTTGCGGAATGTTCCAGAACCTGCGTCATGGTTTCAGTGCCCCACGCCAACTGGTTCCAGTTATAAATAAGCTGCCCGCCGGCGTTGATGTACCCGGGATCATTAAAAGATGTATCGGGGGTAATTTCACCTAAATCTAAAGCGCTTGCCATGGTAAAAGCTTTCATAGTCGACCCCGGATCATACATAGCGCTGATAGCGGGGTTGGAAAAATCGTTGAGAGCCGCCGCGCTGTATGCGTTTGGATCGAACGACGGATAGTTGGCCATAGCGACGATTGCGCCGGTGCTTGGATCTTCAACAATAACGGAGCCGCCGTCGGCGTTCATAGTTGATACGGCGTTTTGCAGACCTTGTTCCGCCATATATTGAATATTGGCGTCGATGGTTAATGAAATATTGGCTCCGGGTATTGGCGCCGTAATTTCATGAGATCCGGTAAGCGGCTGGCCGTTTACATCAACGGGAGTATACATCAGTCCGTTTGTTCCGGCTAAAGCTGTTTGCCATGAAGCTTCAATACCGTAGTTGCCTTGATTGGTTCCGTTTTGCACAAACCCAATAATTTGCGCGGCCAATCCATCGGCGGGATAAACGCGCCATTCTGCGTTTTGGGCGGTAACACCGGGAAGCGAACCGTTATTGATGGCGGCGAGCAGCGCGTCATCTTCGGGGCCGGCGGCATAGATAGTTTGTCCGTTGGCGTTAGTTAGCATATGGTATTGGGTTTGCAATTGCAGTTGCGGAAGCAGAACACTTGCGTCTACACCGGTTATTTGCGCAAGATTTTGCGCAACAGTTTGCAGCGCGCCGTTGTTTGTGGTATTGATCTGCTGCAGTTGCTGCGGATCTGCAATAATGGAAGACCCCGTCATAGTAAGGGCAAGAATAGTCCCGTGGGAATCTAAAATTTGGCCGCGCAGCGAAGGTATTTGCAGGCTAAGCATATGTTCTGCGTTTGCTTGAGCGGTAAGGTACGAGTGTTGTTTAATTTGCCAATACGCTGCGCGGACGCCAAGCCCGGCAAACGCGGTGATAAAAGCGCAGCCTAAGATCACGCTTCGTTTTGCGGCAGAGATTTTTGGCGCTTTATCGGAAAGCGCGGCAGGTTGGGTAAATCTGCGCCATGAGGAATAAGGGGAATTGTTCATGGCTGGTCTCCCCAATTTCCCGGCTGCATGCCGAGGTTTGCGGCTTGCTGCAGAATATATGCCGGAGATTGTTCTTTTGCGGCTTGCAGTTGTAGATATTGCCGCTGCTCCAATAACTGCTGAGAAATTTGCGCTTGCTGCTGCAGTTGTGAGTTGATGGAGCTGACTCTTGCTACTTGGCTGACATATAAAAAAGCAGAAACTGCAATGAGAGCAAGGCACAGCCAAACAGGGGTACGCGCAGGGCGGCCCGTATGTTGCTGTTTTAGCGCTGTATACGCTTGCATAGGATGTGACATTTTCCTTGTCCATCTTTCATTCAATTCTTTCGGCGGCGCGCAATTTTGCGCTGCGTGCGCGCGGGTTGAAAGAAGTCTCCTCATTGCTGGCTGTTTCCGGCCGTTTTGTTAAAATTTTCAGGCGCGCCGTGTGCCCGCATACGCATACGGGAACTGATGGCGGGCAGATACAATTTTTTGCTTCATCGCGCATCCACTCTTTTACAATTCGGTCTTCCAATGAATGGAAGCTGATTACAACGATACGTCCCCCAACAGCCAGTGTGTTCAACGCTTGCGGAAGCGCTTCGCGCAGTGCGCTTAGCTCTCCGTTTACGGCGATTCGCAGCGCCTGGAAGGTTCGTGTCGCCGGATGAATTTTTTCATCGTGGCGGCGCGGCAGAACGGAAGTAACGATTTTAACTAAATCGCCGGTGGCAATGACCGGGCGTTCTGCGCGGATTTGAACAATGCGTTTTGCAATTGCGCGCGCATGGTGTTCTTCTCCATAAGTAAACAAAATATCTGCTATTTCTTCTTCGCTCAGTTCCGCCAGCAGTTCTGCGGCAGATGGGCCGGCAAGCGGATCAAACCGCATATCCAGTGGGGCATCGGATTGAAACGCGAAGCCTCGTTCGGCGTCTGACAACTGATCGGATGATAAACCGATATCCAACAAAATGCCTTGCGCGGTGGTTTCCGGCGGCAATAAACTGCTTAGGCTGCGAAAATTGCCGTGCAGCAGGGTTAGCCTGCCGGTGGCGATTTCTGCAGCAAAGCGGTGTTCGCCTCGCTGCAGCGCAGTTATATCTGCGTCGATAGCGATAACGCGCCCATCGGGTTCCGAAGCTTTCAGCAACGCCGCGGTATGGCCGCCGCCGCCGAAAGTTGCGTCGATATATAGCCCATCGGAACGCGGATTCAGCCAACGCAATGTCTCTTGCGGCAACACACTGATGTGAACGGTTTCCCTTTGCAGCATAGTGTTGATCTTTCACATGAAATAGCAAATATATGATAGCAACAGGCTTCAGAATCCGCCGCTATTTGGCGCGGATTCTCCGGCGAAAGCCGAATGAAAACCTGTTTTTTGGAGGCAGCGTGTTCAATGTGAAAAATGAAATTCAGTTTGCCGACGCTATTCAGGCTAACCAATGAGTTTTAGAACGGTAACGGAACACCGGTTAAATCTAGCGCAGCGATTTCATTCTGATACGAATTCCATTGCGCGGCGCCCCACAGTTCAATCCGGCGTCTGGCTCCAATTACAGCGACTTCTTTCGTTAGGGATGCGTATGAGCGAAAACCGGCTGGGATAATAATCCTGCCCTGAGTATCCAACTCGCTTTCATACGCTGTTCCGAAAAAGCGGCGTTCAATCAGTCGGCGCTGTTCTGCAGATACCTGCAAATAATCGAGATCTTCTGCCATTTTTTCCCAAACCTCGATGGGGAAAACATACAAGCAATTCTCAACACCTTTTACGAGCGCGACACCGTTGGCAATCTTCGATCTGAAGCGCGCAGGCATAGCGACTCGTCCTTTGGTGTCGATGGAATGTTGATATTCTCCCAAAAACATGCCGTTTGACCGCCTCCTTTTTTCACAAGAATTTCCTATCGCAAACTGGGCGCCATTTTCAACACTTTGCCCCACTTTGCCCCACACACATCATAAAACCTTAGCGGCGGTATAGCAAGATGTTTATCCACGAATATTGCTTGTATTGGTGGATAAATGGTGGATAAAATGCGGATAAGGAGAAATTGGCTACTTCACAGAATGTTTTTTGCGGATTTTGGGGCGTATTGGGCTGCCAATTTGCGGCGATTTTTGTGCTTGGCGGAACGATGTTTAACTAATTTGTACTATTTGCCGATTGCATTTGGTTTAAAGGAAGGCTGAGGGAGCCGATTGTTGAGAAACTGCCGGAAAAAAACGGCATAAACCTTGAATGCGTATACAGTATATTCCCTAGTGTTTTTTCCCGATTGAAAGACGCCAGCAATATTTTATAATTATATTAGGTTTTTGCTTATATTAGATTGTGTGGAATCTGTACGCCACAAGGTTTTGCTGCACAACGTTCCGATATCTTTGTGAATATGTGTGAGCGCCGCGCTGGCGATTTATTTCTTTGTGATAAACAAAAGCCAAAAGAAAGAAATATAGCCGGATAAAATAATCAAATGAAGCAAGCGCAATAGCTTTTGCTAAACTTCCAGCCGGTGTGAGGATTCATATGAGCGATACAGCAACGCTGACTCGCATATTTTCAGGAATAGAGCAAGATCTTGAAGCAGTGGATGCGTTATTTCGAGAACGGGCGTCATCAAATTTAGTGGCATTAAATGACGCTTCGATACACATATTAGGTTCACAGGGAAAACGGCTGCGAACGGCAATTACCCTTCTTTCCGGAAAAATATTCGGCTATCAGCGGGATAGACTGATCCCTTTAAGCGCCGGATTTGAAATGATGCATTTGGCGTCTTTAGTGCATGATGATATTATTGATAAAGCGGCTACCCGGCGGAATCTTCCTACGGTTAATTCGCTGTTTGGTGATGAAATTGCCATTTTGCTGGGAGATTTTTATTTCGCCAAAACCGCAGGGTTAATTGCGGATGTCAATGATAACCGAGTCGATCGGCTGTTTTCGGATACTGTGGCGGCAATTGTAGAAGGCGCAATTTTAGAGATGCTTGATGCGCGCCATATCGACATGTCTTATGGCAGATATATTGAAAGAATTCGCGGTAAAACTTCCTGCTTAATTGCCGCCTGCTGCAAAGGCGGCGCGATGGTGTGCGGAGCCAGCGACGAGCAGATTCATCGTATGTGGCAATTTGGCGACGCAGTGGGCATTGCGTTTCAGATTATTGATGATGTGTTGGATTATCAGGGCACAACCGATTCAATCGGTAAACCTGCCGGCAATGATTTATTGCAAGGTATGGTTACTTTGCCTTTGATATATGCCTTGGAAAACGCCGGAGAAGATCGCTACGAACAAGTTAAGTTGGTTTTGCAAGATCCCTTGAAGTATAGTGACATTGCCGGTGATGTGATTGCATGGGTAAACACATGCGGAGCCACACAAAAAGCAATGAATGAAGCAGAGCGTTATGGCGAACAGGCGCGGCAAATATTATATTCGCTGCCGGTTTCCGCTATTCGTGATGACATTGAGCAAATGATAGATTTTGTATTACGCCGCAGCCGGTAATTATGACAGAACAAGGATACAATGAAAGATATGGGCGCTACATCTCCTGAATTACAGAAACTATTTGATCGCGATGGCGGCAAGCCAACCTATGTGCGCAATATGTTTGGCCGGATTGCCCGCGTGTACGATTTGATGAATGGTGTGATGACCGGCGGGTTAGATCGCCGCTGGCGCAAATTTACAGCGCAGCAGCTAGCTCTGAAAGGGTCTTCGCGCGTATTGGATATTGGAACCGGTACAGCAGATTTGGCGATTGCTGTGGTAAAAGAAAACGGCGCTGAAACGCATGTAACCGGCATAGATTTTACCGAAGAGATGCTGCAGGTTGGCAGAGGAAAACTGCAGCAGCTGGGTTTGCAAAATAATGTAGAACTGTTTACCGGTGATGGTGAAAATCTGCAATTTGCAGACGCTTCTTATAACGGCGTATGTTCGGCATTTGTAATGCGCAACCTTACGCATCTCGATCGCGGCATAAGCGAACAATTCAGAATTTTACAGCCCGGCGCGCGGATGGTTTGTTTAGAGATTACGCATCCGCCCAGCCCTTTGCTTGCAGGATTATTTCATCTGTATTTTGATAGATTAATACCTGTGTTTGGTAAATTAATCGGCAAATCATTTGAGTCTTATAATTATTTACATCAATCGTTGGCAGTGTTTCCCAGTGCGCCGAAGTTAAAACAGATGATGGAAGACGCCGGTTTTGTGAATGTGCGCTATTACTATCGCACGTTTGGTGTAGTTGCCGTGCATGTTGGAGAAAAGCCGCAGTCCAAAACGGAATAGCTGCCGGCATGGCGCGCTATTCCACTGTGGTTTCCTCAAATTCGGCAAACGTATATCCCATGCCATGCTCGGTAAGTATGTATTTCGGAGAGGCCGGATCGGCCTCTAATTTTTCGCGCAGATATTTGATATAGAGGCGCAGATAATGATCTTCTTCGCGATATTCGCGTCCCCAAACTTTCATCAGCAATGTTTCATGAGACAGCAGTTTGCCGGCGTTGTTGACCAAATGGTAGAGCAAGCGGCTTTCGGTTGGGCGCAGTGTTACTGTTTTTCCGCGCACAATGGCTTTTCGCCGATCAAAATCAATAGATAAATCGGAGTCGATAGTTACATTGGTGCGGCGTTTGGGCGCCGGCAGGTAAGTGCGGCGCAGAACCGCTTTAATGCGGGATATCAGTTCCGGCGCGCTGAATGGTTTAGAGATATAATCATCCGCGCCGAGATTTAAACCATGTATTCGGTCGCGTTCATCGTCGCGCACGCTAAGCATAATAACGGGAGCTGTAGAAATTTCGCGAATATGCCGCAGGGCGGTATAGCCATCCATTTCGGGCATCATAACATCCAGGATGATGATATCGGGCAATTCATCGCGCAATTTTTCCAAGGCTTCGTAGCCAGACCCAGCTTCGACGGTGCGATATTTTTCTAATTCGAGATTCATTTTAACGATATCGCGCAGTCGCGGTTCATCATCTACAATTAATACGGTAATTCCTTGGGGAATACTGTTGGCGTTTTCGTTTTGCATGCTTTGCGCAAATTTCCTTTTAAGTAGCCAAGTATTGCCGGCGCAGGCCGTAACGATTAATTTATATCACTTTTAGGCGCGCCAGTACAAGGCAAACAAATTGTGGGGATTTGGCCAGAGCATATGTAACGCATACAGCAGGGGCGCAGGAGGCAACATGCCTCTTATTCCTTATTTTAAGCTCAGGTTTCAATAATAGCGCGCCGTTCATAAACCTGAACAACTCAGACGAAAAAATCCGTATCTGCAAAAGCAGTGTTAGGGAGCGTTTAATTACCGTCGGGCAAGATTTTTTCCAACGAAATGGGATCGTCGTCGCACGACGATCCCAAGTTTATTCCTATTGCGTTGGAAGCGTTATTTATCATCCGGGCTTACATCGGCCAGCATATTTTCCAAGATATCGCGCGCTGCTTGGGCGCCGATTTCCTGAGCGTCGGGCATCCGCAGGGAGTTTTTAGATCTTCTGGGCGCTAGCCCGCCTTTTTTGCCGATTTTTGAATAATAATCCGGATCATTCCGGCGTTTTACTTCTTCGCCGCCTTTTTTGCCAATGCTGGAGAAAAAAGCGTTGCCATGTTTATCGCGCACAACGCTGCCGCCTTTTTTCCCGATATCGGAATAATAATCAGAGCCACGGGAGTCGGCGATAATTCTGCCGCCCATTTTGCCGATTTTAATGTAAAAATCTTGGCCATATTTTTCTTTCACTTTTAAGCCACCTTTACGGCCGGCTTCGCGAACGGTTGTTTCTTTTGGTGTAAACGATTCATCCGTTTCTTCGGAAGTATCTTGGGTAAAGTCATTTTCCATAAATTTTCACAACTGCATCATCTGTATAGCAAAGCGCAGGCGCAATGTGCGGTATTTACCGGATAATGGTTGCGTTTGCGGCATAAATGTTCTATAAAGTGAAGCAGTTTTTCCTCCTAAACAGTGTGAAACGAGCGCAATAGCTCATGGTATTTTCTCAAGCTGAGAGAATGGATGCAATTCCTTTTGAAAAGCACATTGCTTGTTTAAACTTGAATGAAGCGCAATCCTTCCATGGATAGGTTTGTTTTACATTGCGCCAACTTTTCCTGCGCGAACTTGCAAGTAAGCCAATACTAGTATACTCACTCACACCAAGCGCTTTCATAGTGAAGCAGTCAGCATAACAGGCGCCAATATGGCGCAAATAGGCAAGATTTTGCCAAAATCGACATAAATTTGTACACTAACTGAAATATTTTGCGTATTTGCCAAATAAGTGAATTTGAGGGTAAAGAGTACACGCCTGATATGTCTACAGTTGCGTCATAAAAATACATATGTGTTACAATAACTAGTGAGGGGTTATTGTGTGGTGGTTGGTAGTGGATTTATTTAACAGCGTGTTTTGATAGCGCTACAAGTATATTTTTTCCAATAAATCAGAGTGAAGCGGGAATTTTGTAAAATATCGGCGCATACGGCTATATATGTGAACAACCACTGAGCTGAAGACTCAGTGGCTTCGGCCACGAAAGTCCAGGCCCAGTCCCGCAAGGGCACGTTCACCAGACTCGGTCAGGAGAAATCCTGGTTCCGTTCGGAAGGTCATGACAC
>JAJYBV010000072.1 GCA_021778805.1 Chloroflexota bacterium | reverse complement strand
CGATCTTGGCCACAAAACGAACACCACACGATGAATCGTGTGGCTTGTTTCCCCACCTCCATCGCCCCGGTGTACCGTGCGGTATTCGTTTTATATAAATTATATATATATTTATGGAGGACACTCCAAAACCCCTCACAAGGGAGGTATCCCATTGAAAATCACTGTTTATGTGGCCGCGCGATGGATGGCATAATTTTCTTTTTAAGCAGTTATAATTTCTTTCATATATTTGCTAAATAGTATAGGCGCTGTTGTATGAGATCAATCATACCAAGCGACCATTAAAAAAAGCACTAAAATTCTGTGATATTTAACCATTTTTTAACGTATAACTTATAACCGTGGTTTTTTTCTGTGTTGGCGCAAATTCATCTGCTCATCATTATAGCGCAATACACAAAACCGGGTTTTGGAGGAGTCAGACAGTTATCATACTGCTGAAACAATTTTAAGAGGTACGAACAATGCGTTTTATTCCCAAACGCTTCTGGGTTGCTTTCATCATGATCGCAACTTTGGCTGTTGCAGCCTGCGGAGCAAGCAGTTCTTCTACCCCCACACTTACGCTGGCAAAAGATCAAACACTCACATTGCCGAATGTCGGCGTCAGCGAAATTGCAACATTTGACCCCGCGCTTCCTTCCGATTTAAACTCAGCTGAAGCTATCCAGCTTACATTCAGCGGACTCGTAGGTTTAGATCCTAAAACATTAAATGTAGTTGCCGATATGGCGACTGTAGTGCCTTCCGTTACAAACGGCGGAATTACTAATAATGGCCTTACATACACATTCCATTTAAAACCAAATTTAAAATTTTCTAACGGAGACCCCGTTACCGCCAGCACATTTGCATACAGCATCGATCGCTCGCTAGATCCTCGGCTGGCTTCCAACGTAGCAACAGTTTATCTTGGCGCAATTAAAGGCGCTATGGATCGCTACAACGGCAAACTTAGCACAATTATTGGAACCGGCGTTGTCGCACAGGATCCGAACACATTAGTCATCAATTTAGCGCAGCCGGTCGGCTATTTCTTAGAAGCCATGACCTATTCTACCTCATTTGCGGTAGATCCAAACAATGCATCTTTTACCAATGCAAAATGGACCGATAACCCGGTTGGAACTGGCCCATTTATTATGCAGTCTTGGCAGCACAATGTTCAAATGACATTTGTGCCAAACCCAAATTGGTATGGCGCGCCGACCAAAATCACCAAAATCGTCATGCCATTTGTCAACGATACTTCAACTGCCTATCAGTCTTATTTGGCTAAGCAATACGATATGGATGGCTTAGGCAATTCACTGCCAGCACAGGTTTATGTAGAAGCCAAAGCTCTGCCAAACGGCCAGATGCGCCAAGGCCCATACCTTGAAACCAACTATGTTGCGCCAAACTGGAATATCGCGCCTTTCAACAACATCAATGTGCGCAAAGCGTTTGCTATGGCAACCGACCGCAACACTATTGCATCAACCACACTATTGAATTCCGTATACCCAACTGATCACATCGTGCCAAATGGCATGCCGGGTTATGATGCTAATCTGAAGGGTATTCCGTTCAATCCTCAAGGCGCAAAACAGCTGCTGCTTTCAGTATATCCAGATCCCAGCAAAATGCCGCAGGTAACTTTAGAATATCCCGCAGTTGGCGATAACACGAAAATTGCCGAAGAACTTCAGGCGGAATATCAAACATACTTAGGTGTGAATATTGTTTTAAATGGTGTAACTTTCAACAAGTTAGTTAACGATGTATACACCAATAAAATCCAGTTCTATTTACTTGCCTGGATTGCCGACTATCCAGATCCGCAGGACTGGCTGTCGTTACAATTTACGCAAGGCGCCCCAAATAATACTATGAACTTCAATGATCCTAACTTCGACGCTTTAACAAATAAAGCAGATGTGGATCAGAATCCGACCGATCGCTTCAACCTTTATAATCAAGCTGAAGAAATCGCAGTCGATGATGTCGGTTGGATTCCGTTCTCTCAGAACAAAAACACCTATGTAGTACAACCATGGGTACAAGGCTTAAGCGTAGACGCCGGTGGTTTAGTGCCCGACAGCGAATGGGCAAATGTGTATGTTACACAGCATTAATTTGCTAAACGGCTTGGGCGCTTTATATCGCCTTGCCGCAAAGTAACATTCATATAGGCAAAATTGCCGCTAGATACTGATGAATCCCTCTCAGAATCATTACTTTCTGAGGGGGATTTGATTCGGCGCTAAATAATTGCGTCTATTCAATTGTTTAGACATATGTTATAGTGGATAAAAGTGTTTTTAAAGAAACATTAACAACAAAGACAGGAAACATTTCATGCTTAAATTTCTTGTTCGCCGTGTTCTTGGGCTGGTTTTTGTTATCATCGGCGTTACCTTTGTTACCTACGCCATGGGGTATCTGGCGCCGGGGCAGGATCCCATTAAAGCGCTGCTGGGACAGCATTACACACTCGCTGCATACCACAACCTTCAAGTAAAATATGGTTTAGATAAACCATGGGAAATACAATATTTAAATTTTTTATGGAATTTACTGCACGGAAATTTTGGGTTATCTTATCGATACCCGGGTCAAAGCGTTAATGATATTATTTTGCCATCAATCGGCGTATCCGTTGAATTGGGGTTGAGCGCATTTATTCTGGCGCTGTTCATCGGCATTCCTACAGGTGTTGCGGCAGCTTTACAACGCGGCAAATGGATAGACACCACGCTCATGGGTACCATGCTGTTTTTATATGCTATTCCCGCATTTGTATTTATTCCCTTTTACCAAGTGCTCATGGATATTTTGGTAGCTCACAACCTTCCATATCTGCCTGTTTCCGGCTGGGAAGGAAGTATTTACTTTAAAATTGCGCCAATCATCATCCTTGCCCTTACTAATACCGGCTATTATGCCCGTATTACCAGAACCGTTATGCTGGAAGTATTGGGGCAAGATTTTGTGCGAACCGCGCGATCAAAAGGAGTTTCGGAAAGAGCTGTCATTTACATTCATGCATTCAGAAACGCTATGCTGCCGCTGCTTTCCGTTATCGGACCATCGTTAGCGTATTTAGTGAGCGGCGCGTTTGTAGTAGAAGATTTATTTAATATACCGGGTGTTGGATATCAGGGCATAAACGCTGTATTCAATCGAGATTGGCCGGTGCTGCAGGCAACAGTTGTTATTTTGGCTACTGCAGTTGTTGTGATGAACTTGGTTACAGATATTCTGTATAGCATAGTCGATCCACGAATTCGGGTTTCATAGGGGATTACAATGGATATTGAAAAAAAATCAGAGTCAATGCTTGAACATGAAATACTCTCAAGTCCATTAGAAATGGAACCGGATATACTTGCCGCTGAACAAAATGTATCGACACCGCTGCGCGATTCATTTCGCCGTTTTACGCAAGATAAACGGGCATTGGTTTCACTGACAATAGTGATATTGATGGTTCTTACTTCACTTATTTTGCCACCGATTTACCAAAGAATCGGTCCTGTTTTAAGTTTGCGTCACGGATTTTTGCATGCCGCGCCAAGTCAATACCATACCCCTTGGTTCATCAATAATGAGTATGTTGATAAAGGGCCATCTTCGTTGTATTGGCTGGGAACAAACTACTTAGGTCAAGATTTGCTTTCCAGAGTATTAGCTGGCATTCAAGTTTCCATGCTTGTAGCAGTTATGGTTGTTGGCTTGCTTGATGTTGGTTTAGGTGTACTTTTCGGTGTATTAGCCGGCTATTATGGCGGAATCATCGATACCGTTCTTGCTCGCTTCACCGACTTGATATTTGCTTTTCCGGGACTGCTTTTTGCAGTGTTGATCACCGGTATATTCGGCCAAAAAGCAATCCAAACTGCCGGCAACAACGGAATGCTTATTCTAGTGTCTTTTACCCTCGGCCTGACTGTTTGGCCGCAAATGGCGCGTTATGTACGCGGACAAACTCTGCAATTAAAAGAACAGCAGTTTATAGAGGCGGCGCGCACCACAGGATCAACATCTTTGCAAATTATTATCCGGCATATTTTGCCGAATATTGCCAGTTTGGTTGTGGTAGCCGCAACATTGGATATTTCTGGCGCAGTAATTAACGAAGGTGTGTTAAGCCTTCTCGGGTTAGGTGTTCAACCTCCCGGATCCAGTTTAGGATTGATGATAAACGAATCAATTTCAAATATTGCGCAGTATCCCTACGAAACATTATTACCGGCCGCGGTGCTTGCCGTTTTAGTGCTCTGCTTCTCATTTATCGGTGACGGTATGCGAGACGCATTTGATCCGCGCACAAAAGACTGATCTGAGGAGAACCACGATATGCCTCACTTATTGGAGGTTGCTAATTTAACGACGGAGTTCCACACCCGCGCCGGAATTGTAAAAGCGGTAAACGGTGTAAACTTATTTATTGATCCCGGTGAAACATTGGGAATTGTGGGCGAAAGCGGCTCGGGGAAAAGTGTTACCGCGCTTTCTATTCTGCGGCTGCTGCCCACCCCACCGGCTTCTATTACCGGCAACCAGATTTTATACCAAAATCAGGATATTCTGAAGCTGAATGAAAAGCAATTGCGCGCACTTCGCGGCGGGAAAATTTCGATGATTTTCCAAGATCCGATGACATCTCTCAACCCTGTTTACACCGTAGGGTTCCAAATTGCCGAATCTGTGCGGCTGCATATGAACCTTGGGCGCAAAGAGGCTATAGATCGCGCTATAGATATGCTGGATAAAGTAGGTATACCCAGCGCTGCAAAACGAATAAACAGTTATCCGCACGAATTCAGCGGCGGCATGCGGCAGCGTGTGATGATTGCGATTGCGCTTTCCTGCAACCCGGAACTGCTCATTGCCGATGAGCCTACCACCGCATTGGATGTTACGATTCAAGCACAGATTCTTGAACTAATGAAGGGTTTAACCCACGAATTTCATACCGCGGTTATGCTGATTACCCATGATATGGGTGTAGTTGCCGGTTCTAC
The DNA here is from genome assembly GCA_021778805.1 of Chloroflexota bacterium. Classification (GTDB taxonomy): domain Bacteria; phylum Chloroflexota; class Ktedonobacteria; order Ktedonobacterales; family JACDGC01; genus JAJYBV01. The sequence goes on along the minus strand of JAJYBV010000072.1, from coordinate 12,203 downwards.
CCAGCGAGTGGTGGTAATGTACGCCGGCAGTATCGTAGAATCTGCCACAACCACGCAGTTATTTGCCATGCCGGCGCATCAATATACAAAAGCATTGCTGCGATCTATCCCACGTTTAGATGACGAAGATGGCAAACGGCTGGAGCCAATTACCGGTCAGCCGCCAGATTTGCTGCATCTGCCCAAAGGCTGTCCTTTTGCCGCTCGCTGCCCGAAAGCGCAGCAACAGTGCAAAGAAAGTGTTCCTGCGTTAACTGAAGTGCAGCCTGGCCAGTTTGCGGCTTGTTTTTATCCATTTTAAGCAAAGGTAACAGCTCCATGAACAATACTTCTGAAAATTTATTAGAGGTTCAGGATTTAAAAGTATATTTTCCCATTGCGTCAGGTATAGGAACGCAGCGCGGCGCAATCAAAGCTGTAGATGGGGTAAATTTCTCCATGAAGAAAGGGGAAACGCTTGGCTTAGTAGGGGAAAGCGGCTGCGGAAAATCTACTACCGGGCGCGCTATTTTACAGCTTTTACCGGTTACTTCGGGTAAGATTTTCTTTCAAGGAGAAAATCTTAATTCGCTTAGCCTAAACCAAATTCGGCAGCGCCGCGCAAATATGCAAATGATTTTTCAAGATCCTTTTAGTTCACTGGATCCACGTTATACCATTTCGCAGGTAATCGCCGAACCGCTGAAAAATTTCCGTTTTGGCTCGCAAAAAGCAATGCAAAACCGAATTAGCGAACTTTTAGAATTAGTAGGTATGAATCCGGCATACGCCAACCGTTTTCCGCATGAATTCAGCGGCGGGCAACGGCAAAGAATCGGCATTGCGCGTTCTTTAGCGCTGAATCCATCCTTAGTGATTGCCGATGAGCCGGTATCTGCGCTGGATGTTTCGGTACAAGCTCAGGTGCTGAATTTAATGGAAGATTTACAGAAAAAACTTAGTTTAACCTTCCTGTTTATTGCGCATAACTTATCGGTTGTGCGGCACATCAGCTCGCGCGTAGCAGTTATGTATTTAGGCCGTATCGTTGAAATGACTGATAGCAAATCGCTTTACGCCATGCCGCTGCACCCATACACCGAGGCGCTTTTATCCGCAATCCCCATTCCGGATCCGGTTTTGGAGCTGAAGCGGGAACGCATTGTGCTGAAAGGTGATTTACCCAGCCCGGCAAATCCGCCGGCAGGCTGTCATTTTCACACACGATGCCCGCGCGCGGCGGCAATGGGAAATCCGGAAATTTGCCGCACAGAGGCGCCGCAACTGCTGGAAAAATCTTCAAATCACTTAGCTGCATGTCATTTTGCAGATTATGCAGCTAAGAAAGAGGGATAAGATATCCTGCGTACCCATGGGGATACGTAAGGGGCGGATGACCCTTGCGCGGGGCTTGGGGTGTCCCCAAAATCTCTTTTATAAACAACCACCGCGCGGTACACATGGGGATACGTAAGGGGCGGATGCCCCTTACGCAGGGCTTGGGGTGTCCCCAAAATCTCTTTTTATATTTTCCGATGGGAAATATTGGTGGCAATGCGGCCACAAAACGAACACCACACGATGAATCGTGTGGCTTGTTTCCCCACCTCCACCCATGTGTACCGTGCAGTGATTATATTAAAACAAGCGCGATGGGGCACTCAATGTACTCTGCTCTGTTGATCTTCATCCTGATGAAAATATCAAAGACCAATATGGCCGCCCTAATTATTTTTGAAAAATATCGGAATATACTGCAGCCACTCTATTGCTCGGATAAATCCGAAGTACAAAAGCCGCATTTAGAAGCTTTAAGAGGCACAGTGTTCAAGCAGTAAGGGCATGCCTTTGAGTCTGGCGGAGGAGGAACTTCATTTTTGCCATAATTTAACAAATAGGTATAAGGTTTTACAACAAAAAAGAAGAGCACTGCCGCTATGATCACAAAGGTAATCAGCGCATTAAAGAACAACCCAATATGAAAAACCGAACCGCGAATTTGAAAATAGTAAGCCGAAAAATCGAGTTTACCCGGAATGCCGATAAGCGGGGTAACTAAATCGCTGACAAACGCCGTAACCACACCGCTGAACGCTGCGCCTACAACAAAAGCGACTGCTAAATCAATTAAATTTCCGCGAAGCAAAAATGCCTTAAACTCGTTTAAAGTATTGTTGACATTATTTTTCAAAGTCAACCTCCTTAAAAGAAATATACCGCCAGATCTGCGCTATGGATGCAAAAATAAACCTCACATCAAGCCATTTATCTAACTTATGGTCATTATAATACAGTATTGTTGGGAGGTTCCAAGCCCTGCCTATAAGTTACATACGCAGCAGCGCCAATCAGGCCGTTATCACCACCTAAACTGGCAAATGTCAATTCAACTTCCTGAGCGGCAATCCGAAAAGCATTTTCTTCAATTACTGCTTGAATCGGGTTTGTCAGCAATTCACCAGATCCCATAGCAACGCCACCACCCAGCACAATTCTATCTGGATTCAATGTATGCAGCAGATTCACGATGCCAAAGCCAATAACCCTGCCGGCAGCTTGCAAAATTTCAATTGCCTCGGTGTCACCGCGTTTCGCCGCTTCGGCAACATCCCTTGCGCGCAAAGCCAATGGCTCACCGGGATCCGGAATTCGCTGTTCCTCAGCGGGATGCTCACCGGTTAATTCATAATATACTTGAGCAATTGCACGGGCGGTTCCGGCGGTATAGCGTTCACTGGCTTCTCTGCCGATTGCGGTTCCTGATGCCAGCGCTTCAAGGCAGCCATGATGTCCCGAGCCGCAAACAGGCGCATTCGGGTTCATATCAACATACATATGACCAATTTCGCCGGCGGTTCCAACCGCGCCATCTACAATTAATTTATTGGAAATAATTCCACCGCCAATTCCGGTGCTAACGGTCATATAAATCATATTAGAGGAACCTTTGCCTGCCCCATACATCCATTCGCCAAATCCGGCTAAAGTAGCGTCGTGACCAATATAAACGGGCAAATCCGGAAAAATGGCTTGCAACTTATCTCTCAGCGGCACATCGGTCCAACCCTCTAAATTTGGCGCGGTAAAAACAACTCCCGTTTTGGGATTCAGCGGCCCCGGAGTTGAAACACCAATTCCCTTGATATCTTTCATACTTATTTCAGCGCTTTCCAACGCCTCATGCACAGTTTGGCTGATAGCGGCAATTACTGCGTCGGGGCCTTCGGATGCGGGAGTCATGCGATTTGCTCTGCTGATTAATGTGCTTTCATGAATTACCGCCGCGCGGATTTGTGTGCCGCCTAAATCTACACCAATTACAAAAGGGACTGCCGGTTGTTTTTGAAGCAGCATTTTGGGCGCCGGCAATGTTGCAGGATTTGCAGAGCCGCCACCGGAGGAAAAGACTCCGTTCATTAACATCGGTATAATATCCGGCCGTTGAATATTAAACATGAAAACATATCTCCAAGATTATATATAATATGATTGCTGCGCTGTGACGATGTTGCCAAGGCAAAGCTTATAAACAATATAAGCGTGTTCTTCAAACTACAAAAATGTTGCAAAATCAGTGATCCAGCCCATTGCAAAACATACCGGCCCACCAAAAATAAATAAATAAAGAAACAGCGCCGGCACTATTATGTTGCGCTGAAATAAAGATTCGAGGCTGGCAGCGCTAAATAAGTTTACTGCTGCATCCAGCTTAAGAATAGCTCAAATAGTACGCTATTCTTATTGTATCATTAAAGCAAAACATGCTGTTCCAAAACAAACTATATGCAATTTTGGAAGTTTGAATATAAAAATGATATAAGCCCGAGATTTGCAAGGGGTTGCGCCTGCCCTTACGTAGAGCTTGGATGTCCCCAAATACATTTTTATACAAATATTCCACCGCTTTATACAAATATTCCACCGCGTGGTACACATAAGGACATGCAATCCGCAAGAGCAGCCGCCATACCAAATGCAAACATATTTCAACACCGTCCCGCGTCAATTTGGGTAGAAGGGAGGAAACAATTCGTATGGATGTATCATGAGGTGTTCGTTTTGGCGGTGTTCGTCCATTTTATATGGAGTTTGAGGTATTTTTGAACAACCACAAGTAAATCTATAGTTATTGGCTATAGGAAATAGCAGACTAAACGGTCACAGAATATGATACTATCAATACGAAAGATATAGCGGCACCCATTCATATTGGGTCTATTTGCTATAATGCCTCACTTCAGGGATAACCAATGCAATGTTTCGATTTTTAACCGCTGGTGAATCGCACGGGCCATGCTTAACCATTATTATAGAGGGTCTCCCGGCAAATCTTATTATCCAACCGCAGGAAATTAATGAGCAATTGCGCCGCCGGCAAGGTGGATATGGCCGAGGCGCGCGTATGCGGATGGAATCCGATCGCGCAGAGATATTATCGGGGGTGCGCCATGGCAAAACATTGGGTTCACCTATTACTATGCAAATAAAAAATAAAGATTGGATCAACTGGCAAGAAAAAATGTCGGCGGAGCCAGTAGAAACTCCCACGGAAATTGTCTCGCAAATTCGCGCCGGACACGCAGATTTTGCCGGAGCTATGAAATTTCACCAAAACGATATTCGCAATGTTATTGAACGTTCCAGCGCGCGCGAAACGGCATCCAGGGTCGCAGTAGGGGCTGTTTGCCGGCAATTTTTGGCGCAATTTCATATCTCAATTCACAGCCATGTGCTTTCCGTTGGCGGCATAGGCAGTACAGATAGCTTCGCGCCGCGCGATTACAGTCCCGAATTCTGGGATAGAGTAGAAATTTCCCCGATGCGTTGCGGAGATAAAAACACTGAAGAGCAAATGATCGGCTTCATCGACGAAATCCGCAAAAAAGGTGACACTGCCGGCGGAATCTTTGAGGTTGTGGCGTTGGGTGTTCCGATTGGTTTAGGCAGCTTTTCCCAGTGGGATCTGCGGTTAAATTCGCGGTTGGGCCAATATCTGCTCAGCATACCATCCGCTAAAGGTGTAGAGGTTGGGGCAGGATTTGAGGCTGCGCGGCAAATCGGTTCCCATGTTCACGATGTGCTGCGTCACGAGGAAAATCGCGGATGGAGCCATACTACCAATAACGCCGGCGGTATAGAGGGCGGTATATCCAATGGGGAACCAATTGTGGCGCGAGTTGCGCTGAAACCAATTCCCACTCTGGCAAAACCGCTGCCATCAGTTGATTTTGCAACCGGAGAAAATATTGAAAAATCACGATACGAACGCAGTGATGTTTGTGTTGTTCCGGCAGGCGCAGTTGTTGGAGAGGCGATGATGGCAATCGCGCTGACAGAGGTGTTTATTGAGAAATTTGGCGGTGACAGCGCCGAAGAAACTTTGGCGCATTACCAATCCACACTGGATCTTATGCAAAAGTAGTTTAATCGCAAATTAAGAATTTGGCGAAGCTGTTCACAAAACGACGCATGTTAAAACATGAATAAAAAGTTGGTTTCATATGGCAAAAATAGAACTTCAAATAAATGGCAAGGCTGTTTCAGCTGACACTACACCCGATTTAATGAAAGGGATGGTCATTCGAGATATGGAGGCGCAGTTACATGCGAAACTGCAAAACATCATCTGCCCCGAGCACCAAGAAGAGCCTTCAGTTATCGTAAATATTACACACAACAGACAAATTATCAGTGTTGGAGCCTGCTGCAAGCAATTAACCGATATGACGATGGCGGCGCTAAAACAGCAATAGCGCCGCCATACTGGTTTGTATGCAAATTAATTATAAGGTGTAAGCAAGAAACTGTTAAACGTAGCAGACGCCGTATCACTTCGAACTTGCCCATACGCCAGTGAAGGATTATTATCCACAAGCAAAACAATTGAAGTGGTAGCTTGAAAACTGTTATCAATGGTTATCGTATCAATAACTTTACCGTTGATTGCCAAGGTATAAGTGTTGTTTTTCATGGTTACTGTCATTGTATAAGCGCCATTGATCATCCCACCGGAATATGTGCCTTGATCAGCAGGATTAGTTTGAACGGTCCAACTGCCATTTGTACAAATAAATGCTGGAATTATTGTATCATTTGTATCTGAGATATATTGTTCAAGCCCAATACCAGCACATGTATTTGGAGGCAGAAAATCTTTCATATTCACTTGAACCTGAAAATTTTTGGGAATTGTTTGGTTATGTGGCTGAAAATATTCAGCAGCAAATGTTTTAGCGCCACTTTGCTGCAAAAGTTGAAAACCATCACTGTCACATATCCCCTGAGTTGTTTTCTGCCCATCACCCTGCCATGTTGCAATTGATGGCGAATTACATGAGGCTTTTGGAGCGCTGATTGTTCCAGTTATAGGACACGGCACAGTAGTTAATTTCGCATTACCGTTTTGCTGAAAAGAAATTGGATATGCCCAAGGAATATTTTTGCCTTTACTTACTGCAGCAACTCCTTGTTCAAAACTCACGTTCATGGGTACACTTAACTGATTTACAATCGTTTCATTAGGTATAATAAAGTGAATATACCCATTGATATTCTGGTTAAAATGCAACTGAAACTGAGTGATCAAAGCATCTGCAATCTGCGCTTCTTGAGAATTATCTGAAGGAGAAGGCGCTGACGAAAATGTTTTTTTGCCAACTGTAAGTAATAAGTGAATTGTTGCTGGTTCAACACCGTTTGTCGCTACAGGATTATAGTAGTTAGGATCGTTTGCGCAATTGCCATATTGCTTGCCATTGTCAAACAAATTTGGAAATACAAAATTTTGCGTTTTAGAGCTAACTAACGTTACCGCATTCTGCGAAATCTTCACATTGGTGCTATTATTGATCCCAAACACATTTTCAAAGATGTTAAAAACCGATCCAACACAAATTTCAATTGCGTTTGAGTCATAAGATGAGTCTTCCCCATCGGTCAGGTAAGAAACTACAGCAGCGAATACTGCATTTTCTGCGCATGTCGTTGCGCTGGAAACCACAGCGCCAAATGAACATGAGGTCATTAAAATCATTGCGCATAAAATGATGGAAATGAAAACAGAATGAGACAGTTTTTTCATTCTAAAGCATCCTCCCAAATCAAAAAATAAAATAAACAGCATTATAGTATAATAATAAAATAATTACATTTACACAAACAAGATGCATAAAATATTTTATATGCATGAAAAATTTTATGCTGTGCATTATTTAATATGATATAAAAACAAGCTTTCAGTTTTAATTTCATTTCTTCTTAGGGAGAAATGGCAAGATTTGTAAACAGGAACAAGATACAGCGCGGCAGAGGTAGTTAGGGCGACCAATAACGCCGCACGGCTACAAAATCCAGGGATTCGTAAGGGGCGATAGCCCCTTGCGCGGGGCTTGGGTGTCCCCAAAATATTTTTCCCCCCAAAGAAATATTGATGGCTAGGCAGCAAGAGCGACCGCAAGGGCCGCCCCTAGAATACCGCATTACGAATTTCTTGTCCCTGTTTAATTGTCAAAGACCATACTGCCTCCTGCTTAATGCTTTACATATGGCTCAGGATATAAAAAGCTGAAACGCGATGAAAGTCCATGTAAATTGCGTTCCAGCTTGCAAATCACTTAATTTTTATAGTAGAAGCCAAATTATTGATTTTCATTTGTATTCTCTTGTTTATTTTTGCCTTTATTCAAACCTCCCTTTCTGCCAATATCAGAAAAATGACTCGAGCCATATTTTCTTTTAGTAGCTTCTCCGCCCATTCTGCCGCTTTTGGCTTTTTGCTGGGATCTATTGCTTGAATTATCCGAAGGTTGATCTTTTTTTGCCAGCAAGGACGCTAATATTGCTTGTATATTGGTATACATTTCCTGTTATTTCTCCTAAAATACATGAGAATATATGTCACATTCAATGACCTATATTTGGTTGTGTAATTTTTGCGCCGCCGGCAGGCGCAAAGCGCGGCATTTACGCGCTATCGCAAACGTTGAAGCAGTTTCCCATGCAGATCCGCTGTTAACTTATTCGAAAAAGCAATTAAAAAAACAGAAATACTATGCATTAGAAATATTTATCTAATTTTATCATTTCGTATTTTTCTTTTTTTATTATATATAATATTTTATTATAATTTCAATATTTATTGATTGTATTTTTATATTATAAACGTTTTATTATATTTTTTGTAAACAGAAACACGAATCCGACCATCTATGTACGCATAAGCATTGTCATGCTATAATTTGAATGTCAGTTTTCGTTTTGAAAGGTTTTTTCATAATGTTCAGCGATCCGCCTATCGGAATTGCGCTGCTGGGAAGCACTGGCTCCATTGGAAGACAGACATTGGATGTCGTTAGAGCATTTCCCGAACGCTTTAAAATTATTGCGCTTGCTGCTAAAAATTCTGCTGAGCTGTTTGCCAGCCAAATACACGAATTTTCTCCGGAAATTTCTGTTTCCACCGCCGATGATCCCGCCGCAAAAGTTTACCTGAACTCGCATGCGCCAAACACAATTTTTGGGGAAGAAGCTTTAATTGCCGCCGCAACACACCCAAACACACAGATTCTTGTTGCGGCAACTTCCGGACTCATTGGCTTAAAACCCACCCTAGCAGCCATTGAAGCCGGTAAAATTATTGCGATAGCAAATAAAGAAACGTTGGTTATCGCCGGCAGTATCGTTATGAACGCTGCCGAACAGCGCGGCGCGGATATCCGCCCCATCGACAGCGAACACAGCGCTATTTGGCAATGCTTGCGCGGAGAATCAATACAACAGGTTCGCAAACTTATTATCACTGCTTCAGGCGGCCCATTCAGAACTATGCCTGCAGAAAATATGCGGCAGGTTACTGCAAAAGACGCGCTCAAACACCCCACATGGGTAATGGGGCCGAAAGTTACCATTGATTCCGCAACATTAATGAATAAAGGATTAGAAGTTATTGAAGCCCATTGGCTATTTGATGTACCTTTTGATAAGATTGAAGTAGTAGTACATCCGCAAAGTATCATTCATTCCATGGTTCAATTTGTCGATGGATCTATAAAGATGCAGGCAACACGTCCAACAATGCATCTGCCAATTCAGGAAGCTATCAGTTTCCCAACCAGGCTGGATTCATTGGAAAAAAATTTATTGCAAAATCTTTCATGGCCCGATGTCGCCAGATTGGATTTTGAAGCGATCGACACCGCAAAATTTCCGTGTTTCCGATTGGCGGTTGAAGCAGGCAAGCGCGGCGGAACGTATCCGGCGGTCCTTGTCGGCGCCGATGAAACTGCGGTACGATTATTTCTAGAAGGCGCGATTGCTTTTTCCGATATTCCTGAATTAATTGACCAAACTTTGCAGGAACATTCTCCTTTGTTTGGCGCCGCCGCAACGCTAGACGCTGTTTTAGACGCTTTTAACTGGGGATTGATCCGCTGTGAACAATTGGCCCAAAATCGCATGAGGTAGTGATTCATGTCTATAATAGGCTCAATATTATCAATCATTGCAGCTATTCTCATTTTAGCAATCCTTATCGTGCTGCATGAATTGGGACACTTTACCGCCGCTAAATTATCTAAGGTTCGCGTTGATGAGTTTGCTATTGGGTTCCCACCGCGCATCTGGAGCTTTAAAAAAGGGGAAACACAATATTCCATTAATGCGCTGCCTATCGGCGGTTATGTTCTTATGCCCGGCGAAAATGGCCTTTCGCAAAATGATAACGGAAAAATCGATCCGCGATCCTTTGCGGTACAGCCAAAACGCAAACGCGCGTTTATCCTCAGCGCCGGCATAATAATGAACCTATTGATTGCGTTTGTTCTTTACACAGGCATTTTTGCGGTATCCGGTGTACCGGAACCCAATCCGCCACCTGTAGTATCTGTTATAATGTCTGGCACGCCTGCACAAACTGGCGGACTTCAGGCAAATGACAAGATCATCAGCATGAATGGTGTAAAAATAACCAGCGCAAATCAATTTCATAACTATGAAATCACACTCATCAACCAGTCTAGCCCAAGCGCACAAAAAATCCCGGTCACCATTGTAGTGGAACGCAACGGCGCAGATATAACTCTCAAACTTTCAATGATAAAAAATCCGAAAAACGGCAATGGCAATATCGGCTTCACGTTTCTGGATCCAAATATGAGCATTCCACTTTGGCAAGCTCCCGGATATGCGCTGCAGCAAATATTTATTGGCAATTTTCAGTTAATGGGTTTTGTTTTTCAAAGAGTAGCAGTAGGCGCTATCAGCATATTTGAGTTATTTTCAGGTCCGATTGGTATTGTGCATACCACTAGTGAAGTCATTAGCTCAGTTGCAACGCAGGGGTTTACGCTGTTATTTATGGTTGTTGCCCTCATCAGCTGGAGTTTAGCCTTAACAAATATACTCCCTATTCCTGGGTTAGACGGTGGCAGATTGTTAATCTTAAGTATTGAAGCATTACGCAAAGGCAAAAGACTTTCGACAGAACGCGAAGGTATGATTAACCTCATCGGTGTCGGTTTTCTTTTATCTTTAATCATACTTTTTACCATAAACGATATTATTAATATTGTGAACGGCCATTAATATGACGCCGCTTCACTAAGGAGATATTTTCCATGATTCAAAGACGAAATACCCGCCAAATTCACATTGGCAATGTGCTCGTCGGCGGCTCGGCTCCCATTTCCGTGCAATCTATGACAACGACATATACCCGCGATGTCGCTTCTACTGTCGCACAAATTCATAGGCTGGAAGATGTTGGATGCGAATTGGTTCGTGTCGCTGTTCCGGACCCGGAAGACGCAGCAGTTCTGGCGGAAATTAAAAAACAAATTCGCATTCCCCTTATTGCCGATATCCACTATAAACCTGAATTAGCCTTAACCGCTGTAGAACAAGGCGTGGATGAAGTGCGCATCAATCCGGGCAATTTATTGGGTGGCCGCGAATCTTTTGAAAAAATTGCGCTCGCATGCAAAGAAGCCGATACCGCCATGCGCATCGGTGTCAATTCCGGTTCACTCGATGCGCTTGATCGCCGCTCCGCCGAAATTCGCAAAGTGCAGGTGCGTTTGCTGGAAGATGGCACGTTTGAGCGCATCGATCCCGCTATTGCAAGAGAACAAGAGCGCAACGACCTGACAAAGCGTATGGTTGAAAAAGCATTGGAATACTGTGAATGGGCAGACGCGCTGGGTTATCAAAATTACAATGTTTCACTAAAATCTTCCAATGTTCTTACCGCTGTTCAAGCTTACCGGCTGTTTTCCGAGCAAAATAATACACCTTTGCACTTAGGAATTACCGAAGCCGGCACATTGGTATCCGGATCAGTAAAAACCTCCGTTGGTTTCACCATGCTTTTGGCGGATGGTATCGGCGATACCCTGCGCGTTTCCTTAACCGCAGAGCCGGAAGAAGAGATTCCGGTTGCATATGAAATATTGCGCGCATTAGAATTGCGTTCGCGTGGGGTTACGTTTGTTTCGTGCCCAAGCTGCGGCAGAGTGGAAATTGATGTGCTGAAAATCGCCAATGAAGTGGAGAAACGCTTAACAAAAGTCTCAACACCCATCCATGTTGCCGTCATGGGTTGCGTTGTAAACGGTCCGGGTGAATCCAGCGACGCAGATGTTGGGTTAGCCGGCGGACGTGGACGCGGCATTATTTTCCGCAAAGGGAAAGTTGTCCGCACCGTTCCGGAAAGCGACTTTTTAGATGAAGTGCTTAAAGAAGTCGCTACATTGCTTCCGGAAGCAGAGGCGCGCATGGTATATCCTGGTGATGGCGAATTAGGGCCAGTCAGCGCAGGGCGCACACGCAAAGAAGGATATAAATCTCAAACATCAGATGCCGAATAACCGGTTTTTGCACAATTAAAAATTACCGCGCGGCGCCGTTTCGCTTCGGCGCCGTTTTTTTCATGCGCCAACATATTCCCTAATGACTCAATGAATATCGCAAATATTATTTTCAGCGGTTGCTTTGTGATGTTTCTTACCTTGAACTGCCTATTTTCTTGCCCTTTATCACCAGTAAGGGGGAAATTTAAGACGTTTTTCTTGTGTTTGGTATACAATGAAGTAAGTATATGCATATGTGAACAACCACTGAGCTGAAGACTCAGTGGCTTCGGCCACGAAAGTCCAGGCCCAGTCCCGCAAGGGCACGTTCACCAGACTCGGTCAGGAGAAATCCTGGTTCCGTTCGGAAGGGCATGACAC
>JAJYBV010000071.1 GCA_021778805.1 Chloroflexota bacterium | reverse complement strand
ACAATCATCAACTCCTCGTTATATATTATAATATATAACGAGGATATTGTCAATGAAAAAAGACCCGAAACTCCCTTCTTCTCAGGGGTTTTCCTTCTTTCCTCGTTAGACTTTTCGGGAACTTAGGGTGTAAGGGGGCTACCGCCCCTTACGTATCCCTGGATTGCTGCCTAACCATCAATATTTCCCATCGGAAAATAAAATAAAAGAGATTTTGGGGACACCCCAAACCCCGCGCAAGGGGCGGAAGCCCCTTACGTATCCCTGGATTGCCGCCTAGCCATCAATATTTCCCATCGGAAAATAAAATAAAAGAGATTTTGGGGACACCCCAAACCCCGCGCAAGGGGCGGAAGCCCCTTACGTATCCCTGGATTGCTGCCTAGCCATCAATATTTCCCATCGGAAAATAAAATAAAAGAGATTTTGGGGACACCCCAAACCCCGCGCAAGGGGCGGAAGCCCCTTACGTATCCCTGGATTGCTGCCTAGCCATCAATATTTCCTTGGGGAAATTTTAAAATAAAAGAGATTTTGGGGACACCCCAAACCCCGCGTAAGGGGCTACCGCCTCTTACGTATCCCTGGATTGCCGCCTAGCCATCAATATTTCCTTGGGGAAATTTTAAAATAAAAGAGATTTTGGGGACACCCCAAACCCCGCGTAAGGGGGCTACCGCCCCTTACGTATCCCTGGATTGCTGCCTAACCATCAATATTTCCCATCGGAAAATAAAATAAAAGAGATTTTGGGGACACCCCAAACCCCGCGTAAGGGGCTACCGCCCCTTACGTATCCTTGGTTACGAGATTCACTACCAACCGGCGGTAACCGCTTCCAGTTGTTCAAAGCCATCCAGCACGAAATATTGATCGTGGAAGGCGTATGGTTTAGCTTGCGCTTCGGCGGCGCCCTGAAGTGTGAAAGGAACATGTGTATTTGTTTCCCGCAGCGCGCGCTGCAATTCGCCCGGAGAAGAAAGCAGCCCGGCGCCAAACGGCCGAACCTTGCCATCTTCGCGAATTAAGCCAAATTCAATGGTAAACCACCAAATATTCGATATAACTAGGCGCGTCTCTTCAGAAGACGCTAAATATTTGCGGGTAATGCGGTTGACGATTTCCAAATATCTTGGCAGTGTCATCCACGCTAAATGCCCGAAATATTCATGGAATAAATCCGGCAGCGGAGTAAATTCAAAATCTTGTGGCTGCCGAATATAATCGGTAACAGGAAAATGTTTATTCTCTAAGTGAATAAACCAATCTACCGGCTTTAAATACTCGTCTTGCGCGTTTGATAATTGCCAGCCGACTAATTCATTCAGCTGCGCGCTCATTTTATTTTGTACGGGCAGCCGGTTTCTGTCTAAATTTAATTGGGCAAATCCCTCCCAATACATGGCAGGGGCAATTGAATCAATAAGTTTTAACTGCCGTTCTATCAGTCTTTTCCACGTATCGTGGTCTGTTTCTGAATATTCTCGCTGTGGTGGTCCCGCAAGGTCATCTTGAGACATTTTCATGGCGCGGAATACGCTCCTCTTACTTATCGTATTCACGTCTAACGTTCAGCAATCGTCGTTGACGCTTTTAATTTGGTATACCATCACTGCTTTAGCGCAATCTCAAAGTATCGATAAATGTTTTGCTGGACAAATGGCATCCAAATTGTATATGAAGATCACGCATGGACCTTCAAGCATATTTTATCACAAAATTGTTAGATTATCCCGAAAATTATGTGTTTCTAGTGTGTTTTGTGATTTTTAGTGATATTTTTGTGATATCTTTAGCGATACTAAGTGGCGCAAAATCTTGTTATTGTGTATTTATTTTTAGGCAATAAAAGTACTAATAGTCAGCCGATTACAAATCTTTTACAAATTAATTGAAACTAAACCGCCAAGCAATCGTAATAGAAGTGAATGTTCTCAGGTAATTTTAATCTTTTAGCGCTGTCGTATCTTCTTTGGAAGATGTTTGTGAATTTCTTATCAAGCATATTCCACAAAATCACGTATACAGAAAACTCAATGTGCGCATGCTCGGATATATGAGCATAAGCAGCAATTTTATGTATCTTTCTATTGCAAAGGAAAAATATCGCAAATGACTCAATCTCAGGATTCAGCGTATAACTATTTAGATTTGCCCGATTTCTCCGATTCCACGGAAACTTCTTCGGGTTCTGCCGGCGCGGCGCCTTCACAACGCCGCAAAATAATGATTATTATTTCCGTCATTGTTGTAATTGCGCTGTTAGGCACAATCTTTGCCGTACTGCATAACAGAAAAAAAACTGCTACTGTGTCTTATGCATTTCAAACACTGCAAACCGGCAATTTAGCTGTTTCGGTTAATGAAACCGGATCTCTTCAAGCTTCTACCTATGTCGTAGATGCTGCTTCTGGCAGTAAAATTGAAACCCTTTCGGTCAGTGTTGGGCAAACTGTAAAAAGCGGCCAAACGCTGGCAACTTTAGACCCCACATCGCTGCAAAACGCCTATAATCAAGCGCAAGCATCTGTAACATCTTCGGAGATAGCGTATCAAAATGCATTAAACTCGCTGTATAACGCAGAATCGCAAACAACTTCATCGTTAACCATTGCGTATGATCAAGAACAAAACGCAATTTCGGCGTGTACAACCGAGCCGAATCCTCCCGCAAATTGCAAGCAATTGGCTGAGGCGCAGTATAATCAAGCGCAAGTTCAGGCGAATGCCCAGGTTGTTTCCGCGCAAGATCAGTTAAATGCATCTGGGCAACAGATTAATTCCGCAAAATTACAATTACAAGCTGCGCAAGACAATTTAAATAACGCCACATTAACGGCCCCGCATGCCGGGGTTGTCGCCGTGGTGAATGGGGTAGCCGGAGGATTAGTCAGCGGCTCTGCCGGGGATTTTATTGACATTGTTGATTTATCGTCTTTGCAGGTGCTGGCCAGCGTTAATGAGGCTGATATAGGAAGTGTTGCGCCAAATAATCCGGTTACGTTTACCGTTACAGCGTATCCTTCGGCAATATTTCAAGGCACAGTTGCGGCCATTTCACCATTGGGGCAATCTGCAAATGGAGTTGTTACTTATAACACCTATATTAACGTGAATACGCAAAAATTAAATGGGCATAAATTGTTCCCGGGGATGACCGCGGCTGTTACGATAACCACCGCCAGCGTTTCCGGCGCAACGTTGCTGCCGTCTTCTGCCGTTACTTTTGCCCAGTCGCATATTGGAACCGGCTCCTTGGTAAGCCGCGCTGCGGCATTTCAAGCGTTCCGGCAAGCTAGACAATCGCTTGCGTCGCTGGTGGCGCAAAACAAAGCTCTTGCCGCTGAAAATCCCTTAGCGGAAATAGTTTTGGAGCGCAATTCTAAAGGCGTGTGGTCGGCTGTTCCTGTGGTTGTTGGAATTACGAATGGCGTGTATTATGAAGCGCTTAGCGGATTACAGCCCGGTGATATAGTAGCTACCGGCCAAACAGGCAGCGCATCTACCACGAGCGCAGGCAGCTCCACCGGCGGATCTTTCCGCAGAAATGGCGGCGGCGGATTTGGCAGTACGCCTTTAATACCGTAACGGAATAGGAGACACAAAAGTATATGACCGCAGATGACAACCGAGCGGAAAGCGTTTCCTCGCCTGAAAGCGCAAAAATTCCGCTGATTATTGCCAAAAATTTAACAAAAACATATATGATGGGAAAAAATCCCGTGAATGCGCTTCGCGGTGTTTCGCTAACCCTGTATAAAGGCGAATTTGTCGCTATAATGGGGCCATCCGGTTCAGGAAAATCTACATTTATGAATTTAATTGGGTGTTTGGATCAGCCTACAAGCGGCTCTGTTATCTTAAACGGCGCTGAAACAGCAAAAATGACATCTGATCAGTTAGCGGCGACACGCAGCGCATTCATCGGGTTTGTTTTTCAGGGCTTTCATTTACTGCAGCGAATAACTGCGCTGCGGAATGTTGAGTTGCCTATGGTGTACCAAGGAATATCGCAGAAAGATCGCGAACAGAAGGCGCAAAAATACTTGGAAATTGTTGGATTGGGGCAGCGCGCGCAGCATCGTCCGATTGAGCTTTCGGGCGGGCAGCAGCAGCGTGTAGCTATTGCGCGCGCGCTGATTAACAATCCTGTTATTTTGCTGGCTGATGAGCCTACCGGTAACTTAGATTCGCGCACAAGCATGGAAATAATGGCGCTGTTTCAGGCGTTAAACCGTCGTGGATTAACGATAGCGCTGGTAACGCACGAGCCGGATATAGCGGCGTATGCGGGCAGACATATCGCCTTTCATGACGGCAAAATTATTCAAGATGAGGTAAACACCACCCCGCGCAACGCCGCTGCAGAGCTTCAACAGCGTATTCATGAAAGTCAGGCTGAGAAAAAATAATGGCAAATATACCACAATCGGCTCCGGCGCAATCAAGAAAATCGCCGGCCGTTCACAATAATCGGGGAATGCTGCTGGAAGCAAATTTCCGCAGCGCTATTGAGGCGCTGTGGGTAAACAGAGGCCGTTCATTTCTTACCATACTTGGTGTTATTGTCGGCATTGCGGCAGTGATTGCCGCTGTAACCATAACGTCCGGCGCCAGCGCGCTGATAAACGGCAGATTAACCGGATTAGGCACAAATGTGCTGGTTATCAACCCCGGATCGGTTACGGTCGGCGGCGCGCGTTCCGGTTCAGGCGGGCAGCAGACCCTTACCCTTGCGGATGAACAGGCTTTGGCGCAATTGCCGCATGTGCTGAATGCTTCGCCGGCGCTAACGGTGCGGGCGCAGTTGGTGTCTGGCGGCCAAAATTGGAACACAACCGTTTCAGGAGTATTTCCGGCATATCAGCAGATTCAAAATTGGTCGCTGCAAACCGGCGCATGGTTTTCTGCCGATCAGGAAACCACACAGGCGCCTGTTGCAGTTATTGGGCAAACCGTGTACCAAAATTTATTCCCTAATAATGCAAACGCACTTGGGCAAGAAATGACCATTAAAGGGATACCGTTTCAAATTATTGGTGTATTGCAAACCAAAGGCTCTACCGGAGGTTTTAGTCAGGATGATGTTGTATATGTGCCGTTTACTACGGCGCAAACCCGGCTGGAAAATATAACTTATGTTAATCAAATCCAAGTGCAGGCAGATAGCGCCAATGATGTTACTACTGTACAGAACGAAATTACCGCAGAATTAGATACGCTGCACAATATACCTAGCGGCGGGCAGGCAGATTTTACGGTGCGCAACCCGAACCAATTGGTTGCTACAGCGCAGCAATTTTCAACAACGCTGACCATCCTTTTGGTAAGTATCGCAGGCATTTCACTGATAGTCGGTGGAATTGGCATTATGAATATTATGCTGGTATCGGTTACAGAGCGAACTCGCGAAATTGGCATACGTATGGCAATTGGCGCCCGGCGCGGTGATATTCGGAATCAATTTCTTATTGAATCTGTTGCGCTCAGCGGATCGGGCGGAATATTGGGCATTATTATTGGCGCGGTTTTAGGCGCAATATTGGCGCATGCGTTTTCATTGCCACTGGTGTTTAATATTGTTGCTATTATCACGGCCTTTACGGTTTCGGCGATTATTGGAATCGTCTTCGGATTATATCCGGCGATTCGCGCCGCCCGGCTAGACCCGATTGCGGCGCTGCGAACGGAATAAGCGCTGCGCATTAACGGTATGCATATGCGGGTGACTGAATACGGTATAATATATAAGAAATGTTTCTGCTGTTGCGGCGCAAACGCGCCGCAAAAATTCTGGAGATATCAAAATCTGATAAAGGATATCTGTGATGAACAATCCGAAGAAAAACCCGATTGTTGGGCAAAGCCGCAGTTTGCGTGATGAAGAGGCGGAAGAAATCCGTGATATGATACTGGAAGCGCAGGGATCGGCGCGGCAGTTGATCATACCGGAAGAAGATTTGCACGCCGAAGCGACAACCCGCATGAACGAAAGCGCTGCGCATGTAATTCAGGAAAGCGGTGTGCGTGTTTTATTGGAATATTTTAATCGCGATTTTTTATATGGCTTGGGGCGCTTTGATGAATATAGCCAAGGGATTATTTTAAAATGGGGTGATGGCTATTCTCGCAAGCATATTTGGATAACTTCAGAAAATGGGAATTTATCCTTTGAAGTAAGCCACCAAAAGTCGTGCGGCAAACCTTGGTGCGCAGAAAGCCGCCATACTTATTTGCCTGAGCAGTGGCGAAATATTGATATCCTGAACGCCGAGCTGAAAGAACAATTTCAGCGGCCGGTGTATGAACGAACTGATGATTAATGGAGCTTTTCCGTTTTTATTGGCCAAACGCCGAAACAAATATTGAAGAAAGGTAATGATTCGCTGATTTCAAGATGGTGTTTGCGCAGTGATGAGTTTTCCGGCGCCGCGCGGCAGAGGATCTGATTGCAATGCAGCGAATATACTCCCAAAAAGACATGAAGAAAGTGAAACAAAACGCAATGGAATTTGCAGAAATAACTGAAACTTCATTTGAAGAAGCGTTTGCCCAAGCGCAAGCCGCGGTAGAGAAACTGGAGGGCGGCGAAGTTTCGCTGCAAGAATCTATCGATTTGTTTGAAAAAGGCATGCGCTATATAGCGCATTGCAGCGAATTGCTGAACACTGCTGAACTGCGGATAGAATTGCTGGAGAAAAAAGGCGGGGAGTATACTCGCGCCGCACATGAGGTAGCGACGGAATAAGGTAAAGTAAACGCTAAAAAGGGATTGCAGAAAACTCTGCGATCCCTCTCTTTTTGCGCTAAAAAGCTCTTTTTACCGTTATTTTAAAAAGGTAAAAGAGGCAAGACTGATGGAAAACGCACTGGTATATTCCGAGGTGTACGAAGCGGCTGGCGCAGCAGCGAATACAACTACGTTTGCGCTGCTAGATGCGCTAGAAATAGGCAGGTAAAATGCGCCTTTATACGGTTTACCTTGAAACGTGAAGGTAGCGTCATCTTCAGTCCAAGAATTTGTGCCTGTTGTTATAGTTTGCGTTGTTGGGCTTACGGTAACGGAGGCTTTACTGAATGAACTGAAAAAACTTGACGCTAAAGTTGGCAATTCTGCGGGTGTTAAAGTTACGCCGGCGTTTAATGCGCCAAATATATTGGTTCCGTCGGTGGCTAAAGAAACGTTAACACCGTTAGTTGACTGCGTTGATGTTAAGAAAGTTGACGGGTAGTTAAAGCCATAAGATCCATCGGCTGCTGTAAATGTTGCAAATCCGCTGGCAGGCGCTGGAACAGTGGGAACCGGTGTTGCGGTTGGTGTTGGTGTGAATGTTGGCGTTGGTGTCAGCGTTGGGGTAGCGGTTGGCCCAAGAGACGCTAACGGACCTTGCCCATTTTTGCCGAGCGCAAACAAACCAACCCCAGCTACCAGCAAGACAATAACAACAATTGCGCTGATAAGGCCGATTACCAAACCGCTATTGCTTTTCTGCGGAGCAGCTGCAACCGAAGTTGGAGCTTGTGCCTGTGTTGGAGCCGGAGCATACGATTGCGGCGCTGCGGCAGGTTGTGTAGAAGCGGGTGTTTCACCGGCAACCGGCATTGCCGTTGTAGGTGTTTGTGGCTGCGTTTGCGGAACTTGCGGCACTGTTGGGTATACCATACCACCGGGATACGCCGGAGCAGATCCCTGGGTTTCCGGATATTGCGGAGCCGTATGCACGCCGGAAGAAGCGGCGGTTGCAGATGTAGTAGATTCCTCTTTTTGTGCTGCGGGTTCATTTGCCGCCGGCGGTGTTGCTGCAGGTGTTTGAACCGCAGGCGTTTGCGGAGCGGTATTTTTAACTGTAGGTGTAAGTGTTTCCGTTGCGGCAGGCGCAGCGGTAACGGGGCTTCCGCAGCTGGGGCATTCACCTAATTGAATTGCGGATTCGCTTAATGTGCGGCCGCATACATGGCATTGCTGCATAGTAAAAGATGACTCCTTGTAAAGATATATTAAAATCGTCTCAAAAACTAAAAAAGTAACAAAAAAATCTTTACCTCGTAATAGTATCAAATAAACGGCGCAATGTACAGTGTTTTACGTAATATAGCGGATATTTTCACTATTTTTCCGGCTAATTGGTATTTTTTATTGAACGGCGCAAAATTTCTGGCCTTAAAACCGAGGAAGTATATTTTTAATATGGTGATTGAAGACGCTGCCAAAAATATTTTTCACATATTTTTAATACACGAAGAGGAGAAAATGAAAATGGTACCAATCTTTACAACTATTGATTTATTCATAGTGAAGATTTATACTGCGTTTGATTGTTACATATTTTCGTAATCATAGAAATCTGCGCCTAAAAAGGGATGAAGAATTTGGGGACACCCCACACCCCAGCCCTATGACGCCTCCTGCCGTATGCTTTAACAGATGCTCACGTCTATTGTAACAACACTCAATAATACAACTCATGTTTGGAAGATTAATTTTGTATTTTACCACATTGAAGTGAATCCAGATTGTTTTCGTCAATAAAAACAATCTATTGCTAACCATCTTGGGTTTGTATTTATAAATGTTTCGCAATCGAATGATCAGGAGTTAAACACCGCATGAAACCTTTTTTTCTTGCTTCGCTATAGACATCACATTCTCAGATCGCGCCAAAAATGACCAACTGAGAAGGTGAATTGGCTTTTCTGTATCCCTTTGCAATCTTTCTCTTGGTGCGGTTTTTATTTGTGACCTCTATAGTAATTTTTTCAACCTTTTTTTCCATTCTTCATTTTTCGCCGCCAAAATCTTTAAATACAGGTTCAACAAGCGGTTATTCCTTAGTAGTGAAACCTTTGTCTAATATAGAATATGCGGTAACTATAAATTTTACTGTAATTTTAACTTTTCCACAACCGATTACTCAATTAAATCTTAACTCATTTTGTTATGTGTTTAATTCGCAGCAATTATGCTATGGAAATAGTAATTACTCCAATTTTAAAGACATAATTAATAACAATATTGTTACAATTTATTTCTCCCAACAACAAACTGCAACTCCGACTCCAATTGGGGCGTATACTATGTCGGCAACGTATCAGATAAATTCAACGACGACGCTTCAAAGTAACACTATCAGTTTTAATGTGATAAAAGATATTCCAGTATTACAATGTTTAGGTCAAGGTTGGTTATTAAAAATACATTCGCAAAAAACTTTTGATCTTTATGTGGAATTAGAAAGTGATGTAATTCAAAATACGCCGCAAGCTAGCTATGATGTTTCTTTGGTTGGTCCGGCAATTTTTACTTATAAAAATTTGTCTTTAGATAGTTCTCAAAACTTACATATTCCAATGCCACAGGTACCGGGTAAATATACAATAAATTGCACATATAACGGCGACAATTATGATAGCCCCATAACAACATCACAATCGGGAATATACTTTAGTTTGGGATTGAGTATTGGGGGGCCGATTCAATTATATTCAAATCCCACTCCAATTGTTGCCGGGAAACAATTACAATTATATGTTGTTATCCCCGGACAACCCGGATATCCGCCACCGACAGGCAATATTTATTTTGGCACCGGCGGCTACACAACTAATGATATACCGTTAAATTCCAATGGCTCCCAAATCGTTAATTTGTATATCCAATTTTTAAATGGCCAAATTACTGTTAATTATATTGGTGATGCAAATTATGCAGGGTATAGTCAAACATTTGGTGTGAATGTGCCGCCTTTTCCATCTTCCGGAGGAAGCGGCAAACCTGCTGCAACTGCAACTCCAAAACCTAAACCAACTGCAACTGCTGAAGCTACAGCAACGATTGCGCCTCCCGTCACTCCCGCGCCTTCTGCAACTCCAATCCTATCTGCCGGCGCTTCTAATTCTTCAGGATTACCGATAAATGGCATTATAATAACTGTGATTGCTATATTGCTTGCTGGCGGCGCTGCAACTGGGGTATTTATCTTGAGAAGGCGCAAAATTCAAGCATAAAAAACACTGTATTAGCTTTAAACGCATATATTGGCGTTTCAGTTCCGTCAATGTATGCGCGGCGTTTCTTTCATACAAATATTATTTTGTGGGAAGACGCTTTAAACCTCCATGCAAGATGCGGATGATCTTTGTGAAATCCTGCTTAGTTGCGCTTGTTGTAGCTATATTGGTGGTTGCAGTAGCCATGAATAGAGAATATTTTGCTACTCGGGCATATCTTTGATAGAATAGAATGAAAGCATTCGTAATATCGTATCATATTCACTGATATCATTTGCGGATATTTGAAGGAGGTTTTCAGGCAGTGACGAGAGTATATTCCATTACGAACCAAAAAGGCGGTGTCGGAAAAACGACCACATCAATTAACCTTTCCGCATATCTTGCCGCTGCAGGGCGCCGGGTAATGCTTATCGATTTTGATCCGCAAGCCAATTCTTCCACCGGTTTAGGTGTAGAATGCGGTCCTCAAGGCTCGGTATATGACGTGCTGATTCGTGGCATAGCGCTGCATGATGTGGCAATTCGCAATACACGCCCCAATCTTTCCATTGTGCCGAGCAGTGTGCACTTGGCCGGAGCAGAAATAGAACTGGTAGAAGCGACGGAACGGGAATACCGTTTGCGTAAAGCCATCGAATTGGTTCGTCATCAATATGATTACATTCTTATTGATTGCCCTCCTTCCTTAAGTATGCTTACCCTCAACGCGCTTTCTGCATCAGATGGCGTGCTGATTCCTATGCAATGTGAATATTTGCCGCTGGAAGGATTAAGTCAGCTGCTGAATACCGTAAAATTGGTTCGGCAGCGCTTTAATCCAACCTTGGAAATTTCCGGCGTTATCCTTACTATGTTCGATCCCCGCACACGGCTGGCTACAGAAGTGGTGCGTGAAATTCGAACCCATTTCCCTAAAGAAGCGTTTCAAACCGTGATTGGCCGCAATGTACGCCTTAGTGAAGCGCCCAGCCACGGCAAAACTATATTGGAATACGATCCAAACTCCCCAGGGGCGCTGGCGTACCGCGCTTTGGCAGAAGAGGTGATTAGTCGTGGATAATTCTCGTCTCGGTAAAGGATTAGATGCCTTGTTTGGTGCCGGCAACGCTCAGCAAAAACATGCTGCAGATACAACCCAGCCCGATAGCAGCGCGCCCGGAACCGCAATGCAAGTTCCAATTGACGCTATTGACCGCAACCCGCGCCAGCCAAGAGAATATTTTGGCGATGATTCCATGGTTTCGTTGGCGGAATCGATTCGCGATCATGGCATCATTCAACCTATTATCGTCGCTTTGCGGCCAAGCTCCGGTGAATCCGGCCCGCGCTATACGCTTGTCGCTGGTGAACGCCGTGTGCGCGCCGCTGAAATGGCGGGATTGAAATCCGTTCCGGTCGTCATTAAGTCTGCAACCCCGCAGCAAATGCTTGAACTTGCGCTGATTGAAAATATTCAGCGTGAAGATTTGAATCCCATTGAATTAGCCCACGCTTATACGATGCTGGTAGATGAATATGGTATGTCTCAGGAAGAAGTCGCCAGAAGATTAGGCCGCGAACGCTCTACCATTACCAATCAAATTGCTTTGTTGCGCCTGCCCCCTGAATTGCAGGAAAAATTAACATTGGGGCTGGATACATTTACCCAAGGACACGCAAAAGCTTTGATTGGCATTCAAAACGCCGAGGCGCAGGTTCGCCTGATGAATCAGATTATTGCGCAGAATCTTTCCGTGCGACAAGCTGAAGAGGCCGCCAGAGGCTTTAAAGAAGCCGCATTGCGTTTAATTGATGATCGCAAAGGTAGCCGGCGTGATTCTCCTGATATTCGCGCAATTGAAGATGAAATTACCCGTTCCATTGCCTTAAAGGTTGCTTTAAAACGCAACAGCCGCGGCTCCGGCACACTTACCATTTCATTTGCCAATGAAGAAGAACTGAATACAATCTATGAATTGCTGGTAATGCGCAATCAAAACGAAGAATTTTAGGAAGCGGCTGCGCTTTGCTGCAGCTTCCTTTTTTTAGGCTCAAGTCTCTAAAAATAATTTGGATTCATTTGCTTGCATGCTGCGCCAAGGAATGCGCACCTGTCTAACAAAAAGCTAATCCAATGTAAAAAGCTGTGTTTTCAAAGGATGCTGCAACATGACATTTGATACTTTAGAATTTCGGCGCGCAATGGGACAATTCGTTACCGGCGTTACAGTTGTTACAACTATTGTAGATGGAAAACCAACCGGATTTACGGCAAATGCCTTTTCATCGGTTTCGCTAGATCCGCCGTTAGCGCTTGTGTGCATCGGCAAAAAAAATACATCCCTTAAAGCAATCCAAACCAGCGGCATTTTTGCCGTTAATGTTATGGCTAAAACCCAGAAAGATTTAGCGGCTTGTTTTGCCTCTTCATCCCCAGAAAAATATACCCAATTCTGCGCGGCTGAATATTCCTCTAAGATCACCGGCGCGCCGATAATTCATGATTGTATCGCGTGGTTTGACTGCAACCTGCATTCTCTGATAAATAGCGGTGATCATTTTATCGTTATTGGCGAAGTCGTCGATTTTGGAACAAATCCCGGTATACCGTTGATTTTTGCGCGCGGAAAATATTCTTCGCTGCGTAAATAATATATTATGTTGCGCATGCGCCACACTTTTTGCAGCGGGAGATGGTATTTTTGTGAATAATGATATGCGTCTGCCAGGCGCTGTTGCTGCGGATTCGAAAACCCTGCAGCTGCAGGCGTTGAATCAGCAGATTGTTCAGTGCGTTCGCTGTGTTGAATCCGGATATATCACACGGGCCTGTCCTGTTGTTGGCTTTCGCGGCAGCGCGCACAGCCGCATTATGGTCATTGGCCAGGCTGCGGGCAAATTATCTGTTGCGCGGCAAATGCCTTTTGGCGGACCCGGCGGTGTACTATTATCTTCGTGGATTACTCGGGCAGGCTTCCCGGACGGATTTATGCGAACAGATATTTATTTAACGGCGTTAACTCGCTGTTTTCCCGGAAAATCTCCTCATGGCAAAGGTGATAGAGCGCCGGGCGCCGATGAAATTCGCCTGTGCAGCCCTTGGCTGGCCGCGGAATTGGCTATTGTTCGGCCCGAATTGATTATTCTTTCCGGCGCTGTGGCAATTCGGCAATTTTTGGGTAAAGGGCCGCTGGAGCAATTTATTGGGGAAATGTTTTTTAACGATGGGCAAACATATTTGCCATGGCCGCACCCCTCCGGTGTAAGCCGCTGGCTGCAGTCGCCGGAGCATCAAGCGTTGATGCAAAAAAGCATTCAAATACTCTCAGATTGGCGGGTTAACCATTTTCCCGATCTTCTACTGCCTGAATAAACGCTTCTACAACTACCGGATCAAATTGTTTGCCGCTTTGCGCCTTTAATTCGTTGATGGCGTCATCAATTGTAAACGCTGCCCGATATGATCGCTCGGAAATCAACGCACTGAAAACGCTGCACACCGCCGTTATGCGCGCGCCTAAGGGTATGGCGTCTCCCTTTAACCCCAATGGATATCCCGCTCCATTCCAATGTTCGCGCTGCGCGGCAATAATAGGCGCCACTGCGGAAAAAGGTCCTCCAATGGTGCGCAGCAGGCGTTCCCCAAAATTGGGATGTTTCCGCACGAAATCCCATTCCTCGGTGTTTAAAGCTTCTTGTTTGTTTAATATTGCTTTGGGTATAGCAAGATTACCGGTGTTATGTAAAAGCGCCGCCAACCCAACTATTCGCGCCTCATCTTTACTGCGCCCTAATATTAAAGCGGTTTTTTCCGCTAACTGCGCAATGTATTGCGCAATTTTGCTTTCTTTGGGATCTAAATTTTCCAACGCATCGGTTAACGCTTTGATACCGCCGCGGTTTCCGCCAATCCGATTGATAAGTTCGGTTTGCTCTCGCGGAGCAGGTACCTGCACTGCTATGTCGGCTAACGCGGAACTTTGCGGCATTGCCAAAACTTCCGAAGGGGTATTTTTTTTTCGGAGATTTGATGAAAATCGCGCGACTGCTTGCGCCGCTGCATTATAAAGATCAGATTCTGTTTGCCCATCCTCCGGATAGATGGCGACTCCGGCGCGCAGGGATATTGGAATGGAATATTCCTCTAATTCCATAGCTTTTTGCTGCGAAACAATAAACGGATCCGAACATACCGTTATCATAATAGATTCAATCAATTGCTGGGTATCGGCGGTTTCTCCTTCTGCCCACACAATCCCAAACGCATTGGCGCCTAAACGCCCTAATTGATCCGGATCGATAAGTTTAGCGCGAATACGCTCTGCTACGGCGGCGAGAATCTCGTCACCTAAATAATAGCCATAATTTTCATTAATTTCACTCATCCGGTCAATATCAAATAACGCAAACAGCAACGGTTTATGATGTTTTACCGCCAGTTCCATATCTGATTTAAACCGCGTCATAAACGCCGAATGATTTATTGCTCCGGTAACCGGATCATATACTGCATGCAGCTGGCGCTGTTCTTTATTTGCAGATGGTTTATACAGTGATGACAAATAGGTAATTTTACGTTCAAATTGCGCGAAGCGTTGCGAAGAATTTTGAAAATTAGACTCTATCAGCATAACAATTTGCTGAAGCGCTTGCTGAATATCCTCAAATTGCTGTAAATATTCATTGCCCGACGCTGAAGACATATGCGCATGTTCCTCCACTGATAAATTTCTAATTGTTACTATCGGAACGCACAGATGAAAGCTGAAGCGCTTGCTTTATGAAAATAATGTTCCCTGCGCCGGAAAATCGGCGTTAGATGGCGTAATGCTAGCCGTCAGTTCCGGGGCATCATTCCGCACAGAGTTTACCCGGCCGGAAACCGGATATATCTCCATTGCCGCAGATGGATATGGGCGCTGAAGTTCGCTGAAGAAAGGGCCTTTGGATGAATAACTTTTAAGCCAAGGATCTTCCTGCTGCGGCGATAAAATAACATCCATTCGGGAATGTATCGGCGCCAGCAGTTCGTTTGCAGCGGTAGTAAGCATTGCGCATTGATAGCGCATTTGCCCTGCGCTGTTTGCAACGACGGTAAAAATTCCGGCAACACCAAAAAGCGCGTCATCGCGCAGCCGAATAAAATAGGGGATTTTTTGTTTGCCTTCTTGTTTCCATTCATAATAGCCATCGCACAGTACAATGCAGCGATTCAAGCGAAGTAACTGGGCTAACATCGGCTTTTGTTCAATGCTTTCGGCGCGCGCATTAATAATGGGATGTTTCTGCCAATCCGTGGTGATTCCCCAAGTCATAGTTAGCGCTTTGCGGGTATTATTTTGCAAGATAACAGCAAGAATATCTTGAGTTGGCGCAATATTATACCGGGGAATCGGCAGTGAAAATGGCTCGAAAATCTGAAATCTTTCAGGAACAAGATCGGTGTACCTTAGCGCAAATCTGCCACACATAAGATAACTCCCTTTGCAAAATATAGTGCGTTATAGGCGCCGGCGGCAAAAAATAGGGCAGCGATACGCCGGCAGAAATTTCTATAAGTATATCTTAGCGCAAATGTTCATATGTGGACAAGTTTTGTGGATAACCCAAGATTTCGTGGATAAATAGCCATTTTTTCGCATTTTTTTACAAAACCTTAAAATTTTACAAATATTGTTTGGCTAATCAGTTCCCGGAGGAAGAACCATCCATTCGCGCCTTGGCGAAACTGCCTTGCGTTTCATCAGCACAGCGTACCGATACCGAATTGCGCCAAACAGCAACAGCGCAACTGAAACGACCATAATTGCTGCGCCGCTGATATTCAGCGCAACATATAATCGCTGCTGACTTTGCTGCAAGAATGTAAGGAACATTGGGTCGATGGTGTGCGGCTGTGCGTTCCATGCGTTCCACTGATTTTGCCATACGGGGATAGGGCCAAGCAACAAAAAAAGCCCAGCGGCTAAAAGAATTGCGCCGGAAAACAGCAGCCACCATGAACTGCGGCGCCATTGCGCAAAAAAACGGGTCCAATGGCCAGCGGCGCGGTGAGTAAGCATAGCGGCCCCGGCCAGCGGTAATATAAATACAACTGCGCTTATCACCAATGCTTCCAGTGAATTGGCGAAAGACGGAAACCCAAAATAGGGTGGCGCAGAATCAAGTAAAAAAAATAGTGTATGTGTCATCGAATAATTTCTATTTCTTAATGAAGATAAGGTATGAAAAAAACTTGTGTTAGGTTAATGGATTTTTATTAAGCATTTTGCTTTGTACCGCGCGATTTTTGCCGGTATCCGGCGGCGCTAGCAGCCAGTCATCAGGGCCGCCAAGACTAAACTTGGTAAGCCGGCGCGCCAGCCGCGGCTCACTGACCATAATAGCAGCAGAGCCTGCGAGAAATAACGTTGCGGCGCCCATTTGCATCACAAAAGTATATTGATTTTGCAAATTTTGAATCCACTGCAGCGGGGTTAGGTCGGCGCCGGGATTATTACTGGTTAACGCTAAGCTCCACTGCGCCAGTTCATTTTGCCATGCCGGAATAACACCAATTAATATGAATATTCCGATAGCCGCAATGATGGACCCAAAAATCAGCAGCCAGAATGAAAGCGCATTCCATTGGGTGAACAAAGCCCACCATAAACGTGTTCTGCGACGCCACATAAATACCATAAAGAAAAATGGCCCGATAAGCAGAATAACTCCTAAAATCCAGCCAAATGGCGCGGCGCCGAAAGACGGAATCGCAATTGTTGGCCTGGCGCCGCTAATCAGCGCAAGAAAACCCATATATATGAATCTCCGCAGTATGTAATAATATAGTCAGCATAGCAGGATAGTAGGCAGGTGTCAATGAATAGCCTCATTGGAATTTCCGCATTTTAAGTTTGCAAATTCCCGGCTATGGATATATTATCGGCTAAAACGCTGGTAACTACTCAGGGGATATTGACGTTATCGCCATAACGCAAAGATACGGCGGGCAGCAAAGGCGACCGCAACTATCGAATTGCATTTGTATCCTACGCAGGATATCTTGTCCCTCTTTAATGGTTAAAGTTTATCATCGTGTGGTGTTCGTTTTATGGCTGCCCAGCCAATAACGCCGCTCCGAAGCACAATCGCCGCCACATATCGTTTGTTTTAGAAAATACACCGCGCTGTACCCATGCGGCCATGCAATCCGGTAGGGGCGACCCTTGCGGTCGCCCTTGCTGCCCGGCTACCAATATTGCCCTGTGAAAGATTTTCATAAAAGATATTTTGGGGACACCCCAAACCCCGCGCAAGGGGCAACCGCCCCTTACGAATCCCAGGATTTGTGTACAGTGCGGCGCTTTATTAAAAAAAGATATTTTGGGGACACCCCAAACCCC
>JAJYBV010000070.1 GCA_021778805.1 Chloroflexota bacterium | reverse complement strand
CGGTTTTATAACCCATTCCCATTTGTCGGGCGTATGCTCTCAACTTCATACTACCAGTATATTCTTATATGACCTCTTGTGTCAATACTTGTCTGCATTTCTTGTTGGCGTTAATAATACCTCTTTGAAAAATAGAAACGCGATTCCAAAAAAATGCGCGCCAGCACAGATATTGTTTAAGGACAGGCGCGCATCTGCCATGAATAACAATCAGCCGGCAGTTATAAACCGACAACAGCGTTCAATATTTGGGAGGCTAATAATAGGATACCAAATATCCACATAGTAGCGCTGATATCTTTTACTTTACCGGTGACCAGTTTTAAAACTACGTAAGAAACTATACCAACAAACATACCATTTGCAATAGAATATGTCAGCGGCATGAACAACAGCGCCAAAAAGGCAGGAATAGCGTCGGTTGGATCGGAAAAATTGACTTTTACGATCGGCTCAATCATATAATAGCCTACGACAACTAAAGCTGGGGTGGTGGCTACCGTTGGAACCAAGCCAACGAATGGCACAAAAAACAACGCTAACAGAAAGAAGAAAGCGGTCCAAACAGAAGCAACGCCGGTTTTTCCGCCTTCACTTACTCCGGAAGAGCTTTCAATGAAGGTAGCGATGGTTGAGTTTCCGGTTATAGCGCCCCACATACCGGCAGCAGCGTCTACAAAAAATGCTTTGCCAAAACCGGGGAAGTTTCCTTTTTCGTCGAGTATTCCTAATTTTGTGGCTAAACCGCTGAATGTACCCAGGGAGTCCATCATATCGGTAACCAGGAATGTTAAGAAAAACAACACAATAGCGCTGGCGGCGATATTTCCGTTAAATAAAGCGCCAAAATCCATCTGGAATGCGCCTTTGGCGAAAAATCGGCCAAAATCCGGCGCCGCAATATAGCCGTTTAACTGGGTTGGCAGTGCATAAACACCAAGTTGCGCGCCGGCGCCGGCATTAAATTTGCCAACGACATATGAAATCACCGTTGTGCCTATAATGCTTATCAGTAAGGCGCCGCGCACGCGAAACGCTAATAGCGCAATGGTTAACACCAGCCCAATAAACGCGATGGTAACGCTGGCGCTGTTAAAGGACCCTAAGGCTGGGCCGGAGCTGCTGAGTGTAACGACACCGGAATTAATCAGGCCGATATAGGCAATAAATAAGCCGATGCCGGCGCCGGCGGCTAATTTCAAGTTTAAGGGAATGCCGGTAATAATGCGGGACCGCCATGGGCCGGCAACAACTATTGTAAACATAAGGCCGTCTAAAAATACCAGCGCTAATGCCGCTTTTACCGGAAAATGGTTTTGCGATACCACGGTGTAGGCAAATAAAGCGTTATAGCCCATGCCCGGCGCTAACGCCCATGGAAGATCTGCCCACAGACCCATAATTAATGTGGGAACCGCCGCAGAAAGAATGGTGCCGATGGTGAGCGCAACCGGATCTAAACCGGTAACACTTAAAATTTGTACGTTTACAAAGATGATGTAAGACATGGTAACGAACGTGGTTAGGCCGGCAATAAATTCAATGCGATGAGAGCTGCCGCGCGATGCGGGGTTAAAAAAGCGGGAAAGCCAGGAACCTTGGGAAGTGGAGACTTCCGGCGTTGTTGGAGAAACAGCCATGATGGTTCACATGCTCCTGTTCAGAAAATAAATATGGCGTCACTAACTTATCGCCGCGCGATGCGGCGCAAGCTGCAGTTCTGCGCATATTTCCCGGCAAGAATAGCAAGACGCAATGGTTTCATCGAGGAGAACCTGCCATCTGGGTTTTTATCCCTGTGGTGTCATGAACAATATTTGTTTCTATTTTGAAGATCGGCGTTTTATGCTTTTCTGCAACCTAGTTCGGCCTTTTCAGCAAGGCTGCCATATATGGTTCATTCGCGCCGCTCGGTCCAGTCTGTTCTAGTATGTGCAATATTTTAAAAGAACACGGAACCCTAAGACGCGCTTCTCTCGTAGTCAGATCATTCCGGTGATCTGGTAGAAACGCCCAAGCCAATTCCCGGGCATATACGAGATTTTTGCTGTGACATTTTAAGTATACACAAAAACACGCTTGGCTGCAACATATTTTTAACTATAAAAAAATAATAGAACAATGTACGGAACAATCAGGAGGTTATTCTGATTTTTTATGCAGCAGCAGCACACCGGCCAAAGTAATAAACAGCATTCCCACCATAAAATCGATAAATCCCCACATCGGATTATACGTTCTTAGTGTTCCGGATAGCACAAGGAACCCAATAAATCCAAGTAATACGCCAATAAAACCTTCCGGGCCATCAAATGCGCGGGTACGTGAGGTTACCTTTAACGGGCCAACCTCCGGAACTGGCCAATATTCTGGCCAGCCTGTCCAATTTGGTGTGCCATCATCTAATGTAAGATCTTCAGGTTCACCCTCAGTGGGGTCTACATGTTTCAGCAGTGTTTTATACGCCAAGATGTATTTGCGTAAATGCGCATCTGCAGCATCTTTCTTTTCAGGTTCGGCGTTTTCAAGGTAATCAGCGCGCCACTGATTTGCGTGCTGAATAAAAGCATGTTTAATTTCTGATTTGTCAGCGCCATATTCAAGATTTAGCGTATCATAGCTTTCTTCCAGAGTCACTGCAATACCAACTGCCTTTCACTATATGTATGTATACTCAATAAGAGACAACCATAAGATAAGTTCAATTTTGACTACTCAAGGGGTTTTGAAAAGGTCTGCATAAAGCAAAAGATACAACGCGGCATTGATAGTCAGGCAGCAAGGGCGATTGCAAGGGTCGCCCCTACCGGATTGCATGGCCTCATCTGTACCGTGCGGTGGTTATTTATAAAAAATATTTTGGGGACACCCCAAACCCCGTGCAAGGGTTGCCCCTTACGAATCCCAGACTCTTGCAGCAGCGCTGTCGTTAGAATAGCCATTCTTGGCATTGATATTTTGCCTACTTAGCCCTAAAACAGAAATTTGCAGCAAGCAAAGAATATTTTGCGCAGTAAGGTAAAGATATTGTACAATAAAAACAGCATTTTCGGAATACATGTAATCCAGTTACTGATGTGAACATTTACTTTTGCTTAGGCAGCGTTTTTGGGTTACATGCATGGAGCTGGATTTTTTCTGGCCATTCTTTTTCCTCTACGGTAATTTTCCGGAATTAATGCCCATCAGCGCCCAAAGATGAGTTTCTGAAATGATTAAAAATGATATGAAGCCGCAACATACTAAAAATACCTCCGAATTACCGTTACTGACTGAAAGCGTTATACAGCGCGCAAAAGAAGGATTGCAGGCTGCCAGAAACCCGTCGGCAATATCCGCCTATAACGCAGTTTTTGCAAATTTAGACCGCATTCCCAGTGGCGAGGGCGACCATAAAGTTAACGGTTTCGTGCGCAGATTTTTTATTCGTTTGTTTGTTCATTCGCTCTATACCGTTTCAGTAGAACATGCGGAAAATATTCCAACCGGCGCGGCAATCATAGCTCCAAATCATTTAAACCACATTGATCCTTTTCTGCTTTTATCTATTTTGCCTGGCGATCCATTTTTGTATATTTTGGGTGATGCGCGTACATTATTCAATAAAGAATGGAAAAGATGGCTCATTCGGATTGCCGGCGGAGTCATTCCGATTGATCGCTTATGGAAAGAAGAAAAAGCGGTAATACGCGGAGCGGAGCAGCGAAAAGATTTAGCGCAATTAGCCGATGAAATTTCGCGAGATGTTCCCGATGGAGCCGCTATTTCAACTTTGCGCAGGCTGGAAAGTATTCATACCGCAATTTTTCAGCAAGGTGATTCGCTGTTGATATTTCCGGAAGGAGCATTGGGTGTTGAAGAAGGTAAATTGCGGCTTCCCCTAAAACGTGGCGCGTTATTATACGCAATTCAATCCGGCGCGCCAATTGTTCCGGTAGCAATTATTGGATCTCATGATGTGTATCTGCGTAAAAAGATCATAGTGCGTTTCGGTAACCCTCTTCAGTTTCAGCAAAAAAACCGGCCAAGTTCGCGAGAAGTGCAAATGGCGCTGGATAGTTTCCAAAATGAACTTGAATCTTTGCTTCCAAACCAGTATACTGAACCTAACGGCTTAAAATTATTTCGCTTTTTTCTCAATCACATGTTTTGGTAAAGGAAAACAACCATGTTTTGGAAACGAAAAAAAAACACCTCAAAAACAGCAGCCACTAGTGAAACCCCATTTGAACACGCATTTGGAAGAAAATTTATTCGCAACTCTCATTATGAATTACCGGTAGATTTCGAAGAAATGAATCGATTGGATTTCCAGCATTTTGTGCTTCGATTAGCGTTACATGGCAATTTCGCAGCGCCAATTCGTAATCCTCGCACAATTTTGGATATTGGAAGCGGAACAGGCCGCTGGGGTATTGAAATGGCTAAAGCTTTTCCGAAATCTGAGGTTTTTGGAATTGATTTAGTTCAACCACCCGAAGGTTCGATTACTTATTCTGATGAACGCCCCCCAAATTATCACTTTCAAATTGGCAATATCACCGAGACACTGAACTTCCCCGATCGTAATTTCGATTATGTGCA
Organism: Chloroflexota bacterium; assembly: GCA_021778805.1. GTDB lineage: Bacteria > Chloroflexota > Ktedonobacteria > Ktedonobacterales > JACDGC01 > JAJYBV01. The sequence goes on along the minus strand of JAJYBV010000070.1, from coordinate 12,865 downwards.
TATGCGGCTGCTTTTTTCCGGCATACCCGCCACAGCGTGGCCGCATGTACTTGATGAAATGATTCGCGTAACAGAAATTGGCGGATGGATAGAATCTATTGAGGCGCTGCCATTACGTAATGGCGGGCCATACCAAACGATGATGGGCAATTGGTTTTTACAAACATTCCAATCTCGCGGCATCGATCCTTATATCGCCGAAAAAATACCCGAAATGCTGTGTGACAGAGGCATAGGCAATATTTCTGCTAAAAAAGTTGAAACGCCAATTGGCAAACATGGCGGCAGGCTTGGTATGCTGCTATCTACAGACGGGAACGCAATAATCAAATCATTAAAAAAATTAATTGTTTCGCAAGGCTTGGCGACTGAAGAGTTATATGATATTGCAGTTTCAAAAGTTGAAGAAGAATCAAATACCGCCCATTCAATGCAACCAAATGTTATTACAATTGGACAGCGAATCACATAAGAAACTGTTTTTGGGATCATTAAGAGGAATATCAATTCAAATACCGCCAAGTATACTAAGAATAGTTATTTGGCTATGACACATGTGCGCCAAAATACGTAATTTCATAAAGTTGATGCAAAATTTCAAAATTTTCCCAAAAGGCAAAAAAAGTTATCGACACGATGCATAATTCATGCTATCATAATCTCGGTTAAAAGTTTGTTAATGAAGACAAGTCTTACCGTCACACAAATTTCCATTTGGGAAAAATTTGTCTGATTTGTGGTGTGAGGCAGGGTAAGCGCTGTATAGCGCGTGTTATGGATTGACAAAACTGGGGAGATCCGGCTTACATAACAAGTCCGGCAACTGTTTATCTACTCCTCGATACATGAGAGAAGTTTACAGTCCTTCTCTTAAAAATTTTATGGACTTGCTCTAAAGCTAAAAACGAAGGGATCGCAAAGGGAGCGATCTTTTGTGCGCTAAGTATCCGGATTTATTCATATTTTTTGTAGTGTTTGCGCATAATAAGTTTGGGCATAAGTAAAAAGTCCTATTCAATCAAAAAAAGAGGGAAAAATTATGAAGCGGTGGGAAAAAGAACTTAGAGACTTATTGTTGAAATTAGGTGTTTCCTATGATGAAATGATTACAGGGCCATCTAAAACGGCAACTCCAATAAATCAAGCAGTTTCCCAAAGAGCGCCTCAGCCAAAATCCTCAAAAAACTCCTCGAAAAAATCAAAAGGATCTGAACGGTTAGATTTAGCTAAACGAGAAATTGAGGCTGCGCTATGCCTGGTAGCGCAATTATACCGTGAAGGCTATATGGATAAAAATGACCGTGAAGATATTATGCGTGTATTGCATGCCCTTATGCGCGCTTTCCCATTAAATAATACCGATGAAACCGAAGCAGAGGAATGGGAGTTGGAATCATCCGCAGCAATATTGCGGTTTTGCAGAATTGTTATTCGGTATGGGCAGGCGCTGCAAAATCAAATGGAGTTGTAAGTGCCGCGCTAAAAAAGCAGATTTGGCTGTGCAGGCCGGTGATGTCACGAACCTGGCTCCCAACTTATATTTGGCTGCATTTGTGCGAACAATCCGCGTAAATATTGGATACTTTCAATACCTGTTAGCGTTATGGTAACGTGTGAAATGGTTAATTGACAAGTAGCAATGGTTATATTTTGGGAATTGCCTGCAGAACAATTAGGCTGTGCGACGTTTTGCAAAGCCGGGATTTCAGCAATGCTTAATGCTTGAAAATTTTTCCCTGCATAGGTAATTGAAAAATGACTGCCTTGAGCAGGATCATGCGCTATTGCGTCTACGCTGACAAGGCACAGCCCAATTGGCAATTGTTCAGGAAGCAGCGGCCGAAATCCTAAGGCTTCTTGAACTTTTTGCCATGTGGCAATTTTTTGCGGAGGCGTATTTGCGTCATCAGCAAAAACAATTACCTGGCTGCCGCACCATTTCAGCTGGCTTAATGGCGCTGTTGAACTTGCTGTTGCGCCGCACCCGCTTACAAAGATGAGAGCGGTGCAGAAAGCGCAAATATATTGAATTGCCGTGCTACGACAGCTCCATATGCATTTTGATCTCAATAATTTACGAACCGACATACATAACCACAGTTGAACTTGCGTTTACAGAACTGCTGACAACATGTATGGTTATTATCCAATGCCCGACCATAACTATTGGAGCAGTTATGGTATATGTTCCGGCAGCGCCGCTATTCATGGACTGTGTTAGTGTCCCCATATTCATTTCCTTCATTTGCAGCGATAAGGATACTTTTACGTTACTAGCCGCTTTACCTGAAGCGTCTTTCAGTGAAACAGTAAAGGTGTTATAACCCATTTTTGCGGGAGATACAGTTAATTCTGCGGTATATCCTCCGATTGGCAGCGATGTGGTAAACGCCGTAGCGGCAGTTTGGGTAATGTTTGTGCCCGCTGAATTATTTAAAGCATTTGCAAAATTTGCCGGGTGCGTTGCGTATGCTCCGGCAGCCAAGCAAAATATTAATCCCAAGCTAATATATGAATCACGAATTGCTGGGCCAAATAATTTTACATCTTTGGTTTCCGGCTTCGGTGCTATAGTGGCTGCTGCTGGTTTATTGAAATTCTTTCGCGCTGCAAACACCGAATATAAAGAAATGGGGTAAAGCAGCACACCAATCCATATAATTGCCTGCAAAAGCAGAGGATTTCCTTGAATAGTCAACGCAGCGTTTAATGAACCGGCAAAAAACAAATAGGCAGCGCTGGAAAAAATAGCTGCAATCAGCAGAGAATTAGACACCTTTATTTCATGACGTAACAATTCCGGTGATTCTTGGCGGATGTATCGCAGCGCAAGGATTGAACCCAGCCAAACACCGATGCCTAAAAATAAAAGCAGTGTTGGCTCATCCATTGGTTCGGCTCCGGAATAGACAAGTGAAATAAGGAGTAAAGCATCCGCCACGAGAAATATGATTTGCTGCTTCACATTATTTGCTTGTAATTTTAAAGATGAACTTGTAAAGACGGCCAAGGCGCAAAAAACGATGCGAAAGACGAGAAATTGCCCGGGGACACTGCGGAAAAGGATAGAACCAAGCAGTGGAATTTGAAATAATCCGTTAATATTATTTTCCGTTTGCATTGCCGCCGCCAGCGCTTCAGCGATACTAGACCATAATAAAAACTCGAAGAAACGATTAGCAATTTTATGGAATATATCGCCTAATTGCTGTTCTTTTTCACTATTTGAAGCTATCCATCGCGGAGCTTCAATTGCCCATAATACTATCAATCCGGTTATTACTGATACCGCTGTAATAGAAAGAAACCGGGTAAATATAAAGAGCATAACAAATGGATTTACGCTTATCTGCGCAAGAACGAAACTGTCCACAACCTATCCTTTCAAACAATGCAGAGCGATAGGCGCAATACACCAAAATGGCACACTATTAGCGCGCAAATCGCCGCATCCAATTCTGAACCTTTCAAATCATGTCCGTAAAACTTAGTATTTTAGTAACTACTCAGGGGGTTTTGACAAGGTCTCCATAAAGCAAAAGATACAAGCGCGGCATTGATAATCAGGCAGCAAGGGTGACCGCAAGGGTCGCCCCTACCGGATTGCATGGCCCCATGTGTACCGTGCGGTGGTTATTTATAAAAAATATTTTGGGGACACCCAAATCCCCGCGCAAGAGGTTGCAGCCCCTTACGAATCCCAGGCTGTTGCAGCTGCGCTGTCGTTAGAAAAGCCATTCCTGGCTTTACCTCCTGAGTAGTTACGTATTTTAATTATATCGCAGCAGACTGCGCCGTAGCAGGATCACACATAAAAGCAGGGAAGGAATCGTAATAATTGGCTCGAAGACATTTCTTACAAACGGAACAATTATGGTTAAAGTTGTGGAAATTAGGATTATTCCTGTAATGAATGCTAATGATTGCGAACGGGTCCAATGATCAGAGTGAAGCCAAATAAGCAATGCATATCCCCATAGAACAACTTGTATCAGTGAAAGAAGTATGTTTAATAGCACGGCTATGTACTGAGGAAATAGATGAAAATCGATCATTGGAATGATATATAAAGTGAACATGTATTCTAAATACACGGCGATACCCAACCAAATTAGTGTGCGTATTAATGGAACTTTCAAATTTGTATTGGTTTCTTGCGAGGCAGGAATGTTCAAAGCGAGGACAAATATGCATAAGGCAAGGGAAAACACAATAATTGTTTCGCGCTGAAAACTATTGTTAAAAGCAGACATTCCATTAAACAGGAAGAACAATCCAAGCAAAATATATGAAAAACGTTTATTGAGAATGGGAACTTGCGCCCATTGAGGAAAAAGCGCATTGAAGGCTGCGATAGGCAGAAATACGCTGAAAAAAATATGAAAAATTGTAAGGTTTACCGCCCATGAAAGATTTATCGGACCCAAATAACTCATCCCTAAATATTTAGCGGTATACCAAGTGTCTGCCACAACACCTTCGTTCATAAATCCAAAAGAAATTCCGAATAACAATAACGCCTGCCAGCTTAACTTTTTACGAACAATCAGATCTCGTACAAATAATACATAAAATCCATAATAAAATGCAATAAAAATTAAGTCACCGGGATGTATAAAAATTTTTAATGCAGAGGTGCTTGAAGTTAAAACTGATTCAGGGATTAATCCAAAGATAAAAAACGCGAGAATAGCAATCAGCCAGCGAAACTTCAATTTTGGTGGTGATTCCGGTGTGAAAATAGAAGTGTGGAGATCTGTTGTAACTATGTTAGTCATATAACGGCTCCTGCATATATATGATGAACTTTAACAATTAAAGTGGGATAAGATATATCAGCATAACCAGGGATACGTAAGGGGCGGTAGCCCCTTGCGCGGGGTTTGGGGTGTCCCCAAAAAATATTATTTTAAACCATATTCCCAAAGCAATATTGGCAGCCGGGAAGCAAGGGCGACCGCAAGGGTCGCCCCTACCGGATTGCATTGCTTCATGTGTGACAGCGCGGCGTATGCTCTAAAACAAATGATATGTGGCAGCGCTTGTGCTTCGGAGCGGTGTAGGCGCCAAGGTGGCTACAAAACGAACACCACACGATGAATCGTGTGGCTTGTTTCCCCACCTCCACCCACGTGTACCGTGCAGTATTTGTTCAACAACAGGCACTATAGAGCACACAATGTACTCTGCTCTGTTGATCTTCATCCCGATTAAAATATCAAAGACCATTATATATATTATACAGGAAATGGCTGTTATGAAATAGGATTGAATATTATATACTATGCGATTTCTTCATCATTTTCATCTATGTACTGATAGGATCCGGGCGAAGATTCTTTTGTATAGGCGGCGCGGGCATCTAACAGCTCTATGCCGCCGGCAGCTGTTTTGAGGATGCTATCGAGTTCGGAACGCAGGTGAACCAAATCTCGCTGCAGGTTCTGCAAACTGCTGCGGGCGTATAAATCTGCATCGAGCTTCATTTTATCGCACTCTAATTTTGTGGCGCGTTTTAAATTTTCTGATTGGCGAATTGCTTCAAGCACGATGCTGTGTTCGGCAATTAAAGCTTCGCGTTCTGCGCGCGCGGCAGATCGTGTTGATTCTGCTTCGGTTTTGGCTTCTTGCAAGATACGATCGCGGTCTTGGTAAATCAGCCGCGCGCGGGTAATTTCGCGGGGGAGTGATTGCCTGGCTTGGTCGATAAGTTGAGAAATTTCTTGCGCTGAAACGAGAACACGGGTAGCAAACGGCACATGACCGCCATCATTTATAATCTGTTCAATTTGATCCAGAAGTTCCAGAATCTCAGATTCCACGATTCAGCGCAACCTTTCTTTTGGTGTATATACTGCCTCATATGTATCTTACACACTTGGGGATGAAAATTTAGCCCGAATGGCGTCGGCAACCGGTTTAGTTACAAATTCTTCAACCCGTGCGCCTAATTTTGCGACTTCTTTTACGAGTGACGCGCTGATAAACATATGTGGTAAATCGGTGACCAATAAAAGCACTTCAATTTCTGGCGCTAATCTTCGGTACATATGCGCCTGTTGAAACTCTACCTCAAAGTCTGTTACGGTTCGTAAACCGCGAACCAACACCGTAGCGTCAACTTGGCGGGCAAATTCTGTGGTAAGGCAGTCAAAGGTTTGTATTTCAATTTCTGTCGGGGCATTCATAAATTTTAATGATTGCTTCCAAAGTTCAGCGCGTTCTTCCGCAGTAAACAACAGTGATTTTGAAGGCCGGCTAAAAACACCGATCACCAATTTATCTACAATTCGCGCCGCGCGCATGGCAATATCGACATGGCCAAGTGTTGGTGGATCAAAGCTGCCGGGATAAATTCCAATAATTGGTCGAGAAGTTTGTGCGCTCAAGTTTTTCTGCTCCTATTTTTTGTTTTCAAACATACCAATGTAGTTTTATAACTATTATGCAATAACCGCAATATATTTGCAGGATATTTATTGCGGCGTAAATTGCCGCCAAAATACCGCCGCGCGATTCCGCAGCGCCGCATGTTCCGGCAAATCTAACGAAGGATCTTGCCGCCAAAGCTGTTCCGCCGCGCCGCGGGCTTGTTCTACAAGCTGCACATCGGTCAGCTGCGCTACACGCAATTCCGGCGCGCCGCTTTGCCGCACACCAAAAAATTCACCGGGGCCGCGCATCCGCAGATCTTCTTCCGCAAGTTTAAATCCGTCGGTGGTGCGTTCTATAACAGCCAGCCGTTCCCGGGCAACAGCTCCCGCTGACGCGCTGAGGAGATAGCAATATGATTGATTTTCGCCGCGGCCAACCCGTCCGCGGAATTGATGCAATTGTGCTAAGCCGAATCTATCTGCGTCTTCAATAATGATCATGGTAGCGTTTGGCACATCTACACCAACCTCTACTACGGAAGTGGCAACTAAAATATCAGTTTCACCGTCGCGGAATTTTCGCATCGCCGAATCTTTGTCGGATGGTTTCAATGCGCCATGGGCTAATCCTAACCGTAAATGCGGAAATACATCTGAACGCAGCCGATCGTATTCCGCGGTTGCCGCTTTTGCTTCTAAAGATTCCGATTCTTCAATTAATGGGCAAATAATATAACCCTGCCGACCCTGGCCAACTTCAATTGCCATCTGCTGATAGGCTTCTTCGCGTCGAGATCCAGCGCGCCATCGGGTAATAATTGGTTTGCGGCCTAAAGGCATTTCATCAATTACGGAAACATCCAAATCACCATAAACCGTTAACGCAAGAGTTCGGGGAATTGGTGTTGCCGTCATAACTAACAGATGCGGTGTGCGTTCATTTCCTTTTTTTCGCAGCGTTTCGCGTTGTTCTACGCCAAAACGGTGCTGTTCATCAACGATAACTAAGCCTAATTGAGCAAATGAAACACTATCCTGAATTAATGCGTGGGTTCCGGCAATAATGCGCGCCGCGCCGCTTTCGATTGCCGAAAGAGTTTCATTTCGCTGTTTCATCCCCATATTTCCGGTGAGTTGAAACACTTCAATTCCAAACGGCGCAAACATTTTTTGCAGAGATTTTGCATGCTGCTCTGCAAGTATTTCCGTTGGAGCCATAATTGCCGCTTGCATGCCGTTGCGCGCGCACGCCATCATGGCTGCGGCTGCGACAGCTGTTTTTCCGGAGCCAACATCACCTTGCAGCAGACGGCACATTGGTGTGGCTGCGTCCATATCATGCAAAATTTCATTGATTACTCTTTTTTGCGCTGCTGTAAACGCAAATGGAAGAGATTTTTCAAAACACTGTTCGCCGATAGCGCTGCCTCCCCATAAGCCATCTGAAAACAACGCCGGGGCTGGCGCGGAAATATCTGTTGGGGCTGGAGAATCCTTAAATATTCTCCATGGCTCACAATACAGTTTTGGCGCGCGTTCCGGCTGCTGCCATGTGCCTTTTTGGGCAATCATGCCAATTTCCAAAATAAACAGCTCATCAAAACCTAACCTGCGCCGCGCTAAAGCTAATGATTCTTGATCTGCGGGGTAGTGATAATTTGCCAGCGCCCATTGAATGGACGGCAATTTCAGCGGATTTGTAATGGAATCCGGCAAATATTCCGTAATAAGCGGGGCAAATTTATCTACAACAAATTTAGTAATGCGCCGAATTTGTTTTGCGGTAACCCCCTCAGTAAGCGGATATACCGGCACAATCCTGCCGGTGTTTAATGTGTCATTTTTATCAGCAATTTCGTAGGTTTTTACGGAAAATTGGACGGTGGATCCATATCTTTCTTTGATACCGGTTAAGATAACTTGCTCACCCGGTTTCAAAAGTTTATTTAAAAATGGCTGATTAAACCAAACGGCGCGAATCGAGCTGGTTCCATCCGAAACGCGCGCAATGGTGCGGGTTACCCTGCTGTGCGGCGCGCGAATATTTTCTACTTCCCAAACCAGCGCCATGATAGTTGCCAATGCGCCATTTTCTAAATCGCTTACTGGGGTAATGGTAGCGTAGTCTAAATGTTCTCGCGGAAGATAGTAAAGAACATCTTGTGCGGAAAATAGCCCTAATTTCTCTAATTTATCAGCCATCGATGGGCCAACACCAGGAATTGCAGTTACCGGACTGCGCAGCACATATTCGGCGTCTGGTGATTTGTTTTGCGGCGCCACCGCATGTTGGGTAAATTCGGGAACTTGTTTTGTTACAGGCTTCAGCGCAACCTGTTGTTTACCGGCAGCGGCTTGTTTTATTTCCGGCTGTTTTACAAAGTTAACCGCGGCTGTTTCCGGAAATTTCTCATCATCTAGCAAAGTCAGCGCTGCGCGAACGGCAGCGGCGCGCTGCATCGGGTCTAGTTTTCGGTAATTGGCAAACATTGTTTGCATTCTTTGCGCAAATTCATGCGGCTGCGCTTGGGAATTGGCAGCCCAATTTTGAAAAAACATAGCTAAACCGCCGGGTTTTACAACGGCGTCTTGATGATTTGTGCGCTGTTCATGCAGCAGAATTTTCTTTGCGCGTTCCGCAAACACATCCATTAAAATTCTCCCGTATTTTTCTCATTCCGTTTTAACAATTATATTGTATCAAATTTTGTATCTCATCAGGAGGAATTGAGAAGATCCACAAATAGGGACAAGATATATTTCGTAATCAGGGATACGTAAGGGGCGGTAGCCCCTTGCGCGGGGCTTGGGGTGTCCCCAAAATCTCTTTTTATAAACAACCACCACACGGTACACACAGGGATACGTAAGGGGCGGTAGCCCCTTGCGCGGGGTTTGGGGTGTCCCCAAAATCTCTTTTTATTTTATTTTCCGATGGGAAATATTGGTAGCCGAGCAGCAAGGGCGACCGCAAGGGGCGCCCCTACCGGATTGCATTGCCTCAGGTGTGACCGCGTAGCGTATGCTCTAAAACAAACACTATGTGGCGGCACTTGGGCTTCGGAGCGGTGTAGGTGGTTGGGCGGCCACAAAACGAACACCACACGATGATGAACTTTAACAATGAAAGAGGGATAAGGTATACCTGCGTATCCCCATGTGTGACCGTGGGGTGATTCATTTTTATAAAAAATAATTTGGGAGGCGCTTTTGCTCCGGCGCGGTGATGGTGGCCGGGCGGCCATGAAACGAACACCACACGATGAATCATGTGGCTTGTTCCCCCGCCACCGCCCCATGTGTGCCGTGCGGTGGTTGGTAAAGCTTGCGCTTTGTGTAGTGCAAATGTGAAATATGTATCACTTCAGCGAATCCATTCATCCAGTGAACCGTGGTTGGTAACAGGACGCGAATCCCAAGGCTTGAATTCATCATCGTTGTTTTGGTCTTCTGGCGAAAGATTAGGATCTTGCTGTGCAAATTGTTGCGGAACGTTTTGTGCGCTTTTTTGCTGCTGAGATTTACCGGGCTGGGATTGCGCCGGAATATTTGCTTGCTGTCCGGTTTGATAGGCAACGGGATACATTTGCTGAGGTTGCGTCGGAATATTTGGTTGCGGGGCAGGTTGATAGGCAGGGGGATACATTTGTTGAGGCTGCGGTATATATTCCTGCTGTGCTGGGTAATAGTTTACCGGCTGATAGTTTTGCTGAGGAATATATTTTTGTGGGCGGCCGGCTTGCTCCCAAGAATTTGCATATTCAACAAAATATCTGGCGATTCGGGAAATTTGTTCCCATTCGCCTTGCTCAATCAATGCGCGTGGCGTTAAAGAAGTATCTAAGGAAAGCGCACGCACGGGTAAAGCAAGATAATCTGCAAGATTATCCACTGAAACGCCACCGGAAATGATGAGATTTAATCCTGAGAATTTACGCAGCAGGTCGTGAATATATTGTGCGCCGCCAAAAGCAGACGCAGGGAAAAGTCTGACAGTATCCGAGCCGATTCGTATAGCAGTAAATATTTCTGTTGGGGTAAGCGCACTGAGCATTACAGGGGTACCCGCTTCAACACCGGCTGCATAAACATTGGGGAAAACCCCAGGGACGGAAATATAGCGAGCGCCTGCCGCAGTTGCATTAATCGCCTGATCTTCCGAGATGACGGAGCCAGCGCCAACGATCACATCATTTTGCATTGAATAATGGCGAAGAAGCTCTTCAAAACCGGGAATTTGATTTGAAATTTCAAAAACAGTAATACCACCGCGGCGCAATGCTTCAATAACATTGAGAGCTTGCTGGGCAGTATCTGCTTGTATTTCAGCGATAAACCTGCGGCGGCTGATTAACGCAAACATTTCTTGTGGTAACATTATTTGTCAGCTCCAATCAAAACGTTCACATGCGATCTTAAGATTGCACAAGATCGCTTTTTGGTGTATTTGTATTGTTTACGATAATTATCTGAATGATGTTTCGGATTTCAAATATCACACCACAGGTAAAGCGTCGTTAGTTTGATGCGCCGTTGCTAGTTTTCATCGCAAAGCATAATGCAATTGGGATGAGCCAATTGCAAATTTGGAAAGCAGACAGCGTGAAACGAATTAATTAACCCAATCTTCTCCAACTTTTTTCTGGGTACCAGAAAGTTTAGAGGTAATGTGAGTAGTTTTTGGCTGTTCCTGCGCCGGCTGTATTGAACGCTCGACAGTTGCCGGAAGCATTAATGTGACACCGATAAATACGCCGATAATGATAAAAATATATAATAAATTTGTTACGGCAAAACTTTGCAAAGAAATAATACTGTCTAAATGAAATATCCAAACAGATACTGCTGTTGCAAGGCTAACGATACCTGCCGCAAACCGAATTGCCAGCACGGCCGCATTTTGTCTGTGCAAAATTCCTTGACTGAAGTTAATCGCTCCTGCGATTACACCGATTCCTGTCAATAACACTAAAAGAATATCCATGACTATCACCTTTTTTCAAAGAGCAAATTACGCAGCATGTACTTTTCTAGTGTACCACAAGAATGTTTTTTTGGGTATACCATTCGGGTGGACAGTACAAATATTAAAGACCTGAGCATAAATAAAGCATAATTCAAGAGTTGCAGGAAACAGCTTGCCTCCTGAAAGGTCCCGAGATGCCTGCAGATTACTCTTGTTCCTTTTCATGCTCAAATCTCTAAGCTGATTCTTATATTTAATTGCCACTAAATAATTCTGATATAATGCGCGGCGCTCAGCTGGTTATTAGACTATATCATTTTGGATATGACAATAAACCTAGACTCACAATCATTTAAACGTAAAAAATTTTATTTTGACCCATTCTGAAACTTTTGCCGCCAGTTAAAATATTTTCCGCGGTGCTTGCGCAAGGATGGTATTTGTTAATTATTTGCTAATTTTTCCTGTAGCCATTGATAACTTTCTGCTATATATTTTTTTGCCAACGGCGTAGAAGCAGCAAAAGTCTCAAACGCATGCGGCGCGCCATGCACAACGGTTAATGTGCAGTCTACTCCTGCGGCGCGTAATTGCGTAGCATATGTTTCCGCTTCCTGATAAAATAACTCTACATCTCCTATTCCAATCCATGTCGCAGAAAGGCCCTGAAGATTTTCTCTCCGGGCGGGAACCGCATATTGTGGTACCATTACTGCTCCGGGTTCTTGCCCAAGGTAGGCTTGCCAGCCAACGCGGTTATTTTGGTTGTTCCAGACAAAATGTTTAATAGGATCTAAATCGCGCTGCGCCGCGGTTCTATCATCCAGCATGGGGCAGAATAGCCATTGAGCAGGTGGTTGCAGACCGCCAAAATCATGTATGCGCTGAACCAGCGCCGCAGCTAAACCACCACCGGCGCTTTGGCCGCCAACCGCAACTTTAGCAGGGGAAATATGCAAATTTTCTGAGTTGGATTGTATCCACTGCCAAGCAGCAAAACAATCGTCGATTGCCGCAGGGAATGGATTTTCCGGAGCCAAGCGATAATTTGTTGAAATAATCACAACACCTAGTTTGTTGGCAGTTGCAGCGCAAAATGCGTCATCTTGATTTGCGCTGCCAATAAGCATACCACCACCATGAATCCATAGAAGCGCTGCTCCGGTTGCGCCGCTTTCCGGTGTGAATATGCGCAAAGCAGTTCCATTTGTGGTATGACGCTGTTCCAATCGTACACCAGGATATGATTTATTGCGCGCCGCCAAACCAGTCATAGATCTTATCAACCGCCGGCTCAGCGGATTTCCCAAAGGAAGCGGCGGCATAAAACGCGCAATCGGCTGCAGTTCTGGCGCAATTTGTGAAAGTTTCATTTCAATGTTCCCCCATTTAATAATGTTAGGACTTTCGCTTACGAATGGGACAAGACAGGAATGCGCGGGTTGAGTAACTCCTGAGTAAGGTAGTCATCCCATAAACGAGCCCGGACTTGGTAGAGCGTACAGCCGAGGCGTTGCGCCTGCTG
>JAJYBV010000153.1 GCA_021778805.1 Chloroflexota bacterium | reverse complement strand
GACCGCAAGGGTCGCCCCTACCGGATTGCATTGCCTCAATGTGTACCGCGAGGCGTATGCTCTAAAACAAACGATATGGGGTGACGCTTTTGCTCCGGCGCGGTATTGGCGGCCAAATGGCCACAAATCTTATTGTAGGTATATGATTCTTGCTTACGGCCACACATGGAGATTCGGAAGGGGCGATAGCCCCTTGCGCGGGGTTTGGGGCGCCTCCCAAATCTCTTTATTTAAAATATTCCACAGGGCAATATTTACCGGAAGAAGGTCTTGCTGGTGTTCATTAAGCCAATTTTTTGCGCCGTTATAGAACCTTTGGTAAACTGGATGAATAGCGCATCTCTGCTTATTACCTCGCTTAGGGAAAATGGCGGACAATTTGCCGATTCCCCATTCGTCGTGCTGCTTAATGGGGAAAACGAACAGCAGGAAATCCTGCTCCAAAACCATGCAAACGCAATAACGATTGTCAGCAATTACAGGCAGCCGATTATCCCCCATATGAGCAAGATTACAGCGCTGAAACTAACCTCCTTGTTTGATTTTACTCATCTTGTTCTGCTGGATCACGATACCATTATTCTCCATCTAAACGACTTTGCCAAATATGTAAATAATAAGGTTTATGCGCGGCAAAATTATAAGTATGGCCTTTGGGGATATTTAGGGAACAACTATGCCGATTATTTAAACGAATCCATTCCTTGGTCCAAAATTCCGTATTTCAACAGCGGTGTTTCTATCATCCCCAGAGAATATTGCCAACCACTCGAAAAAAACTGGATGCATTGGGCTAATGTTCTCAAAGACGCATATCATAAAAAACCTCTCGCGGAACAGATCGCGTTTGCAATGGCCATTGCGCATGAACATATTCCATATGGCTTTTTACCAATGATATATAATCAAACTCATTGGAAGCCCCCTTCCAATAATGCGGCAATTATTCACTATAACGCTTATGATCCAATGAATAAAGAGGTAAAAAACAGAATTTTATGGTCATTTCCCGACTTTGAACATTTTCTGAACACAACAGAAAATCGCTTTTGGCGCATGTATCGCAGTGATATAAAAAAATTGCTCAATCCCTCCTTAACCAACTTCCGTAAAATATTGCGGCAATGCGAACCAATCAGCGTCATTATCCCAACTGTTAACAGGCTCCAAAGTTTGCAAAGAGCAATTCTATCCGTTGAAAATCAAGATTATCCCGGCAAATTAGAGATCATTCTTGCGACCAGCAACACCAACAAAAATTGGATCGCGCAGCTGCAGCGCATTCGCCAAAATTGCAAGAAATCTTGTGTTATTTGCGAATATCCTTTTACCAAAGAAGATATAGAGAAAAATCCGCTGCTAGGTTTTTATCGTCCGGCAAAAACAGCAAAATTGCGAAATATCGGCGCACAGGCAGCAAAAGGAAAATATCTTGCCTTTCTGGATGATGATAACGAGCTGCAACCGTCGCATATCTCATCTCTTGCTGATGTGTTTGTTTATAACCCCAAAGCGCAAGTCGCCCACTCTTGGAGAACTATTCTTTGGAGTGATGGCGCGCCCTACACCGAACCCTATTATCCTTGGATAAAACAACCAAATGTCATACACGCTCATTATATCTATCAGGAACTGCTTGCAAAAGGAATTTTTCAAGCAGGTAGCAGCGCCATGAATGACCAGTTGGCGACATCTGGCAGTGAACCGCTTCTTACTGTTGATAGCAGTGAATGGCTGATGGAGCGCAGTTTTGCCCAGCAGTTCCCTTTTCCGGAGGTTTTCACATTCCGCGAAGTTTCGCAAAATAGTACCGAAGATTATCTTCTTTGCAAACACATTGCCGAAGCACATGCTGAAGTATACTGTTCCCATATGCATACCCTCAACTATTATCTTGGAGGAGCCACAACTCAATGGATCAACAAAGCCAATCTCCGGAAGAACTCGCGCTGAAAATTTTGTATAGCGCGGGCAGCGCAAATCAAAAGCTTTTTCCATACCGGAAGCAAATACTGGCGCAGTACAGCCAAATTCAAGAAATTTTGCTAAAGTATTCTTTTGACCGTTTCACTAACTGGGGATTGCGCCTTGCACATTCCGCATTGCCGCAAAATAATACTAAAAATAATTATTTTCTTGCGCGCGCAGAATCTCAGAACGTATTGGAGTATGAAGCGCGATTTCATGCCCTTGATGGCGAAACTTTATTTTCAGCAATCAAGCAATTCTGTTTCACCCGCTATAACGAAGACGTGCGCGCCATTTTCGTTTTTGGCGGCTATCTGTATGGTGTAACCCCAAAACCAGACGATTTGGATATTGCGGTGATCTTAAAAAATTCCTATATCATCGAAAACGCAATCGAATTTCAATATCCGGATCTCGCAAACTGCATCACATATCACCGAAAACCGGTCAACAAAATAGGGCTTGCCATCGTTGGCGATTTGCAAATCAACAAGCTCACACAAAATAATACCGTGCTGCGAACCGGTGTTATCTTAGGGACAACCGCTTCGCGTTTAGCCGGAGAGCAGTTGGCGATACAGTCTCCACCAATCGCCGTTCTTCTTTATCACGCAGTAGAAATGGTCACTTGGGGATTTAAACTATGTTTTAATGAAAACGCCGAAGACAGCGGCCGCGCGTTATGGCGCATTGGCGAGGCGCTTCACATCCTCAATTTCATTCGCCAAAAAATCCGAAGCCCTATAGCTAATCAAGACGCCACTATACTGTTTCTAAACGATCACTTATCCGGCAAGAAAAGGTCTGATAAAAATGCATCAGAGCTTTTTCTTGAAGAAGCCATACGTTTTAAGGAAAACATTCTGCTCTTAAAAAAATATATAAGGAATCTTGCCTTACAAAAACTTGAGCAATTACTCAGCGGTACACACGGGGATACGTAAGGGGCCGTGGAAGTGGGGAAACAAGCCACATGATTATGGTCTTTAATATTTTAATCAGGATGAAGGCCAACAGAGCAGAGTACATTGAGTGCCCTAAAATCTCTTTTTTATAAACAAACACTGCACGGTACACATGGGTGGAGGTGGGGAAACAAGCCACACGATTCATCGTGTGGTGTTCGTTTTGTGGCCGCCCGGCCACCTACATCGCACCGGAGCGAAAGCGCCGTCCATAATACGCTTGTTTTAATATAATCACTGCACGGTACACATTGAGGCCATGCAATCCGGTAGGGGCGACCCTTGCGGTCGCCCTTGCTGCCCGGCTACCAATATTTCCCATCGGAAAATAAAATAAAAAGAGATTTTTGGGGACACCCCAATCCCCGCGCAAGGGGCATCCGCCCCTTCCGTATCCCTGGTTACGAGGTATATCTTATCCCTCTTTAATAATTAAAGATCATCATCATGTGGTGTTCGTTTTATGGTCCAATCGCGCACAAATCTTGTTATGGGCAAATGATTCTTGCGCCCCAAATATCTTTCAAAATTATTTCCCATATATTGTTGAAAATTGCTATAGCGCATGCTTTAATAAGTTATTAGGACTTTCGCTTTTGGCTAGTTACTTGCGAGAAGAAGAGAATATGATAACTCTCCAACAATATGTCAGCTATTTAGTGAGCACACCAAACAATCATACCTGTACCAATCTTGCGGATCACTTAG
>JAJYBV010000069.1 GCA_021778805.1 Chloroflexota bacterium | reverse complement strand
CGGCTTTTCCTCTTGCTGGGCTGTTGATTTGTGTTTTGCCATACTTGTTTCCCTTTGTGCTTCTCTCTGCTTTTAGTATGCCTCATTTTGTTCCTTTTTGCTCATCCTGCGTAAGGTGAGTTATTCAGTCAGTCACTATGTCAGTTTTTCCAGCGCATCAACAACGATTTCCTCTAAGACACAACATCACCATGCTATTAATTGACACGAAAGAGAAAGGAACTTTTTATGCGAAAAAATATCGTTACCATTGCAGCAATAGTGCTAATTTTAGCGGTTGCCGGCGGTGTCATAGTGGCGAACAGCACACATATCTTTGCGGCTAAGCCAGCCAATACAACCGCTGTACAAAATAGCGGCGCCGGTAACGGCATTATAACAACACCGAAAATGGGGCCAACATTTCCGTCATATCCAACTTCAAACAAACACACAACTCCCGTGCCTACTGTGGGCACATGCCCTCAGCCATTACCGCAGCCCGGGCTAATTCAGCTTGCGCCGCCTAACTCAGATCCCACCTATTATTTTAACAACGAGGCTTTGGTTGTGTTCAATGGAAACGCATGGTATCTTCTGGGAGGAAATTTGCAAAGTAATTCTCATCAAGGTGTCATCGTTATGGAGCCGTTTATAACAGATCCCTGCAAAACTACCAGTCAATCGGCAGCGGAAAATATCGTTCGCGCAATGCCCACATTGCATGGCTCGATAGTAATTACCGGGTTAACAAAATCGGGAACTTCAGTAACTTTTCGATCCAGTGACGGAACAACGGGATATTTTAATTATGGTACGCAAACATTTACGCCATAATTTAGCAAACAAACATCACATGCAGACGCCGGCTGCCGTAAACTGAAGCAGTCTAACCGGCGTCTTTATTCCGGTCTTCAGTGCATAAAATATAAAATAGTATAAATTTAGAGCGCACATACAAAGGAGCACATGATGGAATTGAAACCATATCGGAAGCAGCGTTTTTTCACTTCTTCTACACTGGTGACGCTGATAACAGTCATGCTGTTCGTGTCATCTTGCAATTCTCCAGCAATAATAGCAACGACCGGAGCAACAGCAACTCCCTCATTAACAGGCACACCTAATCCAGGATCAGTCACAGCAACGGCAACTGCTAATGAATGGTGCAATTTTGTATTAAATAATTTTTCTCCACCACCGGGAAAACTGCCTTCGGGTGTTCCTTTACCGCCGGGATCGACGATATCACCGCCAGAATATGATCCCGGATCTCCGGATAACGCTTATGTTATTGAAATCTGCACACTGGCTCTATCAGAACCGGAAGTTTTGGCGTTCATGAACCGTGTGTTACCTGCAAACGGATGGAAACCCGCAACGGGCAATAAAAGCTGCTGGCGGCTGCCACCGTATCAATGGGTAAGAGGCAATTATGGGCTAACAATATCGTTATATAATCCTGCAACATGGAATGGCAATTGGGATATTGTAGTCTGCACACCAATTTAACAGGCGCAGCAGTCAGCTTGTTGAAACAATCAGCCAAAAGGCGCGAATGCCGGAGTCGCGCCTTAAAATAATCACCAATATTTAATGATCTTTAATTATTAAATAGGGATAAGATATACCTGCGTAATCAGGGATACGTAAGGGGCGATAGCCCCTTGCGCGGGGTTTGGGGTGTCCCCAAAATCTCTTTTATGAAAATCTTTCACAGGGCAATATTGATTGCCGAGTGGCAAGGGCGACCGCAAGGGTCGCCCCTACCGGATTGCATTGCCTCAATGTGTACCGTGCAGTGTTTGTTCAACAATAGGCACTATGGGACACTCAATATATTCCATTATGTTGGTCTTTATCCTGATTAAAATATCAAAGACCATAAAAAATTGTATGCGCGCCTACTCTACTGTGTTTGACATACCAATTGAAGAATGTTATCCTTTTGAGAGGAAATTGTGTTGTCGCTATGTAATAGTCGTTGTTTTCATTGAAAGGATGAACAATGATTTACAAAAATTCACCTATTGCAAAAAAATATGCTTCGCACGGTGCTGCAAATCAGCGCAGTGGTATTTACCGTAATGCTTTCCGGCTGCAGCATGTGTGGCGGAAGTACTACTATTATCAGCAAATCTATTGGATCACCACCAGATAGCCCTTCGATTGGAGCAACTATATCATCCATTACAATACTTTCGGCAAATTCCGGCTGGGCCGTGGGCCGTGTATACACATTAGGGCAGGCAAACGCGCAGAATATTGCTGATTCTGTGCCCATAGCCGGCGCCATTCTACATTTTAACGGATCTACTTGGAACTCTGTAAAAATAAATAGTCCGCTCTTTTCCCTAGCCATGGCTAACGCAAATTCCGGCTGGGCGGTGGGAGCCAATGGAACCATTTTATATTATAATGGCGCAACTTGGGAGCCGCAAAACAGCGAAGTATCAGGTATATTGTGGGGCGTTTCCGCAGTTAGCGCAACTGAGGCGTGGGCAGTGGGAGACAACGGTGTTATTTTGCATTGCCTGAACGGAATATGGAAAACAGCTGTTTCGCCAACAACTGCTCAATTGCGCGCAGTATATATGCAAAACGCCGATAGCGGCTGGGCTGCCGGCGCCAATGGAACTGTGCTGCAATATACTAAAGGGGAATGGAAACTTGTTACAGTTCCGGCGTTATTCACTATGAACACTATTGCTGTTGTTCCCCCAAATATATTATTATTTGGCGGCGGTGACATGAAAATAAATTCTAACAATCAAACTCAATTTTGGACATCATATCCTGCAGCATTAGAATATCAATCGGGGCAATGGAGTACTTTAACTGGTTTTACTTCACCCATCCAATCATTTGCAGTAATTAACGCAAATGATATCTGGGCTTTTGTCGAAGCTGCGCCAGCGTCACATTTTACCGGTCAAGGCTGGAAAGTGAATATGAACCAAACCCAGTTATATATTGGCGCCGCATCTAATGTATATAATGGGACAATATATTTGGGTACATCAAATGGCGAAATTTATAGTTTTGTAGGCGGTAAAATTACTACAATGTTCCAGGGACCGCAATGCAATGGTATGATACAGTTTAACTGTTGAAGCCATGCATGCCAAAAGGCGCGGCTGCCGAGGCCGCGCCTTATAAATGGTTTTACAGAAAAAATTCTGCGGGGAGGCAGATTATGCCAGCAATATGCGCGCGTCTGCGGCAATTGCTCCCTGTCCTTCGGGCAGAACAATCAGCGGATTAATATCCATTTCCGAAATCTGCGGGTTGGCGGCAGCAAAACTGCCGAGCGCAAGAATAGTGTTTACCAGCGCAGATATATCAGATGGCGATGCGCCGCGCAAACCGTTCAGCAATTTTGCGGACCGCACTTCGCCAATCAGTTCCTCTGCGTCTGCGCGGGTAAGCGGGGCAAGCCGGAAGCTAACATCTGCCAGCGCTTCAGCGTAGACGCCGCCTAACCCAAACATAATAAGCGGGCCAAGCGTTGGGTCGCGCTTTACACCCAATATTACCTCTATGCCGCCAACTATCATGCGCTGCGCTTGAATACCGGTTATCTTTGCGGCGGGAACCGCGCGCCGGGTTCGCTCCATAATCTCATCAAAAGCTTGGCGCGCTGCTTCGGCGCTGCGTATATTAATAATAACCGCGCCAATATCCGATTTGTGCAGAACATCCGGACTCATCAATTTCATTGCTATAGGAAAACCGATTTTTGCCGCTATGTGCTCCGCTTCATCCGCTGAATGCGCGATGTGCGACGCCGGAATTGCAACGCCGATAGTTTGCAAAATCGCCAAACTGGTTTCGGAATCCAGCGCTATTTGGTCGCTGCGATGCGCCTCTGCAATGTGCGCCGAAGGCTGAGCAATGGGCAATGATTCTGCCGCGGCAAGATGCGCGCTTTGTTTTTGCAGCCACTGCGCGCGCCGCCATAGCGCGCCAAATGATTCTACCGCCGCCTCGGGGAAGCGATACATCGGCAGTTTTACTGCGTGGCCTTTCTGAAACGCCTCGCTAACACTGGTTTCACCCATAAAACACGCTAAAACCGGCTTTTCATTCTGTGCGTTCATCACCTCGGCCAGCGCGTCTACCACCTCTGCGGGGTGGTTCAGCGCCTGCGGCACAAGAATGACCAATACACCATCAATATCAGGGTCGCGCAGTAAAACGCTTAGCGCAGTTTTATATTCTTCGGTAGAGGCGCCGCCCAGCATATCCACCGGACCGGCAGTTTGCGCGTCGGGCAGCAGAAATGCTTTCAGTTCAGATTGAATATGCGGATTGGTTTTGGCTAATGTTAACCCATATGTTTCCATGGCGTCTGCCGCAACCGCCGCCGGGCCGCCGGCGTTGGTAAGCAGCGCCACACGCTTGCCCTTGGGCAGTGGCTGATACGAAAGCGCTAAAGCGCCGTTAAACATCGACTCTACACTTGCCGCTTCTATTGCGCCAAATTGTTTGCAAGCCGCGCGAAAAGCCGCATGTGTTCCCGCCATTGCCCCTGTGTGAGACGCCGTTGCAGCTTGTCCGCTTGCCGTTCGGCCTGTCTTAATAATAACAATCGGTTTGCGCGGCGCGATAGTTTGCAGCGCATAAAGAAATCCCGGCCCATTTTTTATATCTTCCAAATAGGTGGTAATTACTTTGGTGTTCGGGTCTTCCGCCAAATTCAGCAAAGCGTCGGTTTCCGTAACATCGGCTTCGTTGCCAATGCTCAGCATGCGGCTAAACCCAATGCCGCGCCCGATCACCCAATCGATAACGCCGCCGCATAACGCGCCGGATTGCGATAAAAAGGCAATATCACCGCGCGGAGGTGTCCCCAATATAAACGTTGTGTTTAACGGCGTATTCGTATCAATAACACCAATGCCGTTCGGCCCCATCAAACGCATATGATATGCGCGGGCAATTTCAAGAATGCGCCGTTCCCGTTCCTCGCCCTCTTTGCCAATTTCGCGGAACCCTCCGGAAATAATAACCGCAGCTTTCACGCCGCGTTTGCCGCAATCTTCCAGCGATTCGGCAATCATGCCGGCGGGCAGAATCAGCACAGCCAAATCTACCGGGTCTGGCGCGGCGCTGATATGCGGATAGCATTTGCAGCCTAAAATCTCATCAGCTTTGGGATTAATGGGATAAACCGGGCCGGGAAAACCATGTTCTTTATCCAATAAATTTTGCAGCACGCCGTAGCTTAGTTTGCCGGAATCTCTGCTGGCGCCAATAACTGCAACCCCACTGGGGTGAAAAAATGGGTCCAGGGAAGCTGAATCAGTTACAAGAGTGTTCATACATTTTCCTTCTGCGGCAAAGTTATCAGCGATTTTCCGGCAAAGAAAGCCGTTTTATTCAATTCGGCGTATTTTGCGGGCACACGTTTGGTAATTGCGTCCACCCAGATAGTATCAGATTGGGTAAATTCTGCAGCGGGATATTCTTCCAATACAGCAGCTAAGGCGCCGATGAGCACAACATTCATCGTTTGCGGAACACCAAGCCGTTTAGCGGTATCCGAAGCGTTGATAAAAATAGCGCGCTGAATAGTTTTAGCAAAAGCGCCTTGAATTTCACCATCCGTAGGATAAACCTGATTTTGTGAAGTAACCGATATAGGGATAATGTTTTCTTGATTTATCAGCGCAATTGCAGTCGGACACAGCATGTGGATATTACGCAGACCTTCAAGCTTTTCAAAAGCAAGCAAAAAATCAACTTCGCCGGCGCCGGCTACGGGAGCAAAAACACGTGTTCCCCAGCGCACATGGCTGGTTACGCTGCCACCGCGCTGAGACATGCCGTGCACCTCGGCTTTTTTAACTTCAAAGCCCATAGCCAAGCCAACATGAGCCAGCAATTCTCCGGCTAAAATAGTTCCTTGGCCGCCAACGCCTGCTAAAAGAAAATTTATCGTTTTCATTGTATTGTTATTCCATTCTGCTGATGTTCTTTGCGGAAACTGATGGCGTCACGCGGACAAATTTGTGAACACACTTCGCAGCCGGTGCACAAAGTCGGGTCAATAATCGCCTTGGGGCGCTGGGTGTGCTCATCCAGTTCCTCGCTTTTCAAAATAGCGGGGCAGCCAACCCGAAAACAGAGCGTGCAGCCATTGCATGCCTCGGCGTTGATATACAGCGGTTCCCAGCGTTTGCGGCTGTCGGGCAGCAACGCGCACGGTTCAAGCGTAATCAGCACGGATGGCTCATCCAATTTTAAATAATCCTTTAAAGTAGTTTCAATTTTATCTACTTCAAACGACGGAAGTGTTGTAACATGCTGCACTCCCATCGCGCGCACCAGCGCTTCAATATCAATAATCGGCGCGGTTTTTCCTTGCAGAGTTTTGCCTGTGCCTAAATTATCTTGGTGACCGGTCATGCCGGTTATCCGGTTATCCATAATAATGGTAACAAATGGCGTTTGGTTATAAACCGCGTTTGCCAAGGCAGGTATGCCGCTGTGAAAAAACGTTGAATCACCGATAACCGCAACATATTTTTCAGTAGATCCTGATTTTACCGCGCCTTGCGCAACCGCAATACCATCACCCATGCTGCCCAACGTGTGTATTGCGCTCAGCGGCTCAATAACACCCAAGCTATAGCAGCCGATATCGCCGGTTACCGGTACTTTCATTTTATGCAGCAGATAAAATGAGCTGCGATGCGGGCATCCGGCGCACAGCACCGGCGGCCGCGCCGGAATGGGTTCGGGATACGCCGGCGGCAGGCTGATATGCGCTTCCGGAGGCAGCAACCCTGCTTGCACGGCGCTTTCGCGAATAATCCGCGGATTATATTCGCCGATTGCCGGGAAAATATCTTTTCCTTCAACCTGAATGCCCATTATTTTTACCGCTTCTTCAATAAACGGATCCAGCTCCTCCAAAACTATCAGCCGCTGCACAGATTGCGCAAAATTATGAATTAAATTTTTGGGTAACGGCCAAGTTATCCCTAAATGCAAAATAGATGCGTCCGGGAACACTTCCTTAGCGTATTGATAAGATATACCCGAGGTAATAATGCCCAGCGCAGAACTGCCTTTTTCAATATAGTTCAAGGGACTGGTTTCGGCGTATGCCGCCAGTTTTTGTATACGCTGCTCTAAAAGCGGGCGGCGTTTTACCGCGTTTCCGGGGATCATAACATATTTTGCAGGATTTCGGGGAAATTTGACAGACGCCCGTTGCGGCCGATGTTCATAAATGGCGTCTATATCATCGCTTAACTCTACAACGCCGGAAGAATGACAAATGCGTGTGGTCATACGATATATTACGGGGGTATCGAATTCCTCACTGATAGTAAACGCATTCGCCATCATATCTTTTGCCTGCTGGCTGTCGTTCGGCTCTAAGCAGGGCACTCGGGCAAATTTGGCGTAATTGCGGTTGTCTTGTTCATTCTGGCTGGAATGCATAGCGGGATCGTCGGCGCTGATAAACACCAATCCGGCCTCAGTGCCTGTCATTGAAACCGCCATAAATGAATCTGAAGCCACATTCAACCCAACGTGCTTCAT
This sequence comes from Chloroflexota bacterium, assembly GCA_021778805.1. GTDB lineage: Bacteria > Chloroflexota > Ktedonobacteria > Ktedonobacterales > JACDGC01 > JAJYBV01. The sequence goes on along the minus strand of JAJYBV010000069.1, from coordinate 10,334 downwards.
AGTAACAAACGCGCGTTTCGAAGCATATGCGGCCCCAATAGCAATATCTGCCGCTACTTTTTCATTGGCCGACCATTCGGCGTATACTCCGGGATATTTAACAAAATTTTCTAAAATTTCCGTGCTAGGCGTGCCCGGATAGCCGGCGCCAACCATTGCGCCAGCTTCCCATGCTCCGCGGGCTGCCGCCTCATTTCCGGAGAGTATTTTTTTCATCTTTTAGTCTCCATATCTTCACTGCCGGCGTATAAAGCAAAAAAATATCACAGCTTTGTGATATTTATACGTTCCAACAGTAATGACGCAAATCAAACTTCACCGGATACTATAGACCGGCGCTACTCTGAAGTATATCCCCGCACACTGTTTCTGTGAATAATATTATCGCCAATTGAGCAAAACTGTGATACAATCGTGATGATTCACCACAGAGCAGCGCCGTCGGTAGGATTGGAACAGATTGAAGATCTTTTATAGATGTTTCTATCGGCCTATACTATATAGTACAGCAGAAAAATCACCTATATTTTTGCAGAACTCGGAGGCAGAAAATATGGATTGGAAAAAAACAAAAAAACACACCGAACCTATGCAAGAACCAACCGAAGCGCATAAATCGCCTCAGGGCAGCGATACGGCAAACTCTGCCGCGCCGGAAAATATTTTGATTGAACGAATGTTTGCCACAGTCGGAGAATTTCAAATCAGTTACCAAACCAGCGGCAGCGGTTTCCCGGTTTTGCTGATTCACGGATTGGGCGCTTCTTCTGTTACCTGGAAACAAACCATTAAAGCGCTGGCGCCACAGTTTTGCGTGTTTGCCCCCGATATGCCGGGGTGCGGTGAGTCAGACGCGCCGGAAACCGAGTATTCGATAGAGTTTTTAACACAATCCATGCTGAAATTTATGGACGCCGTAGGGATACAAAAAGCGCATGTTGTTGGGCATTCGTTAGGCGGAGGCGTGGCGTTGGGGATTCATCAGCGCCAGCCTGAACGTATCGAAAAACTTGCCTTAGTAAGTTCCGCAGGCTTGGGCAAAGCCATGCATTGGCTATTGCGCATGTGCTCACTTCCCGGCGCGCCTAAAATCATCACCTTCCTCAGTTCGCCGCAATCATTGGCGCCGCAAGCCAGCCGCGCGTTTGAACAGCGCAGAATGCGCCGCTTGCGCGCTGAATATGATCCCGCTGCCCCCACCGTGCTGGAAAAATTGCGGTCTCCGGAAATTCGCCGCGCTTTTTTGCGTATGCTGCGTGAAAGCAGCGGAATAAATGGGCAGCGTGTAAGCGCAACGCCTTACATTATGAACATTCAAAATCCTGTTTTAATTGTATGGGGCGCAAAAGATCAAACCATTCCGGTTTTGCACGGAATTGCCGCGGCAACGCTGATTCCCAACGCGCATTTGGAGATTATTCCCAAATGCTATCACCGGCCGCCTGTAGAGTCTCCTTCAGAATTTAATTCTATACTTGAAAATTTCCTGCTGGCCGAAGTTTGGCCGCCGGAGTCGGCAGGAAATGAGGAAGAACGCAAAAGCCGCGCCAAAAGACTGCTGCGAGCGAAAACAATCCGCCGCAGAATCGGTCAAATTGCAACACCGGCCGCTATTGTGCTTGCCGGGGCTGTTTCAGCGTTTTTGGGCGCCGGAATCCGAAAAATCGGCAAGTCGGCAAAATAGCCGCAGAATAATATATAATGAATCACTGTACTGAATAATGGTCTTTAACAATGAAAGAGGGACAAGATATATTTGCGTAATCAGGGATACGTAATAGGCGGATGCCCCTTGCGCGGGGATTGGGGCGCCTCCCAAAAATATCTTTTTATTTTATTTTCCGATGGGAAATATTGGTAACCGAGCAGCAAGGGCGACCGCAAGGGTCGCCTCTACCGGATTGCATGGCATCAGGTGTGACCGTGCGGCGTATGCTCTAAAATAAACGATATGGGGCTTCGGAGCGGCGTAGGCGCCAAGGTGGACCCGAAACGAACACCACACGATGAATCGTGTGGCTTGTTTCCCCACCTCCACCCATATGTACCGTGCAGTGTTTGTTCAACAACAGGCACTATGGGGCACTCAATGTACTCTGCTACGTTGATCTTCATCCTGATGAAAATAGTAAAGTTCATTATTCAGTGACCAGAGAATTGGCGGAAGCAAATTTTGGCAAGGCGCGCCGCGACTTCATCTAAGCCAAAACGGCGTCCGGCTGTTTACCGCAGCAAAAAACATTCATGCAACGGAGTTTCAATCACATGAGCGAGCGAGAGATTCGCATTGAAAAAGCGCAGCGGCTGCGCGAACAAGGTATCGATCCCTATCCGGCAAGGTTTCAGCCGGAACGCACCCATACTATTCCAAATGCGATGGAACAGTTTGAAACCTTGTCTGAAAATAAAACTACTGTTACCTTAACCGGCAGAATGGTTTCACGCCGCGATATGGGCAAAGCCGTTTTTATGCACATTGAAGACGGCTACGGCAAAGTTCAGGTATATGCGCGGCGCGACGATATTGGAGAAGAACAGTTTGCCGTGCTGAAACTTTTAGATTTGGGTGATTTTATCGCAGTGAGCGGCTATTTGTTTACCACAAAAACCGGCGAAAAATCTCTGCACGCGCACAGCCTTTCCTTGCTGACCAAATCGTTGCATCAACTGCCCGCCAAACACGAAGGATTAAAAGACGCCGAGCTTCGACAGCGCAAACGCTATTTAGATTTAATCGCCAACCGCGACGAAGTGATGAGCGTTTTTATTGCTCGCACACGCATTATTTCCGCAGTTCGTGAGTTTTTAGATTCACTGAATTACTTGGAAGTGGAAACTCCAATTTTGCAGCCGCTATATGGCGGGGCTACCGCAAAGCCGTTTTCAACACACCATAATGCGCTGGACCGTGATATGTTTTTGCGTATTGCTCCGGAATTATATTTGAAAAGGCTGCTTGTCGGCGGCTTTGAGCGTGTGTATGAAGTTGCCCGGAATTTTCGCAATGAAGGCATCGATCGTTCGCATAACCCCGAATTTACTATGCTGGAATTTTATGAAGCCTATGCCGATTACACAGTGATGATGCAGCGGGTGGAAGATTTAGTTACGTTTGCCGCTCAAAAAGCTTTGGGGAAATTGCAGTTTGAATGGGGTGACGTTACTATCGATTTAACGAAGCCGTGGCGGCGCATAACCTTGCGCGACGCTATTCTGCAATATGTGGGTATAGACTATGATGAATATCCCGACAGAGAAAGTTTGCTGAACATTATTAACAAAAAGAAAATTCATGTAGACCCTAATCGCGGCCGCGGCAGGTTGATTGATGAATTGAAAGATGAAATGTTTCGCGCCGGCGGCATTGAATTGCTGCAACCCATTATTCTATATGATTTCCCTGTCGATCTTTCACCGCTTACGAAAAAGAAACCCGAAGTTCCCGGAACGGTAGAACGCTTTCAGGCGCACTTGGCCGGTATGCAGCTTGCCACTTCTTTTTCCGAACTGAACGATCCGCAGGATCAATTTGATCGATTTGAAGATCAAGCAGCGCAGCGCGCCTTGGGTGATGATGAATCGCAAACAATGGACAGCGATTATATTGAAGCGCTGGAAGTTGGTATGCCGCCTGCCGGTGGTGTGGGTATTGGGTTAGATCGCTTGGTGATGGCGCTAACGAATCAGCAGAATATCCGTGAGGTAATTCTGTTCCCCACCATGCGCGCCATAGAACAGCAAGAAAATATGTGAACCGCACGGTACACATGGGGATTCGTAAGGGGCGGTAGCCCCTTGCGCGGGGTGTGGGGTGTCCCCAAAATCTCTTTTATAAACAACCACCGCACGGTACACATGGGGATTCGTAAGGGGCGGTAGCCCCTTGCGCGGGGTGTGGGGTGTCCCCAAAATCTCTTTTATTTTAAACAACCACCGCACGGTACACATGGGGATTCGTAAGGGGCAGATGCCCCTTACGCAGGGTGTGGGGTGTCCCCAAAATCTCTTTTATAAACAACCACCGCACGGTACACATGGGGATTCATAAGGGGCATCTGCCCTTACGCAGGGTGTGGGGTGTCCCCAAAATCTCTTTTATAAACAACAGGCACTATGGGATCCTCAATGTACTCCGCTCTGTTGGTCTTCATCCCGATGAAAATAGCAAAGACCAAATGGCCGCCCGTTTTGATACGCAAAATGCGGATTGACGCTGATTTTTACTTTATAGTCAGCATCCTATCCAGCGCCAATTTTGCCAGTTCTGCAATTTCTTTCGGTACGGTTACCTGATTAATGACTTTACCGGCAACCAGCGATTCCAGTGTCCAGCATAGATATGCGGGATGAATGCGATACATGGTTGAACATGGGCATACTATTGGATCGAGCGAGAAAATAGTCATATCCGGGTGTTCCTCGGCCATGCGGCGAACCATGTTCACTTCGGTGCCGATAGCAAAAACATCGCCCGGTTTGCCTTGATTCACCTTGTTAATAATAAACTCGGTAGAGCCATATGCGTCGGCTTTTTCCACCACATAATGCGGGCATTCGGGGTGCACAATCACTTGTACATTCGGGTATTTTTCGCGCGCCTCGGCAATTTGTTCCGGCGTAAACCGCTGATGTGTAGAGCAAAACCCTTTCCATAAAATAACCCGAATTGCGCTAAAATCTACATCATCCGGCAATCCGCCAAAATCTTTACGCTGATCCCATTCAATAATTTCATTTGGTAAAATACCCATGCTTAAAGCAGTATTGCGGCCCAAATGTTCATCGGGGAAGAACAGCACACGCCGGCCTTGCTCAAACGCCCAGGAAAGAATCTTTTTCGCGTTGGAAGATGTGCACACAGCGCCGCCGTTTTGGCCGCAAAAAGCCTTCAGCGCCGCCGCGGAATTGATATAGGTTATAGGTATAATGCCGGCTAATTGCTTGCTCGAACCGTCTTGCGCCGGCCATAGGTCCAGCGCGCCAAAGCTGCCTAAAGTTTCCCAGCAATGTTCCACCTCGGCGATATTTGCCATATCTGCCATAGAACAGCCGGCGGCGGGATTCGGCAAAATAACTTTTTGCTGCGGGCCGCTTAAAATATCAGCGCTTTCCGCCATAAAATGCACGCCGCAAAACACAATATATTCCGCCAAAGATTTTGTGGCGGCAAATTGCGCTAATTTAAGGGAATCGCCGCGGGCGTCGGCAAATTTAATAATTTCATCGCGCTGGTAATGGTGCCCAAGAATAACAACACGGTCACCCAATTGCTGTTTTGCCGCGGCGATGCGCGCATCCAGTTCAGCGGCGGTAAGGGCGATATATTCTTGCGGAATCATATCTGCGCGGCTGGCGCCGGAATGCCTTGGAGCATGCGCCTCCCCGCGCGCGACCGCGCGTTCCTGCTGTTTACGCCATTCCGTTAATACAGGAAGAATAACATCTTCGCCGCTTTCGGTACAAACCAATTCATCAGACATATATATTAGTACGCTACCTTTCAAACCTCAGTCGGCAAAAAATCCAAAGATATATCGCAGTGGGGCGCAGAATGGGTAAGCGCGCCGATTGAAATAAAATCTACGCCGGTTTCTGCGACCGCGCGCAATCTTTCAGGGTTCACTCCCATAGAGCCTGAAGCTTCAATGCGTATGCGTTCATCACTCGAACGAATAAGGGCAACACCTTCACGCAGTTGTTCAATACTCATATTATCCAGCAAAATAGCGGCAGGATGTTCGGGCAGCGCCTCGCGAACTTGATCCAGAGTATCGCATTCCACTTCAATTGCCAGCAGGTGATGCGCGCGCGCGCGCGCGTTGCGAATTGCGGGGACAACGCCGCCGCAGGCCATGATGTGGTTATCTTTAATTAAAATCCCGTCATCCAGGCCAAAGCGGTGATTTTTGCCGCCACCGGCGCGTACCGCATATTTTTCTAAAATTCGCAGACCGGGGGTTGTTTTGCGCGTATCAATAATCTGTGCGGGTGTTCCGGCAATTGCGCGAACACATGCGCGGGTTTGTGTAGCTATACCCGAAAGCCTGGTTAAAAAATTAAGTGAAACCCGTTCTGCGGTGAGCAAACTGCGCGATTGCCCATGCACAAAGGCAAACGCCTCCCCTGGCGAAACCTCATCACCATCGGCAATGCGCGCGGAAAACACGATATTGCTATCTACTTCGCGCAACACAGCTTCAACAATCGGCAAACCGGCAATTACAGCTTGCTGCTTTGCCAAGTATTGCGCGCGGCTGTATGATTTTTCCGGTATACAAGCAGTCGTTGTAACATCTTCACGTCCGATATCTTCGGCAAGCGCAAACCGGATTACTTGCAAAATTGCCGGATCAATCCGGAGATCTGAATAAGTCATGATAGGTATTACTTCCTGTTCACGCTTACGGCAAGCGGATTTTCACCAAAATTTTTATCAGCGGCGTCATCAGCAGCTGCGTTTTGTGACAAAAAATAGCGGTATCCGGCCAGTTTTTTATCAGTTTCCGGGTAATCCATGCGAGTATGGGAACCGCGGCTTTCCTCTCTTACCAAAGCGGCTGCGGTAATAAGCTGCGCAACAATCAGCATATTTCCGGTTTCTAACGCACGAATAACCGCGTCTTCAGACTGCAAATATCCGCCAAATTCAGCAGACGCTGCAATTTCGCGCAGCAACTGCGCCGCGGCAGTTAATCCGCTGCGGTCGCGAAATAGCCCAACATGATCCCACATAATCGACTGGATTTCCGCGCGTTGATCCGGATGGACGGCTTTTTTAACCGAGATAGCCGGCAGATCCATAAAACTACCGGGAAGTCGCGGCTGAATTGGCCACTCACCGGTTGCGCCGTCATGTTCAGCGGAATACGCAATCGCGTCGGCGGCGCGGCGAGCAAACACAATGCCTTCCAGCAGCGAGTTGCTGGCCAGCCGATTAGCGCCATGCGCGCCGGAACACGCGGCTTCGCCGGCAGCCCAAAGGTGTGGCACTGTAGTGCGCCCCGCTAAATCAATAGCGACACCACCCATAAAGTAATGCGCAGCCGGCGCAACCGGAATCATTTCTTTCGTAATATCCAGCCCGCTCTCCGCGCATGTTTGCGTAATTGAGGGAAATCTGCGGCGTATAAAATCCGGATCTAAGTGAGTGACATCTAAAAAGACCGATGTTGCTCCGCTTCGGTCCATCTCCTGCCAAATGCCGCGCGCAACCACATCTCGCGGAGCCAATTCGGCGCCATCAACGGTGGCCATAAACCGCTCTCCGTTTTGGCCGCGCAAATACGCCCCTTCGCCGCGGACTGCTTCGGAAATAAGGAATGCGGCTTCGGTTGGGTCTTTTGAAACTAAAATAGTGGGGTGAAATTGCATAAATTCCAGATCCGCCAATGCGGCTCCGGCGCGCCACGCAAGCGCAATACCATCAGCCGTAGCTCCGGCCGGGTTCGATGTTTGCTTCCACAGTCTGCCGGATCCGCCGTTCGCCAGCACAATTTCGCGCGCGGCAATCATATGTTCTTGCGCGTTATGGGTAAGGTAGCGCGCGCCTACGGCAGAACCCGAACGGATAACAATATCCGAAACAAAAGCATTTTCAATAACTGTAATATTTGCGCGATGTTTTACTTCTTCCACCAAAGCACGCTCTATTTCGGCTCCGGTGGCGTCTCCGTGGGAGTGCAGGATGCGGAAATGGCTGTGAGCGGCTTCCCGGCCCATAGATACAGTTGCGCCGCCGATATTCGCAGTAAACGCCGATTTATGCTGTTCATCCGGCTGATCAAACTGTGCGCCGGCGGCAATAAGCTGCTCTACGGCGGATCGCGCGTCATACGCGATAATGTGCGCGGCCTCGGTGTCGCAGTGGTCGGCGCCGGCGTGTAAAGTATCCCGAAAATGGTTTTCGGCGCTGTCATATTCACCCAACGCAGCAGCCATACCGCCTTGCGCATAGCGGGTGTTACTTTCGCCAAAAGCGTCTTTAGTCAATAAAACAGCGCGTATTGTTTTCGGCAATTGCAGCGCTAAAGCGGCTCCGGCAATGCCACCGCCAATAATAACTACATCCGCCTGCGAATATTCGCCGGAGATGTTATTAGGATCTTGCGTCATATTTTTAATACATGCTTTCTATTGGTTCAGCAATGAACCAATTTGAAAAGAAACTTTGCTGATGCAAGCGGCGGATACCATTTCTGCAGCTTTCACGCATCAAATAGCACGAACACAGGTCAAAGCCTATGATTATATTATTCATTGCCGGCGCCAAATATTTTACAATCTTTATGCGAGCATTTGTTTAAGATACCTTGGCTTTCTTAAAGCCGTTATGCAACAGAAATACCGCAAAAATTCTTATCTGCGCTGCACCTGCTACTTCGTGTAAAAATAACACGAAGTAGGTTATGAAAATGATTATACCACGACCCTGAAAGTTAAGACAAGATAAAAAGCGGCAAATGCGTTAAAAGATGGGAAAATTCCTGAAAAAATTTGTGTGAAATGAAGTGAAATAGTATACAATATAGAACGGTTCCATAGTTGCGCCGCGCCGGCAGTTTTTTAGAAAATTGCTGCATTAGCAGACTAAGGGTCATGCGCAGTAAAATCTTGAACTAAAAAAGCAAAGCCAGTAAAAGAAAAAGGAAATAAAAATGGAAATTGTAAAACAAGCTCATCGGGTAGGAAATATGGTTTCTACCGCATATGTTTTGGTTGATGACAAAACCGGTGTTACCATTATTGATACCGGTCCGGGCCATTTTGGCAGAAAAATTCTTGAATATTTAAAAACTATCGGCAGAAGTCCTGCGGATGTGTCGCGCATCATTCTCACGCATCGGCACTTCGATCATATTGGCGGCGCCGCAGAATTGCGATCTGCCACACGCGCCAAAGTATATGCGCACCCGTTAGACGCTCCGCAAATTACCGGCGCAGAGCCAATGCAGTGGCCGAAAGGCGCGATAGGCGCGGCGATGAAAGTAATGGGGCCGATTTTATTTCCATTTGCGCCTTGCCCGGTAGATGAATATTTAGCTGATGGAATGGAAATTGATTTAGGAAGCCTTGGTGTTTTACAAACAACACTAACCCCGGGGCACACAATTGGGCACTGTTCTTTCTATTTACCGTCGCGAAATATGCTTATTGCGGGTGATGCGCTGAATAACGCCTCAGGCACACCAAGTGTTCCAATGGATGCGGTAAACGATGACACACATATGGCTCACGAAACGGTTTTAGTTATTGCGCAAAAATTTTCCGGCGCTGAAACGTTAGTTTTCGGGCATGGCGCGCCAATTATCGGATCCGGGGCACAGGCGCTGCAAAAATCCGCAGCGTTATCTACCGCGGCGCTGCAAAAAACAAAATCCAAATAAGCGCTCCCGCGTGGCGCGCATAACCGGGGATTCGTAAGGGGCGAATGCCCCTTGCGCGGGGTTTGGGGCGTCCCCAAAATATCTTTTTAAACAAACACCGCACGGTACACCGAGGATTCGTAAGGGGCGAATGCCCCTTGCGCGGGGTTTGGGGCGCCCCCCAAAATATCTTTTTTAAACAAACACCGCACGGTACACCGGGGATTCGCAAGGGGCGAATGCCCCTTGCGCGGGGTTTGGGGCGTCCCCAAAATATCTTTTTAAACAAACACCGCACGGTACACCGAGGATACGTAAGGGGCGGAAGCCCCTTGCGCGGGGATTGGGGTGCCTCCCAAAAATATCTTTTTTAACCATATCCCCAGAGCAGTATTGTTTGCCGGACAGCAAGGGTGACTGCAAGGGTCGCCCCTACCGGATTGCATGGCCTCAGGTGTGACCGCGCGGCGTATGCTATAAAACAAACAATTTGTGGCGGCGCTTGTGCTTTGGAGCGGTGTTAGTGGCCGAGTAGTATACTCATATACTTTTTCACTTATTAATCTTAAGAAATCCAGTATACTTAACATATCCTCCTGTACTTAAGTCAAATATATAATATATACCAGTCTCTAAATAAATCATACAATGAGTTTCATCAATAAATTGCGGCTGGAGTTTACGAAATTTTGCCAATCGATGTTGTTTTTGAGGTATCATATCGTCAATAATAATATGCTGATATTCTCCTGTTTTTGGTTGCATAACAGTTATACATCCAATTTCAAAGTTCCCATTCATCTTGGGAACAACATATGAATTCTGATTCTTTGTCCAAAGGGTATGATACCCAGATACTAAATAATTTAGGACTTTCGCTTACGAATGGGACAAGACAGGAATGCGCGGGTTGAGTAACTCCTGAGTAAGGTAGTCATCCCATAAACGAGCCCGGACTTGGTAGAGCGTACA
>JAJYBV010000068.1 GCA_021778805.1 Chloroflexota bacterium | reverse complement strand
CTCCAACACCTGTTGTTCTTCTGGGGAAAGCGGCAGGGCTATTTTTCTCATGGCGGATTCCTGTTTTTTTCTTTTTCTAACAGGATATCACATCTCTACAATCTGCTTCCCCTGGCCAGTAGTTTGATTGCCATACCTGCATATCTCCTGCTATTCTTTTCCCAAGAATCGTGTTATTATCCAATAGAGCAAGCGAAGCCAATGCTGAATGTATGGAAAAGAGAAATTGCGCATGAGTTACACAGAGGTTCATGATGCTTCGGGAAGCGCGCCGCAAGCTGTAAAAAAGCCAGCAACTTGGCCGGCCCTGCTAACGCTTTTGTGGATTGCGCCGATCTTGGGAGAAGTTTTTTCGTGGAGCACACCTCCGCTGCGATTTATATTTGTGCCCACAACAATTTTCTACTTGCTTTCGTTATATGGGTTAGGCGCTATTTTTATCCGTGAGATTGTTCGTCGCCGGAAGCTGGGCTGGGGAAATATTCTTTTGCTGGGATGCGCTTATGGTGTATTTGAAGAAGGTATGTATGTGCAAAGCTGGTTTAATCCCAATTGGCCCGGTTTATCAGCTTTTGCCGCCTATGAACGTTTTTTTAACACAAATATTGTTTGGGCTGCAGGTATAACAGCTTTTCATATGGTATTCAGCATAACGATACCAATTCTTTTGACGGAAGCAATCTTCCCCAATATAGCCGAAAAATCTTGGATGGGGAAGAAAGGACTCATTTTCAGCGGAATCCTCTTTATTGTTGTTGGTGTTTTTTCTATTATTATGTATGGATTTGTGCTTTACAGCAAAAAAGGCTACACCCATCCGCCGCTTATCCCTTTTCTGTTGGCAGTGGCGCTGGTTATCATGTTTGGATGGGCCGGAACGGTGATTCGCTTCCCTGCATTCCCATCGCTGCCGCACACACCTCCGCGCTTATGGACACTGCGAATTGCCGGATTTACAATTACCTTGCTGTATTTTCTGGCAGTTTATATCGTTATTGGAAAAGTACATAATGCATATATTCCCATCTTGCTTATGATAGGTCTGGTTTGTTATAGCGTCGTGCAGTCAATGCGCTGGGCGCGGCGAGCTGGTTGGGATGCGCGCCATCGGCTTGCGCTTGCTTCCGGCGCATTTGGCTTTTGGATTGCAGTTTCTCCGGTCGCCTATGCAACAGGTGTGCCAGTGGTTGCGGTAGTATTTTTGGCGCTGCTTATATGGCTGGCAAAGAAAACTAGTAACTACTCAGCGGGTAAAGCAAGGAATAGTTATTCCAATACTCCATGATCCGACCCACAAAAGCAGGGATTCGTAAGGGGCGATAGCCCCTTGCGCGGGGATTGAGGTGTCCCCAAATATCTTAATTATTGTAAAAATACCCCACAGGCGTTTATATGCCTGCATGGCAACTACAGCTATAACTCGTGGGAGCGGCGGGCAGTGTCGTTTTCATCGTCATCGTAGTATCTTCGGCGGCGTTTCTCATATCGGTAGCGATATTTTCCAGAGTTTCGAAATGAAATAGCGCTTAAAAACGCCGGAATAACAAAAATAAGCCACCAATAATCTTTGGCGTAAATAAAAATTGCAACTGCCAGACCGACACCAAGCACCGGCATGATAACCGGTGTCAGTGGATGCTCATTAAATTGGCGCACAGGCGATACTTGCGTTTTTTTAGCAGTGGTTTTTCGTTCATAATATTTATCCAGCACGGAATCTGCCAAATGGGGATCCATTTCCGGATCCAGCTCGCGGCCGGCGGCAATGGCAGATTGTATTTCTTGTTTTAATGCTTCACGTTCCTGAGGATCTTGTTGCATATCAAACCTCTTTCGATAATAATAGCAATAAATTTGATAGTTCCGAGAAAGTTATTAACAATATTAATAATAGCTCTTTATTTTTTAGTATACAATATACCCGTAAAAAATATCTTGTGAAATAGGTCATATTTTTGCCGAAACAAAAAATCTGGTTTTTAGCAAAAAATAACCTTCCAGTCCCATTTAATTAAAAAAATTGGCCTGAGCATACATAAGGCATAATGCAGGAGACAGCATTTCTCCTGATGTCTCCGGGGATGTTCCCCGATTCCTCGTATCCCTTATTTTAAGCTCAGGTCTCTAGAAATCGCGTCTGCTTTCTCTGATGTTTCAATGATGTGTTTTGCTATATTTTTTCCTGCCGCAGTGAAAACGCCGCTAACATCGCCACTACAAGCGCAAACGCCGTTATGAAAATTAAATCACCCCAAATTTCGCTTACACCAAAACCCTTGATCATGACATCCTGTAAAGCAAAGTTTGCGTAGGTCAGCGGAAACACATACGCTAATTGATGTAGCACAATCGGCAATGTTTTTACCGGAAAAAACAATCCGCCCAGCAGAATTTGCGGCACGAGCAGCAATGGAATAAATTGAATAATCTGCAATTCATTGCGCGCAAACGCCGAAACAAATATACCCATGTTTACTCCGCCGATGGTCAGCAACGAGGTGACAAGAAATATCGTAAGCGGATTACCTGCATAGTGCACCTGCAAAATGTATATGACATATAGCAGTATGATTGCCGATTGCGCTAACGCAAAAACGGTGAACCCACAAATGTAACCCAGCACAAGCTCGGTGCGGGATGATGGTGATACCATTAGCCGCTCAATAGTTCCTTGAGATCGTTCCCGCAAAAACGACACAGATGTTAATAAAAACACAAAGAAATAGGAAAATAAACCAATTAACAAAGGCGCCATTGCGTCGGTTTGCGTAAATTGAGGGCCACCATACAAATAGGAAGTTTGCAGTATAGGTGTGTTTGCTGAAGTAGATCCGGCTGCAGAATTTGCTGCCGGGCTGGTAAAACCTGTGATTAAGAGATTGCCTAATCCGCTTAGTTGTTTGGCAATACCAGGGTTAGAGCCTGAAAGCCGGAGGGTAATTGTAGGCGTTTCACCTAATAATATCTGTTGCGTAAAATCACTGGGGAAAATTAAAGCGCCGTCGATATCACCGGATTTAAGGCTGCTATCAACTTGATTTGCCTGTAAAATTTTCAATGTTATTGTAGAGTTTGCTGAGAACTGAGACTGCAAATGCGATACAATGGCTGTTCCTGCCGGACCCGAAGGCGGAACAATTGCTAATATCGCGTTGCTGCTGCTGGAGTTTAGCACAAATTGCAGAATTGTCATCACTATAATAGGCGCAAGAAACAAAAGCGCCATGGTTCTTTTATCGTGCAGAAACTGCCGGATAATGCGGAACGCTATGGCTCCGATACGCCGCATCGACATATGTAATTATTGCTCCTTTGTATCGTTTCGCTGCGCAAAATATAAAAATGCGCTGTCAAAATCATCTTTGCCCGATTTTTTCTTAATAGCTTCCGGAGTATCATTTGCCAGCAGTTTGCCGAAACGCATTAAACCTAACCGGTCGCACCGCGCTGCTTCATCAAGGTTATGCGTTGAAACAATGATTGTTACCCCATTTGTGTTTAATTGTTTAAAATAATCCCAAAACTGCATACGCAATTCCGGGTCTATTCCAACAGTAGGTTCATCTAAAAAAATCAGCGCCGGATTGTGCACTAGCGCGCAAGCAAGGGAAACACGCTGTTTCATGCCTCCGGAAAGAGTGTGAACAGGAGATTTTCTGCGGTTTTCCAACCCTACCAATGCAAGCGTTTGCGTAATAGACGCGCGTTGCTTTGCGCCGTAAAGTCTGTAAATTGAAGCGAAAAATTGCAGATTTTCCTCAATGCTCAGCTCCGAATATAATGCGCTCGACTGCGTCATATAGCCGATTTGCCCGGTGATTTTAGTAGATCGTTTGGAACTGCCCAGAATTTCGATGTTCCCTTTCGTTGGTTTGCCTAAACCTAGTAGAAGCCTGATTAAGGTTGTTTTTCCGGATCCATTTGGGCCGATTAGCCCGAAGGTTTCGCCCGTGGCTACGCTGAGTGAAACATCATCCAGCGCGGTTACTGCGCCGAATCGTTTTGTTACACCAGAAATGATAACAGGATCTGTTTGCGCCATTTCTGCTAACCTACCTTTCTTTTTGGGGATGTTAATTTTGTTGTGAAATGCCATGCAGCAAAGATTTTACAAATTCTTTGACAAATTCTTCATCAGATATTAAATGGATGACGCCGAACTGCTGTAATGGCTTTGCTGTGAAGACTCGGACAATTAATGGCCCATAAAACATTTGCATGAAAACTATTGGCTCAATGGAAAAGATGTTTTCGGAACCATGTTTTTTAAAAAAAAGCTGCATAGGTGTCAGCAATGATTTTGCTATGCGCGAAAGCAGAATTGGCGGCAATTCTGCATGACTTTGCACTGCTGTTATAGCCGCCAGCATAAATCGGACGAGCCGTTCATTCGATACGATCCGCAGATATTCTGTTGCTGCGATTTCAAAAAAACGTTCAGGCGGATCATCCAGGTGGGCGCATAAAACATCGCACATTTCATCAAGCGCTTCCACCTTGTTAAAACACGCCTGAAACAAATTTTCTTTACTGGGAAAATAATGATAAATTAACGCTGCGCTATTTAAGTTCGCAGCTGTGGCAATGATTTTATTGGTTGCGCCATCATAGCCAAATTGCGCAAAGCAGTCCATAGCTGCCTTAATAATCTGTTCTTTGCGAATATTGTGCTGTATTGCTGAACGCCCCATTTGCCTCACCTGTTTGATTAATTTACTTACTGATAAATAAATTATAACATGTTATGCAAAGAAATTCAAGAGGATAAAACATTGCAAGCGAGTAACGGTATTTTGACATACCATAGCTTGTCTCCTATAATGGAATTAAAGGTTATTCTAGACAGCGCAGTTTTAGGATTTTTTCGGTATGACCGGAAGGGTGATTCAGCAGAAGTCGGTGGTAATTATGCCGGCGCAACCCTCACCAAATTCAACGCCTATGTGACGGTTACATACATATACTTGCTAAGGATGTGGCAGGTTCCGCGCAAAAGGTTTTAAGCTATCCGGACGCTACTTGGAAAACCAAACCAATGAATATAGAGGAAATGATAGTACTATGGCAGATTATTTTGTTCACCAAACAGCTGAAGCCCACGGAAATGCACATATTGGCGCAGGAACCAAAATATGGAACTATGCCCAAATACGTGAAAACGCGGTTTTAGGTGAACAGTGTGTAATTGGTAAAAATGTTTATGTAGATTTCGGTGTCCATATTGGCAATCGCGTCAAGATACAAAATAATGTCTCGGTGTTTCATGGCGTTACCATTGAAGATGGGGTCTTTGTCGGCCCGCATGTTTGTTTTACCAATGATCTTTTTCCGCGCGCAATTAATCCTGATGGAAGTTTAAAAGGCGCCGACGACTGGACGGTTAGTGAAACGCTTATTCAATATGGCGCATCTATAGGAGCAAACGCTACTATTGTAGCTGGCATAACCGTTGGATCGTTTGCCTTAATAGGTTCAGGTTCGGTAGTAACCAAAGATGTTCCCGAGCAGGGCTTAGTTGTGGGCAGCGCTGCCAGATTAATTGGCTATGTATGCAAATGTGGCTTACGTTTAACGTATCAACCTGATTCAGAAAATTGGAATTGCGCAAAATGCGCTGTTTCCTATAATTTTCCGGCTATACGTTAATATTGGCAATCAAAACTTTATAAAAATGTTTCGCCTGATCCACCTTCGCGAACGTGATTTGGATATTGGCGCGCTTATCATTCATATTAAAAGAGACAGGCAGTTATCATGGCAACTTTAGCAGCAGATCCGCAGGAAGAAACCTTAGAGCGAAAATCTTCTAATATACCGACTTTTATCGATAATACTGTAATTTATGGCGTGTTAGCCATGTTTGTAATCTCCATGGTCTTCGCTACCTTTGGTAAATCTGTGGCCGGTTTAAAACCACCGCAAATTGGTCTTGTGATAGCCGCAGCTCTTGTTGCCGGCCGAAGAATCATAAAAAAAGATTTTCGTTTTACCCTCACGCGCATTGACGCGGCTTTTTTTATTCTCATCATAACCGGATCTTACTTACCTCTCATCTTTCTGATGGTTCGTGGCATCCATATTACCAAAGCCGCTGTGCAAGTATTACTGGATCCATTTTATTTTTATTTGTGGTATCGAGTTTGTTTAGACGCTTTGCCGATGCCTTTTTCACTGAAGAAATTTTTAAACACGGCTTTTGCTGTTATTGTCTTTGCCTGCATTTTCGGTATTATGGAATTTTTACGAATCTCTTTTATCGATAAAATACTGCTGAAGTATTATGTTGTGCTTCCATATATCGAGCATATCCATCGCGCGGTGTCTTTTGTGGGTGACTGGGAGGCGCTAGGAGCGTTAGCGGCGTATCCGGTAGTTATTATCGTGCAGCTATTTATTACCGGGCATCTGCCCGAAGTATTTGGTAAATATTGGAAATATATCGCCGGCGGCATTTTGTTTTTCTGCATTGTGGCGCTGGTAACGACCTATAGTTTCGGCGGTATTATTGGCTTGTTGTCGGGATTAATTATTACATTTATCATCAACGGATTAGTCACCAAAAAGCGCTTGCTGCAACTCAGCGCGCCACTGGTGATTATCCTTGGTATCATGGCGTATATTTTCATCCACAAGGCCTACAGCACCGGAAGTTTTGCCATTCCCTCCAGCTGGGTTGGCCGTTTTGACAATTGGCAGGTTATCGTCACAGTGGTGTTTTATCATGTGAAAACTGTCATTTTTGGTGTGCAGCCGGATTTTGTTTATCCTGCTGCCTCATTGGATAGTACAGATAGCACCTATCTGCTCTTTTTATATCGCGGCGGTCTGCTGCTTGTTGGCGGCTATTTAGCGTTTGTCGCAATTTCGTTTATGCGGCTTCGCGCCGGTGCAAAAGGAATAGCGCGCAAATCGTTAAATTGGAGCATTATTACTGCTTCAGTAACATTGCTGCTGGTCAACGCTATTTTAGGTGTGGTAGATCCCCATTTTACTTACGCCGCCGAGTCGCATTTGCTGCTGACTTTGCTTGCGATTAGTATTGGATTGATCACGCAAAATGAAAAAGAATTTTTCAGCCGGCAGCAGCAAAAATTAGAACTGAATAATATTGCAAAAACCTTGCAGCCGCGCACGATGATGGCTTCTTTTAGTGTGATTATTCTTGGTTCGCTGCTCATTACCGGTATTGGCTGGAAATATAACAAATCCATTCCGGCGCCGATTCCGATATTAAATGTTCCGCACCTGACATTTACAGGCGTGCCTTCAAACTATCGCATATTAAATGAAAACACAAATATTGGTACATTCAATTGGATGCTGACACCCGGCGTTGATACAACGTATTTGCAGGGCTATGCTGGACAAATCTCAGCGCAATCCGGCCAAACTGTTCCAATTTATGTCAGCTCAAAAACTCCGCTTACCTATTCACTAACAGTCTATCGCATCGGGTTTTATCGCGGGTGGGGCGGCCGGCAGATGCTAAGCGTTAGTGGATTGCACAGTATTGCGCAAGGCACATGGTCACAGCAATCAGGTTTGCAGGGGTGCTCTACATGTACTACCGATTCCAAAACGCACTCACTGGAAGCAAACTGGCAGCAAAGTTATGCGTTAACCATTGGGCAAGATTGGATTTCGGGAGTGTACTTGATTAAACTGATCTCTGAAGACGCAGCGCATCCTGCTCAGTCATATATTCCACTTGTGGTAACCGATGTGCTGCCGTTGCAGACATTTTTACCGCAGGTAACACCTGTCTCGGTTCCCAAAATGAATTTTGCTGTAGTGGTTCCGGTTGCAGCATGGGAAGCGGCTAATCCATGGGGTGGCTATAGTTTATACGGCCATAACACATCAGAACAAACACAAGTACAGGCAGATCGCGCATACGCAGTGTCGTTTGATCGGCCATATAGTAATTCCTCCGGCGCCGGGAATTTCTTAGACTATGAAATTAATTTAGTTCGCTGGATGGAACGATCTTATTTTGGCGTAACGTATATTACGGATATGGATTTAGAGCAAAATCCATACATGTTGAATGCTTTTCAAGGGGTTATAGTATTAGGTTCGGATCCCTATTGGACCACATCTATGTATAACAACTTTCAATCGGCAACCGATAATGGGCATACCATACTATACATGGGCGCAAATTTTGGTGAATGGCAGGCGCGGCTGGCACAAGATTCCTTGGGAAATGCAAATCGCACGCTGGTTTCTTATCAAGTTTCTTCAAATACAACAAATCCATCACAGGCGTTAGCGCTCGATCCAATGTACGGGAAGCACAATGATTTAGTAACGGCGCAATGGAGCGATCCGCTGTTGAATAAGCCAACATCCAATTTAACAGGCGAGTCGCTGGCTGGGTATCCGCAAGCTGGACAGCGCCCTGTGTGGACAGTTTCCGGAAATACAGGCGTCTTTACAGGGTTATTAGCCAATACTAATTTAATTACCGGAGCGCAGAAAGTAATAAACGCCAATATCATTGGCGGGGCAATCGGAGCCGCAGCTAACCCTAATGATACTATATTGGGAAGTTTCACCTATACGGATACTGCGGGGAAGCAGGAAACTGGAGCAACCGTTGTCTATGCGCCGCCAAGTGGAGCGTTTGTGTTTACTGCCGGCACCAATCAGTGGGCGTGGGGTTTGGATGATTTTTCAGCTCCGGGCGCAGATGTGCAAAATAATGTATATGGAAACCCCTATGTTGTTCAAATATCTTATGATATACTTTGCCATATTGGGGCGCAATGTTAACACTTGCGTGACGGCGCGGCAATGTTACACTTGAAAGCGAAAAAAGGGAATACGCTCCGGCGTATCCCTTATGGCTAAACTGAAATTTTTTATTTCAGATAGCGCAAGTAATGCCGCACAGAAAAAATACTATGGCAGGAAATCATCATGTTATTTTTAAAAGCAATCATAGGTTTGGCGCAATCAGCTATTGTACTGGCGGTATTTGCTTTAGCCGGAGTGGTCATTGGATATATTGGCCGGCAACTAACGAAAAAAAACAAGGAACAGTGGCGGCAGTACCGTTTGCAGCGATTTTGGCTGGTTAATATGCTGAGCGCGCCGGTTATTATTGCGGTGTTTTTCATTTCTGCGCGTTTTACCGGCTTATCATTAACGGAAACAGGATTAAATCTTCATCATCTTGGAATAAGTTTGCTTATTGCTGTTCCCACTTCTCTCATTTTAGGTACGATTAGCGCTGTATCCTCGTATATTGCAGTGAAAGAGGGTATAAAGCCGATTGAAATTACCCTTGATGGAGGAATATTTGATACAGCTGGCATAATATTATACGCAGCAATTTTTGTTGGGCCGCTGGAAGAAATAATTTTTCGTGGCGTAATACAAGCGCTGTTAATGAAAGATATTGGGGAATCGCTAAATATCGGCCCGATACACATCATCTATGGAACAATACTTGCTGCATTAATATTTGTTGCGTATCATTATCGTAATGTGATGGTAGGCGGTGAGACGCGAATGCAGTTTTTAACAATGATACCCGGCCGATTGACATTATCATTGTTTTTGGCGTTTTTATTTCAAGGAACCGGTTCCTTAATTGGGCCGATTATATTTCACAATATTATAGATACTTGCACGCTGGCGACACTGGCAGTAACGACTTATAAGAAGACACACGCCGGAAAACTGGATATTGCTGAAAAGCCAGCGGAATAAATTAGAAAAACGCTACGTTAATACAACTGTTCTAAGCATATTTGAATCATGGACAATAATTTAATCACTTCAAGCGGTTTTTGCATGGCGTGGATATTGAATTGTTTCATTAACTTTACAACATCCGGTTCGATACGGCGTAGCGTTGCTGTAATAACGATGTAAGCGTGTTTTTGCAAAATTTTGGGATTGTTTGCCAGCTCGCGAATGACGGTATTGCCGGTCATGCGAGGCATAAGGATATCCAGTAAAACAATTGACGGTGTTTCGGATTTCATAATTGCTGCTAATCCTGCAACACCGTCTTCCGCTTCAATGACATGAAAACCTTCATCTTCAAGAATCAATTTAACGGCGGAGCGAATATTTTCCTCATCATCAATAATAATGATCTGGCAACTGGTATTATTTTTTCGCAACTCAAGTGTGTTTGTTTTTCTATTCATCTTATATCGCCATTTAACCCTATTTTGTTGGATGGAAACAGGTTCAGAGCCTTTGAACCATAGTATCCTTTGAAATAGCGCGCCAATCTTTATTTATTGCTGAAAGCTGCAATTTCTGCGATTTTTTTGCCGAGATGCGTTTTATTGCTGCCGATTTATATTTATGAGTTTCGTTATGCAATTTTGGCGCCAAAAAAATATTATGAATTACTGATTTTAAGCATTAAGCGGGAATAGCGCCATTTAAATGTATGGGAATTGGGGGAAATATTGTGTTTTTTGCATCCCAAAATAATTTTTTTATTACAAATTGAGCTTATATTTGCTGAATATGCTATATCATGTGATATGATTACCCTAACCGATCGTATGCTACTATAGTGAAAAGTATTATTTGCCTCAGTTTTTGGTATATGCAAAATTTTACTTAATTTTTGTTTTATCAGATTTCCGGTGGCATTCTGTAGTGTTTTTAACATACGGCGTAAGGTTTCCGAACATAAATTTTCGGATGTTTTCTGTATTTTTCCATTGAATATCGATATACTCAATGGAAATAAATTTTTAAGCAGTTTTTTTATTGTAATGAAAGACGGGCAGGTTTTATGTCTCGACGACTCTTGTATGGCTTGGTTTCAATCAGTCTTGTTTTATTTGCCTTATCAATTATCCCCAATTTCAGATCCACATCAGTCAAAGCCGGCGCAGTTGCTCCAAGCGCAAAAACTCTTTCGCAAAACATACCGGCGCTGCCAGATTACCGGCTGCCGGCAATGGCGCTTTCAACTGCTACTTTTACACATGCGGCAGTAACTTTTCCGTTTAAAACTTATTCTGTTATGAACGGATATATCATTATTCACTACTATAGCCAGCCGGTTTCGTTTGCGCAGCAAGTTGCGCAGCTGGTTCAAAATGGCTTGCAAAATACCATTCAAGTAAATTTAGGTTTAACCCTGATAAAACCGGTAAATATCTATGTTTTTAATTCACAAGCAGATTTTATATCCGGCGCAAATGTTTCCAATCCGGCAGAGGTCGGCGCGTATACCGATCCTGCAACCAGCTCTATTTATGTGCCAATCCCCGAACTGCAAGACGACCTTGCCCAGAATTATTTGACGCATGAAATGACTCATATTGTATTCCATCAAAATGAAGATGGCCCAACTAATTTTTCATCCTTTTTTCGATTTTTCCCTCTTTGGCTGGATGAAGGTTTAGCGACAAATGATGAATTAGGTTCGTCCATAACGTATTATACGAGCGAATTGCAAAGCGCAATTGCTGCGCATAATACACCTAATTTGCTGACAGATTTTATATTTAACTATCCAACGGATGTTACAACAGATGATTATGCCTATGCGGAAGCGCGGTCTTTTATACATAGTCTGTTTACAGAATATGGCGCTGCAACCATGCATACATTTATTAAAAATGTAAAATATGGCAATATTAACCAAGTTGCTATGCAAACATTTGGTGTTGATTTACAGGTTTTGTATACCCGATGGGCAATAGCTCAGGGAATACAAACACCGCAGTCCGGCGGAGTGTATTGGGCTTCGGCGCAAACGTATCAAACGTTTGTTTTAGGCACAACACCTGCAACAGCAAGCGCTGCCACACCACAGGGATCATTTTCGTATAATTACCTGCCGATAATTCTATGGATAATTTTAGGCAGCTTACTTGTGCTTAGCGTTTTGGCAATTTTGATAAATCTTTTGTACCGAACGCTGCGACCTGCAAAAGCCGCCGATCCTGCGCCGGCAGTTCCGCAAAATGTCTATGTTCCGGTAACAAGCGCAGAAACACCTTTTGCTGCCGGAGATTTGAATTCTCCGAATATGCAATCAGACATTTCGCCATTTGATCAAACGGCGCCGCAAAGCGCTGTTACCGCGCCGTACATGGCTGCGAATAGCGGTTATGGCGCGAATGACTTCATTTCACCAACTGCTCCGGTTATAGCTCCAAAACCCAATCGAGTAGCTGTACTTGAACCGCTATTTCTGCTGGTTTGGGGCGCAGCCGCACTTGGATTTGGCGCATTGATTACAATGCTTATTTCAACGCATGCAGTATGGTTCGGTTATTTTACCGCAACTGTTCTGGCCGTTTTCTTTGCGATATGGGAAATTGTTTTGATGATTCGCAGCCGCAAAGCAGCCGCAGTAAAAATTATTGGCCGATTTTTATTGGTTATAGCGTTTGCCGGAGTAGGAGTATCTGCTTATGTTGCAGGAAATACCGCTGTGAATCAGCAGTTCCAATCGGCAATTCAAGCGCAGCAATACCAACTTGCAGTTACATATGCGCAAACCTCATGGGGATCGTATTTTAACAGCAACCAAAATTTGGCGATGGCGTATCATGATTGGAGCACAGCGGCAGCGCAAAACTTGGATTATCCTACCGCAATCGCAAAACTGCAGCTGGCGGCAGCGCTAGACCAAGGCGCAACTCGTGATGCAGATGTTAAGCAATTAGTAACGTATGTTGAATCTCTCGGTAAATTATATTTGGACGCCGGGAAATTCACTGACGCGCAAACATTGTATTCTACTGAATTGAACTGGTCTTATTGCTCGGCGTATTGTATTACCAACATGCAAAATGATCTTGCAACTGCGCTTATTGGGCTGGGAGATCAGCAATTAACGCAAAATAACATCAGCGCTGCTGAAAATTATTATTTGCAAGCTAAAAATCAATATTCCGGCACGAATCAGGGCACACTTGCTACCAGCGCATACAATGATCTCACTTCATTGGCGAAAATCTCTCAGATTGCGCAAAACAATTCAACGCTGACTTCGCAAATTGCCAGTTTAACATCAGCGCAGTCATCGATTACGAATAATGACGCTTTGCAAGAAATCAATTCATTTAGTGTGCCGGTTACCGGAAGTGTTTCCAACAGTTTGGGATCAAATCTAACTGGTCACGAAATCTTCTTTTTTGGATTTACAAACAGAACCTCTGCTGAGCAATTTTTCACTGGTTCGGTAACAACAGATAATACAGTTGAACGTTCTGCAGCGTTTATTACCGCCGGCGGCAACTTTTCAACTACCTTACAAGCCGGTTTGTGGTATGGTATCGTTTGGTACGATCCTGCACTTGGCGCACGATTTCCGTATAATACGGTTAATTCGGCGAACAATATTTTTTATGCTACACCGCTGCAAGCTAATTCGTTTGGGCATTTGCAAGGCTTTTAAATTGCCGCACAAACAATAGCGTTTTCTTACATTGCCGGGAATGCTGCCGCTGTTATAATTTTAGCAGCGCGCAGTGTTACCCGGTCTTTTTTTATGCGCATAAAGATTGCCACGGTGTTTTTTTGGTAAAATATGGTATAAATGGAAGAGGATATTGATGTTTTTTGCTGACAATAAATTGGTGGCTGAAAATGTTATATCCAATTAGGAGATTGCGCAATGTACAAGTAAAGGAAAGGAATAGTTTATGACAAATGGACAGAGAAGAGGAATTTCCCCGGAAAATACCGTTTTTGTCTCACTATGTTTTGAAGGTCCCGATACACCTTATTCCAGCGCCGGAGGTTTAGGCACCAGGGTTTCGGAATTAACCGATTCGCTGGCCCACGAAGGGTATGAAACACATTTGGTTTTTATCGGAGATCCTGCGTTGCCTGGAGTTGAAGCGCGCGCAGATGGCAAATTGACATTGCATCGCTGGTCACAGTGGATTAGCAAATATTATCTCAATGGTGTGTATGATGGCGAGGAAGCCAAATTATATGATATGAACGAAAGCGTGCCGGCGTATGTGCGTTATCGTATTATCGAGCCAGCGGCGGCGCAAGGTAAAATGGTTGTTGTTATCGGTGAAGATTGGCATACAGCTGAATTAATTACAAAAATTTCAGATGAGCTTTATTGGTATGGTTTGCGCGATAAAGTGATTTTAATGTGGAATTTAAATAGTTTAATGTCACTGCATCGCATTAACTGGGGGCGATTGAATTATGTGTCTTCAATCACCACGGTAAGCAGATATATGAAACATCGCATGTGGTCGTTTGGTGTGAACCCCTTAGTTATTCCAAACGGCATTCCAAGCCGTTTATTTGATCCGACTGATACAGAAAGTGTGCAGGAATTGCGGTCTATTATGCAGGCCGGAGATCCTTCCCTGCAATTTTTGTTTAAAATTGGCAGATTTGATCCGGATAAACGGTGGATTATGGCGATTGAAGCGGCCGCACGGCTGAAATATTCCGGTAAACCAATGCGCATGATGATTCGCGGCGGCATTGAACCGCACGGTGGCGAGGCGCTGAGCCGTGCGCGTCATTTAGGTTTGGTGGTAAAAGATATTGAGGCTAAACGACCGAATGTAGCAGAGTGCCTCGATTTGGTTAGAAATGCCGGCCCTGCTGATATCTATAATTTGCGCTTTTTTGTTCCGGAAGAGTTTGTGCGCATTTGTTATACTGCTGCCGACGCAGTATTGGCAAATTCCGGACACGAACCGTTTGGCCTGGTGGGCTTGGAAGTGATGGCTGCCGGAGGTGTGGCGTTTACCGGGGCTACCGGCGAAGATTATGTGGTTAGCTTTGAAAACGCAGTTGCTGTGGAAAGCGACGATCCGGATGAAATTGTAGGTTATTTATATCATTTATCTCATCATCCTGAAGACAGCGAGAAAATTCGGAAAACAGGGTTTGTATCGGCAAAACAGTTTACTTGGGAGGCTGTTTTTGAAAATCTTGCCGGGAAAATTGAGTATTTGGCGCGCAAACAAAGCATCATTTTATAATAGCGGACCGAAAGGAGACCCACATGTCTACTCAAGTGGCGATTTATACGGTGGTGCACCAGCCGCGCCGGCTTAAATTACCTGCGCAGCCGATTCCGCCGGGCGCTTCAATTGAGGATATTGAACGCTGTGTGTTTGATGAAGCAATGAATCAACGTTATTTTGAACAAGTAGCAAAAAAATGTTACTATCCGGCAACTGAACGGTTTATTCGGATGGTAAAAACTCAAGACTTTAAGTTATCCATCGGGTTTTCAATCTCTTTTTTGAAACAAGCAGAAAAATGGGACCCGGCTTTATTGGATATGTTTAAGGAATTGGTTGCCGAGCCAAATGTAGAACTGATTGGTGTTGAGCCTTATCATAACTTTTTGTTTCTGGCTGATATGAAAGCTTTTATAGAGCGTATGCGCTGGATGCGGCTGGAAATGAAGCGTATTTTTGGCAAGGAACCAATAATAACTGATACAACCGAAATGTGCATGTCTTCCTCAATTTATGACGCTTTGGATTCCGCAGGTTTTCAAGGCGCTGTGATGGATGGACGTGAATGGACGATGGGCTGGCGCGAAACGACACATCTGTACCATTATGATGGAAATCTTCGGCTTTTTACCCGCCATTTGAAACTGAGTGATGATGTTGGGTACCGCTATTCCAATAAGTCATGGGAAGGCTATCCGCTGTATGCAGATACCTATGCAAAATGGCTTCGGGAATCGTGGGGTGATTTTACCTTTATTGGCTGGGATTATGAAACATTTGGAGAACATCATTGGGCAGATTCAGGTATATTTGAATTTTTGGAAGCCTTGCCCTTGGCGTGCGCACAGCAAGGTGTGCGTTTTGCTCTTCCAAGCGAACTTTTAAATACATACCATAAAGACGCTGCATATTTGCCTTTGCCAATTTTTCCAACAACATGGGCTGGCTCTGGCGGAATGGAATTTTTTATGGGGAACGCAGCGCAGCAGGCAATATTTCAATTGATGCTGCATTGCTATTCAGTTGCCCAATTAACGGAAAATCCAGAGTTGCTGGATATTGCCTTGTGGCTGCTGCAATCAGATAATCTGCATCTGATTCAGTGGTTTGGCCGCGGAGGATCTGAAGCGGAAGTTTCCGCTTATTTTACTCCGAAAGAATGGTGGCAACTGGGTCCCAATTCAATCATTGTGGAACAGCAGCGGGTATATTATAACGCTTTGCACGCGATGGAGTATTATTTGCCGATGCGGCAAAAAACCGTTAAAAGGGCAATTCCACCGGCAAATATTCAAGAACAAGGTATTGAAATGCGCTATTAATCAATGAGCTTATAATTAAGCAAAAAATACCCTAGAGGATATCGTAACTCTATCCGATTACGGTATACAGAATAGGGTATTTTTTATGCGCTTAACATAAAAATAATACAATGTTTTGCGCAGTTTAGAAATTATCCGCGCTATGATACATCGAATTTCTATTTTTTTGGGTACAATAAGAGTCATTTGAAATGTAGGGTAAATACCGCATTGAAGAATATACATTTGAAAGAGGTTTCAATTACTATGGCACAATCGAATGGAATGCGCGACTTAGATCATATTCATACGCCATCATGGAGAATTTTCCGCATTATGAGTGAGTTTGTGGAGGGGTTTTCGTTTCTGGCGGAGATACAGGAAGAGAAAAGCGCAACTTTTTTCGGATCATCCCGGCTTGCTCAAGATGATCCCTATTGTCAAAAAGCATATGAACTTGCGCGAGGACTATGCCAGAAAAAGTTTACAATTGTAACCGGGGGCGGTCCGGGAATTATGGAGGCGGCTAATCATGGCGCTTATGATGAAAAAGGGATATCGGTCGGATTAAATATTCAGCTGCCGCACGAGCAAGAAACAAATCCCTATGTAACTCAGTCGCTGACATTTCGGTATTTTTTTAGCCGCAAGGTGATGCTGGATTACAGCGCCGACGCATATATTTTCTTCCCCGGAGGATTTGGCACGCTTGATGAATTTTTTGAGTTAATCACATTAGTTCAAACGAAGAAAAATGATCATGAGCCGCCAATAGTTTTAGTTGGCGCTGATTTTTGGACGCCGCTGCTGCAATGGATGAAGAAGGATATGCTGGAAACACGAAAAACAATCAGTCCCGAAGATATGTCGATTTGGTTGTTATCGGATGACATTCCGGAAATTATTGCTTATATTGAATCGAAGCAGCAGCACGACGCCGCTAAAAAGAAAGGCGGCACATATAATTCAGCCTTGAAATAACGCTGAACGCCGCCGCGCCAATAAGAAACACGAAATTTGTGCCCTTGACAGAGCGGCTATTCTGTTAGTATACTTAAAGGGAGCGCTGAACGAGTACGTGAATGCGCTTAAACGGGGTGTAGCGCAGCCTGGTAGCGCACCAGTATGGGGTACTGGTGGTCGGAGGTTCAAATCCTCTCACCCCGACCAGATATATCAGCAGACAAAAATAAGCCGGATTCTCGATAAAGTTCTTGAATCTGGCTTTGTTGTTTTATGTACATGCATTTTATTTCCTGAATGTACATGGACAAGTTTTTCTCTTTGTTCAAATATTTTACAGCGCACATCCGCCCTCTACAAGATTGAAATGGATCAAAACACCTAATTTAGAACCTAATTTGAGGCACGACATCAATACATGTTAAACTGACTGAGAAAGCATAAAGTGAAGAAATTTATACTGGCCGAGCGAGAAAACCACGAAGTCTTTAGCTTCGTGGAAGAATCGCCGTTCCTTATCCCTGTGTTTCAATGTAGTGTCGAATGACTTCTTGGCTGGCATTTCCCACTGTGCAACCAAAATCGCCATCACTCCAAAAGGTGCGTTCTTTCCAAAAATGCTGCTTGAGCAGAGGCGCATACTGTTGCCAGAGAGCATAGGTCGATTCCTGTTTGAGTCTGCGTACAATTG
>JAJYBV010000067.1 GCA_021778805.1 Chloroflexota bacterium | reverse complement strand
GCAAACAAGGTCATCAGGTATTGGATGGGATTCGTTCTTTGTTCGTTTTTACGCCTCCTTGTCTTGTGTAAATTTCTTCACTTTATCCTTGCTAGGCAGTTACGAAATAAGAGCATTCAAGTTTATACAGCAATTTTGGCGCCAATATGCTTGAATGCTCCAAAAAGACAATAAACAGCGCAACATGTTTTTACAATACTATACAACTCAGCGCAAATGTTTAGATATGTATGGCCCTTATAGGCCAACCAAGCTATATTTCATCTTCTTGTTTTTCTGTGTCGGTATATTTGTATAATGGATTTTCCATCTGCCGGCGTATATTTTCATCGCGTTTAACCACATACGCCTCAAAAACCTCTTCGGCGCTAAAACCCTGATCGATGCATAACTGCAGAAAGAAATGCAAAATATCCGCGGTTTCTTCTAAGCGATGCGCGCGATTTTGCTGCAAATCTACCGGATTTTTCCAAGGCTTCCAATTGAGTTCATCTTCCAGTTCACACGCTTCGTGGGTAATAGAGCGTGTCCAAACCGGGCACCGTAATATAGGGTCTTGCGTATAAAATGGTGTTGGGCGCACGTTAGTGTACATTTCAGAAAGTTTTTGCTGCAAAGCAAATAATTCTTTCCATTTATCTTTCATTGAAAAAATTCCTTCATTGGAACCTGCGTCTGCATTCCGCCTATTTCTGCGCAAACCTGCGTGGCTTTAACTATAAATATGCGCTCATCAAAAAAAGTTAAGCAGCAGAAAATGAAATGGCAACGCATATGTTCCAAATACAATATAATAATCGCAGATGATGAAATAGTTCGGATTACAATTTCCATTGGTAAAAATTGTGAGCTTTGTGCTGTTGAGCTACAGATTTGCTGATTCGGCGCTTGGAATGTTTTTGAAAATGCTATAATTCCTTCTATTTAAGCTGCAATATTCTGTATAGTACTTGTATCCCGTTATTTTGCTGCAATTATTATTAATGTATAACGAAAGTGTGCTGCTGTCCGAAATATATAGGACTTTTGCTACGTACTAAAAATAATGAGTGAGACAAAATTAAATTCAGCGCATTGAATGGAAAAACCAATGATAACACATATTCAAAAATATTACCCTTCAGGAAAATTATCCTTTAGTTATAGCGGTGAAATAATTGCGGAAACGCCAACACTGCGTGTCATTAAAGCAATATTTCAAAACGGAGATAAAGATTTAGGATATACAACCTTTGCCAAGGGAGATATTTTTACCGAATATTTTTACAAGTCGCAATTTTTTAATATTTTACGGATTGAATCGATACAAACGGGTAATTTAAAGGGCTGGTATTGCAATATCTGCAACCCGGCGGCATTTTTTGAGGAAAGTATTCAGTGGACTGATTTATATTTGGATTTATGGGTAACGCCAAATGGCGCCACACTGCTGCTGGATGAGGATGAGCTTGACTTTGCGCAAGATATGGATGATACCGCCAAAGAAATGGCGCGCCTGAAAGCGCAAAGCGTTCAAGAATGGGTAAAGGCGCGCAAAGGGCCATTTATGGAGCTAAATGGCGTGAAATCGCAATTCTTCTTGGCTGAATAGCATTGCCTGACAGATTCTTGTAATATGATTGCCGATATCTTCAATATCAGTAATAATAATGGAATAGGCGCTAATTGGCAATGTTAAAGAAATCTGCTCTTTCAGCATATTTTGCAGCTCGGTTTGCGCGGTAAAATATGCGCCATCTAAAACCGCGTCTTGCTGTATAACGCTGTTTATAATATCTGGTTCTTTTAGCGTAAGGGCAATAAAACAGCCGCGAAGCTGATAATACGCCGATTGTATAATCCGGAAAAACGCTTGCTGCGCAGCCATGTTTTTTTGAAAAAATTCATCTGCGTCCGTGTCAAGTCTGTTTGCCATTTCTGCGATGCGCTGAATAGACTTAAGAATAAAATCGTATTCCAGAGCAATTTGGTGCAAAGAAAGCACAATGTTTAATGTATCTTGCGGCAACGCCCACTTCCGGTTAATTGCCACTGCCTCACTGACAAGTGTAACTGGCGAAACCTCAGGCTCCAACGAAAAAATCGTATATGCGCTGCTCCAATCGCGAGTAAACAACAGCGAAATCGCATTCTTAAAAGATTCTTCGGCAAAAACGCCAAGGTCGATTATATTATTTTCCAGTGTGCGTATACTTACGCTGCACTGTTCCGTATCATCATACATGATCATGAAATCCTCATCATTTTTGACCCGAAAGATGATCCCATCCTAAGCGATCCAACCGGATCGTCTTTCCGTCATTCACAACCAAAATATCTTTCAGTTCGGTAATAACACCAATTTTAGACGCAGATACACCGCATGTTGCAGATAGATTTTGAAGCGCTGTTTCTGTTTCCTCTGCAGGAAGGGTAAACAGCAGTTCATAATCCTCTCCGCCGGCAAGCGCAAAGTCATTTGCTGCTAGCTGCAGCGTATTTGTAATATGCGCCAGTTCCTCTGATATAGGCAACAATTTAGCGTCTATCAGCGCTCCAACACTGCTTGCTTCACAAATATGCTGTAAATCTGCAACGAAACCATCACTGATATCTATTGCCGATGTTGCCTTATGTGCTGCAAGCCATTGACCAGCTGTCACCCGTGGTGTTGGCTTATGGTGCGCCAAAATTGCTTTTCGCGCTATTTCTTCCGGCATTTGCGCAGCTGCGCTTGGGTGGTCTTGCAGATATCTGCCGATTGCAGAAAGCCCCAATGTACCCGTTACGCAAATGCTGTCACCGGCTTTTGCGCCGGAACGCAACAGCAATGAGTTGGCGTCTGCCATGCCAATAAGTGTAATATCAATGATTAAAGTATTGGGGTTGCGCGAAACATTCCCGCCGGCAATAGCTACGCCAAACGTCTCAGCGCAGGCTTGCAGCCCAATATATATGTTATCCAGCAGCGCCGCGTCTGTTTCTGCCGGAGCCAATAATGAAATCAGCGCAAACCACGGATTGCCGCCCATTGCAGCAATATCGCTGATGTTCACAGCCATTGCGCGCCACCCAAGATCGACAGGATCTATTTTCTCCAACCGAAAATGAATATCCTGCGCTTGCGAGTCACATGTTGCCAGTATCACACTATCTGGCATTGTTGCAATAACTGCTGCGTCATCCCCAATTCCTTTCAGAATTTGAGGCGCCGCTTTGACACGCCTGCTCAGTAGTTTGATAAGCCCAAACTCACCGAGTTCAGCAATCGATGGCATACACACATTGTCACTTTCATGATTTCAGCTTCTGCCGTATCGTTTAAAATGGATCCCATTTGCAAGTATTACACCATATAGTATATGAAGGAATAGAAAACTATTCCACCATTTCGCCTTATTGAAGGGCAGGCTGACTACAACAGCCGCAACGCGCTGGCCTTGCGGCGAACACACTGCATGTTTTGTTCAACAATGGTCCTGATAGTGATTCACTCGCTGCTCCTCACCTTCTTGATGGAATTATAGGACCTATGCGAAGTTTCGCTGCCGCAGCCATCGGGCTTTTCACCACAAGGAGTCAGGTCATCGTGTCTTGGACTCTTCGAGTATATCACTTTTTTCAAGGAGTCCGTTTCCTATGAATTGCTATCATTTCCCATATTTCTTATTGGCGTTTATAATACTACACTAAATGATACGCAGATTTTAAAGCAAAGAGCAAGGCAAGCGTTTGTTAATAGCCTGTTTGGACTAGTCTTTCCTATAGACATTATTCATGAAGCCACTCACGAATCCGGTTTGCGCATCCGGAAAATTCTGCCTCTTCGGTTTGCGCTTGCGGCAAAGTGCCCAGCAGCATATCTCCCTGCTCGGAATTGCTGATGCGGTTATCTAATATAACTACAACATTGCGGGCGGAATGGCTCCACGCCAGTTTATTCAGCATGCGCCGCACACGCAGCGCGGCATATGGCGCTGCAAATTCACTTATTTTGTTATCATATTGTTCTGCGCGCGCCGCCATGGTTGGCTCACTCAACGGCGGCATTGGCATACGCGAAATGATGATGCACTTTGGCGCAATTGTTTGCGCGTCAAATGAATCCCAAGCGCTGCCTGCAGAAAAAAGCATGACCCTATCTTGTTCGCTAAAAATGTTCCATAATTGTTTCTGCGAGCCATCGATACCTTGCGCCAAAAGCATGATATCTTTTTTTTCAACACCCGGTTTAATATTATAATAAGCTGTGCGCAGCGCTGAATATGATGGAAACATAACCAACACATTGCCATGGAGCGCCTCTGCAATCCCCGTTATTGCTTCGGTAACAGCGGTTTTATTGGACAGCGCCATGGTATTTTCATGGACCAGCAAAATAAGAGTTTGGTTGCTGTAATTTTCCTCGGCAATATAGGTTTCCATATTTTCCGGTAAACTGGCTCTTTCCCGTATGAAGTCGAATTTTTGATTTGTTGAAAGGGATGAACCGGTAAAAATGATAGCATTACCCAGCCGCTGATACATTGCAATTAACTGGGAATGCACGCTTTTCGGTGCGCTGTATACAATTGGAGTTTCATACGCCAGCGAATCTTTGCCTGTTTGGGTTTGCATTTTTACCCAATACACCATATCAGATTTTTGCGCCGCCATAAATTCAGCCAACTGATTGCGAATATCTGTCAGCCGCGCTTTCTGCGAAAGCAGTTCGGCTTCCAGCAAGATATTATGCTGTGTATGCATTTGCTGCGCTGCAGTTTCCAAAGAAGCGCAAAGCGCGTTCAAGCGTTTTTTCAATGCTCCCCAATCGTTTTGCAATTGCTGCCATTCCGGTTCCTCGGCAGTAGATGGGTTAACCAGCAGCGAGCCGGAAAAAACTTCTTTCTCATTTTCTTTTGCTTTGGACGCTTCCGTAATTGCAGCGGCCGTTTTACGGAAAAATTCTGTGTTTGCAGCGCCGGTGTTTATAGTTTGCTGTTTCCAAACAGTTGTATCCATTCCGGAGATTCGATGATGCGCTTCCGCTAAAATACCAATGGAGGAATCTGCGCTGTTCCACAATAAATTTAAGATATCTGCAATATCTTTTTCGCTGATTGCTGTGGTAAATCGGTTAAACGCCGAATCCTCCAATTTTCCCGTATCTAAAAAGCAGTATATTGCGTCTGACGGAAAGCGCATGGTGGTATTTTTTTCGGCAGTTAACAGCGCCGCATGAGTAGTTATAATAACATCTGCCTGCTGTGCGGCGCTATACGCGCGGCGGACAAAACAGATATTTTTATCGCGATAGGCGCATTGCGGCGCTGCAATATTTTGGATGTCGGCGGAAGTAAGGTCCCAAATAATCTGCTCAAATTGGTTTAACGAAATTTCATTGCGTACACCTGAAATGGTGTTTTGCAGCCATTGCGTTACCTTTGCCGCCCCCTTTGCGCTTTCGGGGCTAATGGCAGAAGCGGCGCGCGCTAAGCCAAACCAGCGATGCAAGCACACATATTCAGTTGATTCATACACCGAAGCTATTTTAAGCGGCTCTGAAAGCGATTGTCCTATATTTTTAACAGCGTTTGGTGTAATATTGTTGATACAATCTGTGGCGGCTTGCGCAGAACTTGCCGCAATGACTACTTTGCGTTTAGATTGCGCCGCCAATTGCAGCAGCGCCGCAACCACATCTTCTTCGCCGTGTGCTCCGGGCGCATGTTCGATAATGGCCCGTTTTTCCAGTTTCATAGCTTGGGCGATACTTTCAGAAATGCCTGTGTGCAAATCGCGCGGCGGCGTTTCCTGAGATGGCGTTAGTGTTTCCGGCCCTGTAAATTCTTGTTTCATACTGCGCGAGGTCAGCATTTCCGGAGAAACGCCAAGTCGATTTAAGATGGTGTCATTTCCCTTGGCGGGCGCGAAGCCGTTTTGATTGTTTTTCTGCCGGCGCAAAAATAATTCGGCGTTCAATAATTCCATAGATGGAACTAATTTTTGCGGCGCTTTTGCGCAAATTGATTCCAGCAGCATATCCGGCATTTGCGCAATCATATCTTGAAAGCTCCAAAATACTTTCATAGCCAGTTCGGCGTCTTCCAATGCGCGATGATGAATACTTGCATTTATGCGCAGATATTCCGCGACATTTTCCAGCGAATATTTTTGCAGTGACGGCAGTAAAATTGAGGCTAAATCATAGGTATCCAGCAGCGCGTTTGTTTTCATAAGGTTAGCTTTTTTTAAAAAACTGGCGTCAAACCCAACTGAATGCCCTACTAACACTGAGGACCCGATAAAATTGCTGACAGAGCCGGACATGGCAGAAAGTTTTGGGGCATTAACCAGCATATCATTTGTAATGTTGGTTAATCGTTGAATACGGTATGGCAGTGGCCGGCGCAACTCTAAAAATGTTTGAAATGTATCCAGCGGAGTTTTGCCGCGAAACTTTACCGCGCCGATTTCAATGATAATATCCTTATTCGGATCCAGCCCAGTCGTTTCAATATCGATTGCGACATATACCGGTTCAGCTGATTTCATATTTTTAATGCACTTTTCTGAATAATTTCGGTTAACTTTAGCAAGTACGATCTTGCGCGGTTTGAATGCGCCGCAGAATAGCATCTAAATCTGGCGCTGTGCTTTTATCGTATGATTCTACCACAAAAGAGGCAGCTGCGTTGGCAAATTCGGCAGCGCGCTGAATATCTTGGGTTTTGCGCAGATGTAAAAGCAGCGCGGCGGCAAATGTATCACCGGCGCCGGTAGGGTCTGCTTCGCGTACAGGAAACGCCGGAGACACATATCCTTTGCATCCGTTTCCCCAAATCTGGGCGCCTTGCGGCCCATGCGTAACGATGACCAACGGAACTTTTGCGGCCCATTGCTCCGGCAGCTCGGCGGCGCGGGCAGATCCGCTTAAATCTTCCGCGCTTAGGATGAGGGTGTGCACATGCGGCAGAATGTGTTCCGCGCCGCGCCATTCACCTAATTGCACGAATCCGTCGCTCTTCCAGCTGCGCATCCAGCCTTGCGGCGCCGCGGCGACATTATTGCTTTGCAGGGATTGGGGAACGCTGGCGTCGATTTCATTAACAATTGGGCCGAGCAGTGTAATTGGGGCATTTTGCCATGCTTGCGGAATGGATTGGGCAGTAATAGTATTTGCGCGGGCAAGCAATTTTTGTGTTCGGCCTTGGGAAGAATAGGTGTTGTGAAACACAGTGGTTTCGTCGGCAAAATCAGCGGCGACCGCAACGTTTGGCAGCATGGAGCTGAACCAATCCACATCTTGTTTGTGAGCGCTGGTGACAACCGCAACTTGCGCGCCAAGCTTTTGCGCAATGCGGGCGGCATAGGTAACAGAGCCGCCCAGCCGGAACGATCCATCCGGAAGCAAGTCGCGCGCGATATGGCCGATAATAACGAAATCAGGATTCATATTTTGCTTGTTTCAAAGAAACAACTACCCGTCGTTGATCGCCTTCGCCGGTGCTTTGTGTTTGCACAAAGGGGGATTCTTGCAATGTAAGATG
This sequence comes from Chloroflexota bacterium, assembly GCA_021778805.1. Taxonomy (GTDB): domain Bacteria; phylum Chloroflexota; class Ktedonobacteria; order Ktedonobacterales; family JACDGC01; genus JAJYBV01. The sequence goes on along the minus strand of JAJYBV010000067.1, from coordinate 10,430 downwards.
AATGATTCTTCTATCATAGGGAGACATTGGCTCTAACATAACAGACCGCATATTTTTTTGCACTTGAGTGGCGACTCTTTGCGCTAACGAGCGGAGATTTTCATCGCGGCGTTTGCGATAATTTTCAATATCGATGAGAATGCGGTGATGTTCTTCGCTTTGTTTATTAACGATTAAATTAACCAGCAATTGCATGGCGCTTAAGGTTTCGCCGCCGCGGCCAATTAAGGCAGATTGTGTATCGGCGGTATCTTTCAGCCGGATGTTTAACCGCAGTGGGCTGCGGCCGGTGATTTCGATGGTGCAGGGAACACCCATTTGTTTAACTATTTCGCGCAGTGTATCTGCGGCCAGCCGGGTATAGCTGTCGGAGGCCGGGCGTGTATCTTCGGTAGAGCGAACCGGCTGCTCTTCCTCAAAATCTTCCTCTTTATCTTCCTGTGGGCCGGGAACATAGGTTTTAGGCGCTGTGCGTGAAGCCTCGGAGAAAATAGAAGGTGTGCGGTGCGTTCTTTGCCGGTTATCTACTCCATTGGTTGGCAAAGCATTTGCAGAGGCAGAATCGGTCTCTGCAGGGTGCGCAGAAGGTTGTTTTACCCAAACCCGCACACGCGCATCGCGGGAACCGATGCCGCGGTTGCCTTTTACCGGCTCTTGCAAAATTTGAATATCCACGTCTTCGCGTAATTTTCCCAAACGTGTCAGCGCCTGTAAAACCGCGTCATCGACAGTTCTACCGGAAGTCTCAACTGAATCCATATAAACTTTTCTATCCCTTTCGTACTGCGCAAATGTAACGTATGCGTCGTGCGCAGAAAACCTGCATAATGTAAACTTTTCAGCTATATACTATAGCGAAAGCGAGTGACGCACGAAACGTCACCCGCCCGGACACAGGAGAAATAATGATTTATTTTTTCCTGTGCGGCTGAGATTTATTTTTGGAAGAACCGGAGTTAGATTTACCAGCGCCTGTTGTTGATTTTGCAGACTTGCCGGCTCCGTTTTGCTGTGCGCCGGTAGAATTTACCGGTTTTGTGACTGCTTTGGCGCTGCCTGCGCCATTATTTTTTGCCGTCGAATTTGATTGAACGGGTTTAGTTGGTGTTTTTGTTTTAATGGCTGGTACTGCCGTTGGCGCTGGTTTAACAATTGCATTAGCTTCAGGTTTTGTTTCAGATGATGCGTCGGCAATAAACTGCACCTGTGGTTTTTTGGGTTTTACTTCTCTTTGCGTTTTAGATTGATTAGCGGCGGGGAAATTTTGTTTCTCCACCGGATCATGTTCTTGGCTGGTTATTTCGTCATCATGAGCAATATTTGCCGGAGACGGTAATGCTCTGGGTACATTTGAATCAATAACCAAATTTGCGCCGGGATTGGTTTTGTTAAACCGATTATACGCCGGTTTAGAGGCTGGCTCCGAAGGATTAGACAGGCTGACATTTAAGCTGCTTGTTCCAGCGTTAGACGCTACCGCAACCTTCATAGCCGGCTTTGGCAACAGTTTGGCAACTGATTTTGGCAGGTAAGGAATAAACGTACCATATACCAATCCTTGCTGAATGACCATGAAAAGTGTGCTGACTGTCCAATACACCGACAGGCCCGAAGCAAAACGAATGCTGAAGAAGAAAAGCATAATCGGCATAATGTATTGCATCATCTGCATTGAAGCTTGTGTGGCGTTTTGTTGAGATGCATTAGCGGATGATTGTTGGGGCTGATTTTTGGTGACATTGAACATCATGCGGGTTTGCACGAATGTTGTTAAGCCTACCAGAACCGGCAAGATATAATATGGGTCTGGTTTTGCGAGGTTATAGCCCCAAAATTGCATATATTGATTTAGGTGCACTAAATAGTAAGAAGTTGCGCTGCCAAAAACCGGTTTTACAAATGGATAGAGCTGAGAATAGAGAACGGCTGGTTTAGCGCCATTTAAAATTTGATTAAAAGCATCGAAGAGTCCATAAATAAATGGAAGTTGAATAAGGTTTGGCAAACACCCGCTAACCGGGCTGGCGTTATGTTCTTTATACACCCGCATAATTTCGCGATTTGCTGTTTGCGGATCATTTTTATATTTTTTTTGGATTTCTTGTATGAGAGGCGTAACATTCTGCATTTGGCGCTGTGATTCAAGCTGCTTCATAAAAAGCGGTATCATCAGCATGCGGACAATAATTGTCATAAGAATGATAGACCAGCCGAAACTATGGATAACCCCATAGATAAACATTAACAGATTAAAAGTCGGCCCATAGAAAACATAGCCGAACAATTGTCCAATACCGCCCAAGATAAAGCCTCCCAAAAATCTTCCGCGACACATTGCCGGGGAATAAAACTTACGCCAAATTTACAGTATATTGCATATTGAAACAGTATAGTATTACTAATCGGTTATGGCACCGGATCGTACAGATCTCCCTTATAAAAGGGGTGGCATCTGCCGATGCGTTTTATGGCCATGATACCGCCTTTCAGAAAGCCGTATTTTTGTATCGCCTCGTATCCATAGTGAGAGCAGGTTGGTTGAAATCTGCACGATGGAGGAAAGAGAGGAGAAATGAATTTCTGATAAAGCCGGATGAGAAAAAGAGCAATATATTTCACAGTGCAATGCCTCGCAATCTTGGCGGCGGCGCAAAACAGCAACCGTTATTGTTTAAGCAGGCCAGCTGCCCTTGCCGCTTCCCAAATATCACGCCGAAGTTCATCGAATTCGCGGCGCGCTGCAAGCGGGCGGGCAGAAATAATGATATCGCTGGGTTTAATCAGTGAATCTTTTATTTCTTGTGCAATGGCGCGGATTCGACGTTTTACAAGCGCGCGCACAACAGCGGCGCCCACACGTTTGCCGGCGACAACACCAAAGCGAGAAAATTGCAGCGTATTTGGCGCCCAAGTGAAAACACAAGAGGGCCGCTTCACTGTTTTGCCGTGGGTATAAACCGCGTCAAAATCACGCTGCAAGCGGATTCTTTCCCAGCGTTTCACTATTACTTTGAAGCGCCAACTGTCAAGCGCCAGCGGCCTTTCAAACGGCGAGATTTTAATACTTTGCGGCCGTCGTGAGAAGACATTCTCTTTAAAAAGCCATGTACACGCAGACGCGGAATTTTTTTAGGCTGATAGGTTCGTTTCATGTCGCATTTATATGCGGCTTGCTATACCTGTCAAACAGTATATGCCGCATCTCCTTACAATATCGGCTTGCAAAGCCAAAAATGCCTTGAAAGCGCTTATTAATTCATCATCAATTATACTTCTAAATTTGTGATCTGTCAAACAAATATGCTCAATGCGCAACTGCCCGCTAAACGGCAAGGTAATCTATTTGGCGGCGTATTCGATTATGAAATATGTTTGACATTTGCGATTGGCTATACTATTCTGTTTCTGAATACACACATCAGCATTATCAAAACTAAAAATTGTAATGAACCGCAGGTGCTTTTTTCTGAACACACCGGAAATTTTTATTAGGCCAATTTCGCAAGAAGACAGTAATGGTGTTATGCAAATTTTAACGCAATCTCCCTGGTCGGCGCAGCGGTTTTTGCTGAATGAACTGCCCGCGCTGTCTGCCACCAGACCCGGAGTTATTGTATACCGCAAAAACAGCCCGTATACGGCATTTCTGTTATGTTCATCCGTAGTGGCTCCCAGCGCATGGATAGGCGGTTTTGGCGCGGAATGGGGGGAACATCAGCGCTTGGAATTATATTTGCAAAGCAGTTTAACTGCGTTATACCCAATGCTGCGCGCAATCGGTGTAGATCATCTCTATTATTCCGGATATGACGCTGAAAATGATTGGCTGAAGGCATTGCTATTGAAGCAAGGATTTACGCAGTTTGAGCAGCTATGGTCTTATGATAAGTATGGGGTAACAATTCCGGCCGAAGGCGCGCAAAATGTGCAGATTCGTCCGTTTCAGCCGGAAACGGATATGGCCGGCGTGTGCGCGGTGGAAAATGCGGCTTTTGCGCCTTTGTGGCGGCATGACGCGCAGGAATTTGCCGAAATATATCAAAATAATCCCTTTTTTGTGGTTGCGGTACAAGATGATGGGGTCATTACGGGATATCAATACAGTGATGTCGAGGGATCGATTGGTTTTTTGATAAGAATTGGCGTACATCCTTCGCTGCACGGCAAAGGGATCGGCGCACGGCTAATGCGCGCTGCGATAGAATTTTTTGACCGGGCCGGCGCCGTGCGTATTTTGCTGAACACTGAAGAAACGAACATCCACGCACACCGATTATATGAATGGTTTGGTTTTCAGCGGGTTGCTCCCGATGGTTTTGTCATTGCCAAATCATTGGCAGAAGATTCGGAAACTGCGACAAAAATAACCCTTTAACTATGCCCGGCCCTAACATGTTATACTATTATTGTTACGCATATATTGCCTACTGCATAGCGCACAATATCCGGCAGCGCGATTCAATTTTGCTGAACCGGCCTCGCTTTGTTGTGAGCAGAAAATCTTATGAAGATGTATATGCGGCAATTTCATGTTTTAAACCCGGGATAGGGCGCTTCCGGTTTCTTCCGCGCACTGCGTTTGGAAGATTTCCTTGAATGGATTATGCAAACGCCCAACAAATATATCAATGCTGATATTGTAAAAGAGGATGTTGTATGGCGACACAAGCTGATAAATCGACCGCAGCGGCAAACGCGGCGCCGGCATTTGATCCGATTGACTGCTATAAGCAGATGATCATGGCGCGAACTATTAATGAAACCTTAAAGGCTCGTAAAACTCAGGGTAAATTTCCTTTCTATATTGGCGCCGGCGGGCATGAGGCGTTGGCCGGTGTTGTCGCCGCGCTGCGGCAAGATGACTGGCTGGCGCTATATTATAGAGATCTTGCCGCTTGGCTGCAGCGTACCCGCGACGCTTTTGCTCCAATTCGCGCGGCCTATTCCCGCGTTACCGACCCTATGTCTGCCGGGCGAAATATGCCGGAACACTTCAGCAGTTCGGAATATCATATTATGCCGTCTTCCAGCGAAGTTTCCAGCCTTGGCCCATTTGCCGCCGGCGTTGCCTATGCTTTTAAGCGCGCAAAATCCGGCCAATTAGCTATGTTTTGCACCGGTGATGGCGGCGTGGCTACCAATGATTTTTCAGCAATGTATCGCGCGGCAACCGTTCATAAACTGCCCTTGATTATGACCGTGGAAGATAACGGCTGGGCTATTACTACACCTACAGATGGCCATCAATGGGGCGGCAACTTAGCAGATTGGGCGCGCAGCGGTGGCGCATTTACCATTGAAGCAGACGGAACCAACGCTTTAGAATTATACGAGGTTGGTTTAAAAGCTGCTGAAGCTGCAAGATCGGGGAATGGTCCGGTATTTTTGCATCTGAAAATGGGCTTGCTCGATCCGCATTCCAGCAGCACCGATATTTATGCGTATCGCCAGCGCGATGAAGTCGCCAAAACCAAGGAGACTCGCGACCCCATCCGCAACACAGGCAAAGCTCTGATTGAACGCGGCCTGCTGACACAGGAACAAATCGACAAGATGATGGAACAGGCAAAAGATGAGCTGAACGCCATTGAAGACCAAGTGTTGTTAGAGCCAACTGCCACAGGCGATCGCATTCAGGAACGGCTATATTTTTGGCCGACAGATCCGCAGGTAGAGCCGGGATCGAATCGCTCGAGCAAACATATGCTGCAAGCAATTAACGAAGCCATGACGGAGATTGCGCGCCGCGATTCGGGATTTTTTGTGTATGGGCAAGATGTTGGCAGCCCGCGCGGCGGTGTGTTTGGCGCAACACAATTGCTGGTAAATGAATTTCCGCAATCCGCAATCAGCAGCCCGCTGAATGAGCAAATTATTTTTGGCATAGCCGCAGGCGCCTCTATGGCAGATAATAAAGCGCGGTTTGGCGAAATTCAATTTGTCGATTACCACCAGTCTATGTCGCAAAGCGTTCGCATTGCCGGCCGTATTGCCTATCAAACGTTTGGCAGCTGGAAATGCCCTGTAGTTATTCGCACGAAAGCCGGCAGCGGCGGCGGCGGCCCAATTTCAGATTCCGGCAGTGGTGGTGGCGCATTTGGCCATTCCCACTCCGGTGAATATTGGTTTACTTCCATTCCCGGTTTGATTACGGTTTGCCCCAGCAATCCGTTTGACGCTAAAGGTTTGATGATCGAGTCTTCACGCACACAATCGCCGATCGTATTTTTGGAGCGCGGCAGACTCTTCCGCTCCGATCCACCAAAAGACGCCAACGGCAATGTAATTGCGGAAATTGCAGATTTATGGCTGACCCCCGATGGATATTATACTGTGCCGCTGCGTTCTGCGCGCACCATTCATATTGGGCAGGGAAACACCGCCGGGGCAATTGTAACTTGGGGAACAATGGTATTAGAATCTGCAATTGCGGCGGCAAACGCGGCGCAACGGTTTAACTGCGCTTTTGATATTATCGATTTGCGCACTCTGTATCCATTTGATGAAGCTGCGGTTTCTAACGCAATTGCGGCAACAAACCGTGTGGTAGTGGTAACTGAAGAAGGTGACCATACCAGTTTTGGCCGTCACCTGCATTCATGGATAATGGAACGGCATTTTAACGACCTTGATATGCCGGCGGAAATTGTCCATGCGCTCGCTGTGCCGGCCGTTTCTTATAGCTCTGCCGAAGAAGAAGCGTTCTATCCAACTTCTAAAGACATTGAGAAAATTTTGGTTCGCTTTGCTACAGCGTAACCAATTGTTTGGGCGGGATATGGCAGATTATTTTGCTGCCATATCTTGCGGCATATGCCGATAGGTTTTCTCAAATGTTTGGCTTTTAAACCGGCAAAAAAATTTATTGCGATGACATAAAGGCGGATCATCTCTATGACACAGCGGTTTTCATTAGCTGGCAAATATGCAGTTGTTACCGGCGCCAGCAGAGGTATTGGCTTTGCAGTGACCAAATGGCTGGCGGAAGCCGGCGCAGATATAGCGGTTTGCGCACGAAAAGAAGAAAATTTGGCGGAAATTGCGCAAACTGTGCGTTCACTTGGCCGCAAAGCGGTTCTTATCGGAGCAGATGTCGCGGAATCTGATAGCGCAAGTGTTATTATAGACCGTGCAGCCCAGGAATTTGGTTCAATTGATATTTTAGTAAATAACGCCGGAATTAGTCCCATATTTAAGCCGGTATTAGATACAAAGCAATCGGAGTGGGATGATATTCTGAAGGTTAATCTTACCGCGCCAATGCTGCTTTCTCAAGCGGCCGCACGGGTTATGATTGCTGCACAAAAAGGCGGTTCCATCATTCAAATGGCTTCTGTAGCGGGGATTGTAGCTACACCGCGCATGGCGGCGTATGGAGCCGCTAAGGCCGGATTGATACAGTTAACCAAAACAATGGCTGCGGAATTAGCGCGCTACCAAATTCGGGTTAACGCAATTGCGCCGGGATATGTGCAAAGCGATTTAACGTCGGCGCTTCTGGCTAATCCCAAATACGCCGAAGGAATTGCCGCTGCTGCGCCGTTGGGCCGAGTAGGCGTTGCGGATGAAATAGCGGGTATAGCGCTTTATTTAGCGTCAAACGCATCATCTTTTGCTACGGGACAGGTGTTTACTGTTGATGGCGGCATTTCCGCTGTTTAAAGTTAATGAGGCAATAGGTTGTTTGGCGGCGAATGTCTCTAATGAAAAATATTCGGCGTTATATATACTAGTAGCAGATATTCAACGCTGCCGTTTTCTTTTGCCGCTTATAAACACGCCAGAAGTTCATTGCTACGCATCGTCTGCGCAAATATAATTAGCGGCAGCTAAGTGACAGGTTGCTATAGCCAACAAAGCAGTCAAATTGACACCTTGCTTCTATATGTATACCATTTTAAGTAGTATCATTTCTAAGTTCAGCGCATTTGTAAGAGGAGATTTATTCATGGGCGCAACGCCAGGCCGCATACGTACAATACTATTGCTGTTCATGCCATTCATCATTCTAACTTCAGCGTGCAATGCATCAGCTTCTAACCCGGTTTCAGTAAAAGGAACAACCGGGGCAAGTACAACAACATCTACACCTGTCTCCAACAATCAAAATATTCCCATTTCGGCGTATCAAAGCGTTACACCGATTCCCGGTGATTATTCGCTTTATGTGGATCCCAATTTTGGATACTCATTTCAATATCCCACTTCATGGATTGTATATCCTGCGCATTTCAGCAATGCAAATGAAAGTGATGTAGCGTTTACCCAGCAATATACATCTAACATGGAACATCCGCTGCTGGTGTTTGTTGTGCGTGTAACGAACGATTATCATCATCAGTTTGTGCAGAAGTATATATGTTCCGGTCAATATTCTATGAATTCAACCTTTGGCCCATATAAAGCTGTCGATGTTACCACTGATGGTTCCACCCAACTCTTTTATGGCGGCAGTCAAACCTATGAATATGGCGCCGTGACAATTGGACGGGTTTTTATTGCCAACGGACTTGTGTTTATGGTTTGGCTTCAGGCGTCACCAAAATCTCATTATAATATTGATATGTTCTTCAAGCTCTATACTCCGGTGTACCAGCATATGATGGACTCGTTTAACGTAGGCAGCGGCGCGAAGCCGTTAAATAGCTGCAGCAATTAAGCGGCTATAAAAACACTCAGTTTCTGATCTTTTACGTTTGCGCCAAAGCGCGAGGTCTGCGGGAATCTATATTGGATAACCACGCAAATCTCGCGCCGGCGGTTGCGCGATCTGCAATTATTTGCGAGCGTATTCGATGGAGCGCGTTGCGAATTATTATCGCAGCATGGATGTTTTGCTTGAATGCAAGTGGCAAATGGCAATAGCAGCGGCGTCTGCGGCGTCATCAGGTTTAGGAACCTGAGAAAGCCCCAGCAGAACACGCACCATTTCACCCACTTGGTGTTTAGTAGCAGATCCATAGCCTTGTACGGCCTGTTTTACTTGCATGGGGGTATATTCACTAATTTTCAGGCCGGCCTCTGCTGCCGCAAGCAACGCTACACCGCGGCCCTGCCCAACAGCAATGGCAGTGCGAGTATTTCGAGCAAAAAACAGTTCCTCTACCGCAACATCATCCGGGTGATATTGCGAAATTATATCTGCCAGCCCATGAAAAATTCTACTGAGCCGCACTTCAAATGCTTCCGACGGCTCAGTTGTGATAACACTGCATACACGCAATGAAAGCTGCGAACGCTCTTCCGCAACAACCGCATAGCCAACTATAGCTATTCCGGGGTCTACGCCAAGGGTTACACGCGCTGTCATAGATATCGCACGCTATTCTTCGCCATCGATAGCGTCTTCGCTGATATCTGCGTTGGTGTACACATTTTGCACATCATCCAAATCTTCCAGCCGTTCAATTAAGCGAATGGTTTGCAAGCTTTGTTTTTCGTCTAATGAAATGGTTGTTTTAGGCACCAACGAAGTATCGGATTTTGTAACAGAGATTTTTTTGGCTTCCAGCGCGGTGCGTACCGTTTCAACTTCATTTGCAGCGGTATAAACCGTCATGACATCATCGCCTTCACCGGGTTGTTCAACATCTTCGGCGCCGGAATCAATCGCCTCCAGATAAATATCATCAGTGTTTTTGCCGGTTAAATCGATTTCAATAATGCCGCGATTCTCAAAAATCCAATCTACGCAGCCATTTTCACCAAGGTTGCCGCCGTTTTTCGAGAAAACATTGCGAATTTCCGAAACCGTTCGGTTGCGGTTATCGGTTAAGGTGTAAATAAGAACCGCTGCGCCGCCGGGTCCATAGCCTTCGTAAGTAATTTCCTCTAACTGAGCGCCTTCACCACCACCCAGCGCGCGTTTAATCGACCGATCAATATTTTCCATCGGCATATTTGCAGCGCGCGCAGCGTCTATTGCTTTTCTCAGGCGAAAATTCATATTGGGATCACCACTGCCGCCTGCCCTTACTGCAACGATAATTTCACGGCCAAGTTTGGTAAATAACTGACCTCTGCGGGCGTCATTAACGCCTTTCTGACGCTTGATCTGCGCCCATTTTGAGTGACCAGACATAGGATTCGCCTCATCTCCAGAAAGTATGCAAAAGTGATAACCATCAACGCAGTGATGGAGTACTATCACTGAAAAAGTATTGCGCAAAAAATGTACGAACGTAGGCATTGTATCACCTGTATGCTATATTGAGCAAGATTCACTCAAAACACCAAAATAACTCAAAACGCCAATGACCGTTTCCGCCGCGGCACAGCGCTGATTTGCTCAGATGTTTTGAATCTAGGACTTTCGCTTACGAATGGGACAAGACAGGAATGCGCGGGTTGAGTAACTCCTGAGTAAGGTAGTCATCCCATAAACGAGCCCGGACTTGGTAGAGCGTACAGCCGAGGCGTTGCGCCTGCTG
>JAJYBV010000066.1 GCA_021778805.1 Chloroflexota bacterium | reverse complement strand
ATCGGCTTTTCCTCTTGCTGGGCTGTTGATTTGTGTTTTGCCATACTTGTTTCCCTTTGTGCTTCTCTCTGCTTTTAGTATGCCTCATTTTGTTCCTTTTTGCTCATCCTGCGTAAGGTGAGTTAATTATTGAATCAATCACTTACTGAAGTGATCGGCAAGAAATAACACCCAAATGAATATTCGGAATTATCCTTTGCTCAAGGGCAAAAAAACAATATTTCAATCTGAATTTGCGTGCGATTTGCATATCAAAATTACAGCATATAATACTACGACCTTACTTTTGATGTTCAAACTATCATATACTTTGTAATATATCCCAATAAGGAATGCGTATACTATGCCCAAATTATTTGGCTGGGTTCACGAAATTGTTCCCGGCAGTCCTGCTGAGCGCGCTGGTTTGCAGCCCGGCGATTTACTGGAGTCTATCAACGGACACCTCATCCGCGATTTCATCGACTTCACATTTTACAGTTCGGATGATACACTGTCTTTGCATATAAAAAGGCAGGATACTGTATTACAAACCGTTATAAACAAAGACGCTTACGAAGAGTTTGGCGCTATTTTTGGTGAAGAACCGGCGCCTTTTATTCGTGAATGCGCTAATAAATGTGTTTTTTGCTTTATTAAAGGTCTTCCCGAACGTAAAACACCACAACGGGGCTTGCCGTTAGGAATGCGCGATACCTTGTACATTAAGGATGATGATTACCGCTATTCCTTTATGTTTGGCAATTTCATCACTCTTACAAATTTAACACCGAAAGATTGGCAGCGAATCGAAGAGCAGCGCCTTAGCCCTTTATATGTTTCGGTGCATACCACTAATCCGGAGTTGCGGCAAAAAATGGTTAGCGGCCCGCGATCCGGCGATATTATTGCCCAATTGCAAAGGCTGGGTACATTCGGTATTGAAGCGCACACTCAGCTTGTGCTTTGCCCCGAAATGAATGATGGTGATGAATTGGAACGTTCTATTAAAGACCTTGCCGATTTGCGCCCGATTATTCAATCCATTTCAGTTGTGCCTGTTGGCCTTACAAAATATAATAATTTACTGCGATTGCCTGATTTACCTGTGCTGCGATCGTTCACAACGGAAGAAGCGCATAAAATTGTAAAACAAGCGCAAAAATGGCAGCAAATTTTTGCAAAAGAATCCAGCCATCCCTTCGTTTATTTATCCGATGAATGGTATCATATTACGAAAACGCCAATTCCTCCCGCAAAACACTACGGTGGATTCGAACAGATTGAAAATGGGGTTGGCATGACACGCTATTTCATCAATGCATGGAATCGCTCCCGCAAAAAACTGCCTGCAGAGCTGAAAGATCCGGTACATCTGGTATTTGCAACCAGTGTCATGGCGTTCCCCATGATGGAAAAAATTGCCAAAGAATTGCTTGCTATTAAAAATTTAACAACCGACGCTTTCCCAGTTATTAACCAATTTTGGGGAGAACATGTTACTGTCGCAGGTTTACTTTGCGGCAATGATATTGCAGACGCAATTTTGCAATATAAGGATACTCACCAGCAAAATTCTCAAAATAACATTCGCACAGTCTTTGTCGTGCCACGGCTGGCCTTAGATAACAACGGCAAACGCTTTTTGGATGATGTAACGACCGAACAGTTTCAAAAGCGTATCAACGACCAAGTTGTATTTACCGGTCAGGCCGAAGAGATTTTAGAGCTTGTGACAGCATTAGAACAGCAAATACTTCCCGATGATCCTTTCATTATCGGAGAAAGATAACTGTATATTCTGCGGCCATTAGCTCGAGCGTATTCAGCGGCTATGAATACTGGCGAAAAAATTTTTTTGAATTGAGCAGTAATAATGACACAACCTCCACAAAAACATATTTTAATTGATGGCTATAATGTTATTCGCCGCACTCCCGCGCTGGCTAACGCCGAACGAAAATCATTGGAAAACGGCCGCAGCGCACTGCTTTTGCAATTGCGGGCAAGGTATGCGACCGCGCCATTCAACATCACCGTTGTTTTTGATGGATCCGGGCTAACTGAAACGAAGGAACAGCAAGGATGTTTGCAAGTCATCTATACTGCAAGCGGGGTATCGGCAGATCAGCGGATGGTGGAATTAGTTGCCGCGGCGCGCGCCAGAAAAGAAACAGCCGTTGTTGTTACTGATGATAATGAAATCCGCAAAGCCATCCATCCCCATGCGCCGCATGCAACATCGCACAGCGCAATAGATTTTGGGCAATCAATCAACGCCGCGCCAAAACTGCTGCAAAAACAGTACAAACATCGCGCGGCTGTCAAAAAATTACTTCAAAAAGACTCAGATTATTAACCTAAGTTTTTATACACAAAAAGAGAACTATTAGGCTGCTTGGATATTTTCAGATTCCTCGCACAGATCTCCGCGAATAGCAAGCACATGCTTTAATACTTCAACATATCTCAGCTCAACTTTACCTAATTGTGCTTCTTCTTCCAATATTGCAATACCATCATGCGGTTTTCGGGATTTATGATATCTGCGTTCAGCGACAAATGCATCATAAATATCAGCCACGCTGATAATCCGAACCAACTGTGGTATACTGTCCCCGGCTAAGCCATCGGGGTACCCGCTGCCATCTAAACGTTCATGGTGCCAACGCACAATCGGCAACAGATGCTTCAACTGCTCTACCGAACGAATAATTGAATCACCCATCGTTGTATGCGCGCGCATTATTACCCATTCCTCATCGGTAAGCGGCCCATTTTTTGCTAATACGCTATCGGGCACACCAATCTTGCCGATATCATGAACCAGCCCGCCTAATCGCAATGTTTCTATTTCCTCACTGGAAAGCTGCAATTCTTCACCAATTGACACAGCCAAAGCCGAGACGCTTTCCGAATGAGACGCAGTAAAACCATCTCGTAAATCAATTGCCGTAATTAACGCCTGTACAGTATCTAAATTTGCGCCGGATGGCAAAGACATGCCTTCAAAAGAAGTTATTTCAGCGCCGTTATTTTCAGATTTAAACGTATTACTGGATAAATAATGGGTTGAATACTGCATTACACAATTCCGCCCGTTTTTCTTAGCTGCATATAAAGCTATATCCGCTGCCTTCAGTAAAGATACCGGTGCGGAAGCATGCATAGGAAATGTTGCAAACCCCAGCGAAGCAGTTATCGAAAGTTTACGCCCATCTTGTACAACAATCGGCCGATCTTGAATAGATTTACGGATTCGATCCGCAATTAAAAATGCCTCATCGGTTGATGTGTTTGGCAGGATAACAGTAAATTCTTCACCGCCATAGCGCGCCGCATAATCATTTTTACGTATAGCAATGCGAATTGATTCCGCAACAGATTTTAACGCAAGATCTCCAATATCATGCCCATAATCTTCATTGAATTTTCGAAAATGATCTACGTCCAGCATAATCACCGATAAATCCAGAGCAGCTATTGCGCTTTGCTGCACCGCATCCTTCAACAGCATTTGCATTGAACGGTGATTGTACACATTAGTTAAAGGATCATACAAAGCAAGTTTGCGATCTTCTTCATATAGTTTTGCGCGATTTAATGCCGACGCAATCTCCGAACTGATGGTAAGCAGCACATCACCTTCCAATAAATTTTCCCGAACATCAGTATCTTTATAATAAAACAACCCTAAAATACCTTCCATTTTCGAGTTGCTAATAAGCGGAGTAGCCGAAAGATTTAGGTTTAAAAAATACCCCAACTGAATAAGATCTCGGGGAATGATTCCATCATCTTGAGTTTGTGAAAATGGCGTATAGTCATATTGTGGCTTTTTCTGAAGAAATACCTTATGAAACATAAAATGCGAATTTGCTGAAATCGGTTCTAAACTCAATAATCGCAGAGATTCATCTAACCAGTTTTTAAAATCCTGATCAAATAATTCCGGGGTAACACAGCTCAAAATCTTTAAATATACATTGCCATCCTCGCTCGATTTCTCGGGAACAGCTATCACAACTCCCTGTAATTTTTCGCATTGCAATAAGGCATGCGCAGCAGCGTTAGCAACTGAACTAATATCAGAGGCAGATGAACATGCCTTAGTTACCGCCAAAGTAGCAGCAAGGCGGCGTATGTTGCGGTATTCTTCTGTAATATCACTTTCAACAGAAAGAACACCTATTTGATTTTCACGGGCATCACAAATTTCCGCTAAATACATGCGAATAATCATTGATTGTTCATTATCTTTGCGGAACCGCATCAACGCTGTGGAATTTTGTTTTTGCTGCAAAAACTTCCGAACCGGATACTCCGAAGGAGGAATAACCATACCATCATCATCAACGGCCCGAATTTCTGGATTATTTCCATAAACATCACCAAAAGTATTTTTTCTTTCCAAATTTGTTTTATTTTCAGTGAGAATTTGCCCAGTATTATCGAACAAAATAATAGCGTCGTGCACGGTATTTAGCGTTGTTTCAAGCATACTGCGCGAAGTTTCGCTCATATCCAGCAAGTGCAGCAGCTGCCCTTCCATTTCGTCTCGCTGCGTTAAATCTTTTCCAACTAAAATAAATAATTTAAGTTTCGGTACAAATGAAAAGGTCATTTCAACATGCACTCGTTCGCCGCTTTTCCGCAAAACATATGATTCGCAGATATATCGTTCCCCATTCTTTGTATGATCCATAATATTGCGATTCATTTCGAGATACGATTCACGTGATTCAAAAACAAAATCTGCCGCTTTCCCAATAATATCTGCGCGGTTCCAGCCAAGAAGCTGCGTAAAAGCGTCATTGCAAAGCAACGTTCTACCTTTTTTATCAAATACAATAAATGCGTCAGCCGAAATATTTTGCAAAATCGATTCCTGAAACAGCAGTAAATCCTGAATACGGACAGAGGCTTTTTCAAAAAAAACAATAATTGCGTCTAATTCATCCTTAAAAGCCATACCATCATTTTCATGTGCATAATTTATATCTTTATCGACCTCCGGCGCTGTTTTAACGATAATTTCTCTCAACCTTCCAGTTTTTTGAAGTATCGATACCGTAATTTTATGCGATAGAATATACGCTGTTATGATAATTCCAAATATAAACGCTAAGGCAAGAGCGCCAAACAATAAAAATGAATTTCGTGTTGCAATTTGCTGCTGAGTTAATCTAACAGTAACTTGGTTATTATAATCTGTTAAGTATGTAGATATATTGTTTTCAGAATCCGTAATCGACTCCGTCAGATCTCCTTTAGCTTGGCCAGACTGCGCAGATTGAAATGAACTTTCAATATAATCGCCATACACAGATGTCCACGCTGAAAAATCTGTGACATATTGCTTCTCCATGCTGGTTTCGGCATGGGCATATAATTGTTGAATATATCCGTTCATAACCTTTTCGGTATGCGTAAATTCAAATTCTGCTTTTATTTGTACATAGGGATTAGAGGTTGTAAAGTATAGAAGCGCACTGTTTTGTTCTTGAAAAAATATTTTTCGTGTCTCAGAAACAAGCGTAATCTGATTTTCTACTGTTGTGGCGCTGTTTACGCTTATAACATAAATCGTCCCGGAAAATGCTACAGCAAAAATTACCGTTATAACAGCCGCGGCAATCACCACCGCATAACCTGAAAGCAGTCTTTTTTTAAGAGTTTGCGTTTGAGGCATGAATTTACTCCGTTGCACATATTGTACCTGTAGTTTTAATCGGCATATTTAGAAATTCATGAAGCGCAATATTTATTTGCCAAAAGATAATTGCTCAGGAGGTATTCGTTTTGTGGCCGCACGACCAATTATTCCGCGCCGGATCAAAAGCGTCGGGGATTCGCAAGGGCGGATGCCCCTTGCGCGGGGTTTGGGGTGTCCCCAAAACATTTTTTATAGAAATAAATCAACACACTGTATAACCACCGGGGATTCGTAAGGGCGATAGCCCCCTTGCGTGGGGCTTGGGGTGTCCCAAAATACATCTTTTATAGAAATAAATCAACACACTGTATAACCACCGGGGATTCGTAAAGGCGATAGCCCCCTTGTGCAAGGTTTGGGGTGTCCCCAAAACATTTTTTATAGAAATAAATCACTGCTCGGTATAACCACCGGGGATTCGTAAGGGGCGGATGCCCCTTGCGCGGGGTTTGGGGTGTCCCCAAATACATCTTTTATAAAACCAAATCAGTTAAAAAACGGTAACCTCACTTTGCGCCAGTATAGCCGCGGTGATAACCCCTACTTCAGAAACGATCACTGCTCCGCTGCGCAGTAACTGCCTGTATTGGGAGATGCCTGCTTTATCTGCAGAATAGTCGCGCCGCGACACCAAATCTAACACATTCGCCTCCTGTGCGGCAGAGTCATTCTGCTGTGCTAGCTGCGGCTCGTACAGCCATATTTTTGCGCCAGAAGCTATTGCGCGCAAGGCGGTATCCAATAGCGCCGCATTCCCGCTGCCTATTGGAATGGGACAAATTATGATATTTTCTGCCGTTAGCATAGCCGCAAGGGTAAGATCTGCGGAAGATTGGCTTACCGGAGCATACGGCGGTTCCGTAATAATCTGTTCGGCAAGCGATTCCGCCAATGTTGTATCGCTATCCCCAATATTCACTGCGCCAATAGAAAAAGGTATCCCCAGTTCTGCCATTGCCCGCATAACAAGGTCTCCCGTTCCACCGCCGGCAACAACATGCGCGGCTATTTTTTTTGCGTTAGATCCACTTGACGGCTTTTCTTTTTCCGAAGGAGATACTACGCTTAAATAGGATGACCCGCGCTGAACACCAACTTGAATATCCACCTGATAAATTTTTTTCAGAATTTCCGGCCGAAGCGCCGCGCTGGGAGGGCCATCCAAAGCAACACCATGATTAAAAAGAATCAACCGCGGAAAATAGCGCGCCGCCAAATTCAGATCATGCATAGAGGCAAACACCGTTAACCCGGTTTCCGCGTGCAATTTTTGCAGCAGCTCTAACGTTTCAATTTGATAACGTATATCTAAGTGAGATGTCGGCTCATCCAACAGCAAAGCGCGCGGCTGCTGCGCCAGCGCCACTGCAATAATAACCCGCTGGCGTTCCCCGCCGCTTAATTCCTGAAATATTCTTGAAGCATACGACTGCAATCCGCTTAATTCAATAGCGCGTTCAACCTCATCGTTATCTTCTTTGCTCAGCAATCCCAGCCGCATTGGCTGCAAATATGGAGTGCGGCCAAGTTCAATTAATTCACGCACCGTATAGGAAAACGGGGTAGATAGTTCCTGGGGCACAACCGCAACCATGCGCGCTGTCTCTTTTCGCGGCCAATGACGCAAATTTTTGCCTTGAAGAAGCGCCACACCACGAGATGGCGTATACACACCGCTTAAAACACGTATCAGCGATGTTTTGCCGGCGCCGTTTGGCCCCAATAAAGAAATAAATTCTCCGGCGCGCACTGCAAAAGATACATGTTCAAATACGTTCGTGGATTTATTGTACCCAAACGATACATCTTGCAGTTCCAGCAATGCTGTTTCATGTTGCTTCATCATTCAGCCTGAACCCTCAATAATCCTCGGCGCAGCGCATAACGCACAACCTCGGAACGATGGTGCAAATGCAATTTCTGCATTAACCTGGAGCGGTATGTTTCTACGGTTTTCGAGCTAAGATACAATTGATCGGCTATTTCCTGGCTGGAATAACCTTCTGCCGTTAGTTTCAGCACTTCTTTTTCCCGTTCACTTAAAGTATCATATGCGTCGGTTTCCTGCGGATTATTTTCATCTAAATACCGCGATAACAACAGGCGTGTGGCGGAAGGATACAAAAAAACATTCCCGGCGGCAACTGCGCGCACCGCTTCGAATAAATCGGTATCAACTCCTTGTTTCAAAACATATCCCGAGCCGCCATTTTCCAGCACCTTAAACAAATATTCCGTTTCAGCGTGCATTGTTAGCGCCAGCATTTTACAGGGCAAATTAAACTCATGTATCCGCTTCATAGCTTCCAGACCATCCATAACCGGCATGGTCAAATCCATAATTAATATATCCGGTGTTAGCTGAGAAGCTTTTTGCACTGCTTCTGCGCCGTCTCCCGCTTCGCCAATAACACACATATCCGGCTGAGCATCCAGCAGGGTTTTAAGTCCTGCGCGCAATATCGGGTGATCATCTGCAAGCACAATACGAATAACTTTGCCTTCACTCAGCTCTTGCTGCTGTATATGTTGATCCATGTACATTTTCCACCTGAGTTTTTGGAATGGTTGCTGTTACTACAGCCCCTGCGCCGGGAGAAGATTCGATAAGAAATACACCGCCGAGCAGGCGTGCGCGCTCTTCCATACCAAATAAACCCAACCCGGAAAGCGTATTGCTTTTATCGGTATAATTTCCTGTGTTAAAGCCGCGCCCATTATCACTGATTGATATCATGACGGCTTCGGCAGATTGTTTTATGATTACTTGCGCAGAATCCGCTTCAGCGTGTTTTGCGATGTTTGTTAAAGCTTCTTGCGCTATGCGATATATTGCCGCGGCGCATTCTGCAGAAACCTGCACCTGTTCATCGGGGACTTCGCAGCGTGTGGCAATGCGGGTACGTTCTGCAAATTCGCGGGTTAATGTTTGAATTGCGGCGCATAACCCCAATTGATCTAACGCCGGAGGGCGCAGATCTTGCGCAAGTCGGCGCACCTGATCTATTGTTTCCGCAACGGTGACGCGAATTTCGGTAATTTGCCGCTGCAAACTGCCAAATTCTGTTTCATTTTCCAGCAATTTCAGCCGAATTAATAACAGCGTCATCGATTGGCCAATTTGATCGTGAAGCTCGCGAGATATACGCTGCCGCTCTCCTTCCTGAGCGTTTAAAACACTGGCAGAAAGTTCTTGCGCGCGTTCCTGATAACGCTGCAGCCGTTCCAGCATCAAATTAATGGTATCAGCTACGCTGGATAGATCAGAATCGGCATAGATCGATTCCGGCACACGCGCGGCATAATCTCCGCAATCTAACTGATGCACCGTCCGGCGCAGTTCGCGAATCGGTTTAAAAGCCGCACGCAGCAGCAATATATTAATAAGAATGGTAAAACCAATTGCAGCGCACGCAAAAAGCAGCGGCAAAAACCATGTCATATGAATGGTCTTTCCGTTCAACCGCGAGGAAATGAACAGACCGGTTGTTACCCCTAATATCACCAATACCACATTTGCGGTCAAAACTTTATAAAACAGCGGGAAACGCAGCAACGGTTTAAATAGTTCAATAAAAGCAGTTTTCATCATTAAATGTACATTGCAACCTTCATGACTATGCCTTTATTATGACATAGTTTCTTTGCACATACAACCTCCAAAACATTCCATTTGGTTTCCTAAACCGCACTCGACAGAATCTATCACGATACGATATAACAAAGGTAGTAAACATTGACCCGATACGTTTCTGTGCGCTTTTCCGGTCAGAAATTTTGCCGCAAACCTGCTTTCTTCCAAAGCAGCGGAAAGGAAATCTTTTATGAAACTAAACCTTGGCGAGTTAGCCATTACCAGTTCTGCGTTTCAGCAAGATCAACGCATGCCAACTCGCCACGCCGCCGATCATGAAAATGTATCACCAGCGCTTGCGTGGAGCGGTGTCCCTGCAGACGCAGGCCAACTAGCGCTGATTTGCCATGACCCCGATGCGCCTTTAGCCGATGGTTTTACCCATTGGGTGCTGTACAATATTCCAACAAATGTAACTTCACTGGCAGAAGGACAGCCAAATGACGCATTTCTTGGCGGAGTAAATGACGCCGGTTCAACCGGATACTTTGGGCCGCTTCCACCACAAGGCCATGGAACCCATCATTATTATTTCCATTTATACGCCATAGAGCCGGGGGTTCAGCTGCCCGCAGGATTAACACGCAAACAAGTTTTAGATTTGATTGCAGATCATATTATCACGCAGGCGCGGGTAGTTGGCGTATACTCTAATTAAATCAACACCAGCGCGCGCCTGGCCACAAAAACCTGGGGATTCGTAAGGGGCGATAGCCCCTTGCGCGGTGTTTGGAGTGTCCCCCAAAATCTCTTTTTATTTTATTTTCCGATGGGAAATATTGATAGCCGGGAAGCAAGGGCGACCGCAAGGGTCGCCCCTACCGGATTGCATTGCTTCATGTGTGACCGTGCGGTGTTTGGAGTAAAATAAGCGCTCTGTTGCAGCGTTTGTGCTCCGGCGCGGCGTTGGCGCCAAGGGTGGCCCCGAAACGAACACCACACGATGATGAACTTTCACTTTTAAATAGGGACAAGATATATTTCGTAATCAGGGATACGTAAGGGGCGATAGCCCCTTGCGCGGGGGTTGGGATGTCCCCCAAAATCTCTTTTTATTTTATTTTCCGATGGGAAATATTGATAGCCGGGAAGCAAGGGCGACCGCAAGGGTCGCCCCTACCGGATTGCATTGCCTCAGGTGTGACCGCGCAGCGTATGCTCTAAAACAAACGCTATGTGGCGGCGCTTGTGCTCCGGCGCGGTGTTGGTAGCCCTTGCCGCCTATGCTGCGATGTATCTTGTATCTGTTTGCAGATATTGTCAATATCATAGAGTAGTTGCTATTTGTTCTTAAATGTGAACAACATTTGCAGCTAATAACATACATTCTGATAATGCATCATTCCGAGCAGTTTATCAATGTTTTTGCAGAATGATAAGCGCATTGGCGGAAATACGCATATTGTTTTAGTTTTCAATCGCACAATGTATTGTAGTATGGCTATAGGAAGTGACAGAAATGAGTTATCAAACAAGACCGGTAACATACGCGCAGCGCGGCATTGTTGCGGCGCCGCACTATCTTGCCGCCGAAGCCGGTTTAGATATACTAAAAGCCGGCGGCAGCGCTGTAGACGCCGCAATTGCGGCAAACTCCATGCTTCAAGTTGTTTTTCCGTTTGTTTGCGGTTTAGGCGGCGATGTTTTTGCCATTGTATGGTCTGCAGCAGAACAAAAAATGTTCGCGCTAAACGCCAGCGGAAAATCCGCCGCTTCAGCCTCAATTGAGAAATATACCGCTTTGGGATATCATGAAACGCCTACCTTTGGTATACATAGCGTTACCGTGCCCGGCTGTCCTGATGGGTGGGATATGCTGCATAAAAAATTTGGTGCGCTGCCGCTCAATCGTGTTTTAGAACCGGCAATATATTACGCCGAGCAGGGTTTTCCGGTTGGCCCGGAACTAAGCAGCGCTTTAGAAAAAACCGCCGCTTCCGGTCATGCGCATAGTTCCTGGTTCAGGAATTTTCTGCCGGATGGCGCTGTTCCGCATGTTGGCGCACTTATGAAGCTGCCCAATTTAGCTAAAACATTTCGCGCGCTGACAGAATCCGGCTTGAAAGATTTTTATACCGGAGAAATCGCCCGGCAGACCGCTGATTTTTTTCAAAGAGAAAACGGTTGTATCACGTTGAATGATCTGGCGGAACATCAAAGCGAATGGGTAGAACCGCTTTCTGCGGATTATGGCGACTTAAGCATCTATGAACTTCCACCAAACACACACGGCGTAACCGCATTGCAAATGATGTCGATGCTCAATCTGCTTCCTTCCGGTTCAGATCCGATGGATCCCAAAACCATCCACCTCGCTGTAGAAGCCAAGAAATTAGCGTTCGCCGACCGCGACCGCTATATAACCGATCCGGCTAAAATGACCATCCGCGCGGAAGAGTTACTGAATCCCGAGTATATTTTGCAGCGCAGTAAACTCATCCATCCGGAACACGCCGCGGATTCAACAGCCCCAGGATCACTCAGCGGTGACACTATTTACTTATGCGCAGCCGATAGCCAAGGAAATATGGTTTCGCTCATTCAAAGCAACTATATGGGGTTTGGCAGCGGTGTGGTAGTAGATAATTTGGGTATAGCGCTGCAAAATCGCGGCGCATATTTCCGGATGGATCCGCGCCACATTAATGCGTTAGAGCCGCGCAAACGCACAATGCACACCCTTATACCTTCCTTGGCAGTAAAAAATGGCGCGCCGGCCATTGTATTCGGCTCGATGGGCGGCGATGGGCAGCCGCAATTTCACACCCAAGTATATACAAATATTATTCGCTTTGGCGCAAATATGCAGGAAGCCATTGATATTCCTCGATGGCTGCATGGCGCGTCTCGCGGCTCAAGCAAAGAACATCTGTTTGTAGAAAGCAGGTTCCCCGAATCGACGATCCGCCAATTGCAGCGAATGGGCCACGAGGTTATCGTTACCGAGTCATGGGATTCTTTAATGGGGTTTGCACAAGGAATCATCCGGCTACCAAATGGGGTATACGCCGGCGGTTCAGATCCGCGCGCTGAAGGCGCAGCCGCCGGATGGTAGCAATGTTTCAGGCGTGCAGCGTAGTATCTTCGGATAGTACACTGCCGTCTGTTTTCTGCTCTTCGTCAGCCGGATGAAAATCTTCACCCAAGGCAAATGCGCGATTCACTAACAAAACACCGGTTACGCCAAGCCAAATGCCGAATACAGCAAGTGTTAAACCAACAAGTCCCTGATGGCTATTTTCAGGAGCATACAAAGCAAATGCAGCCGTTGAAGCAAACAGCGCCGAAGCAAGTAAACCGGCAATTCCGGCAATCCGCTCTAAACCCGGCAAGCGCAGCAACGGAAAATTGATCAGCCACAGCCAAATAGCCAGCAGTATACCGCCAACGCTATCGGTAAATAAACTTTCATTAATTGAAATAATGCGAAATTGCGCGCCGGCAACTGTTTGCGCAGCGCTACTCATCGCGGTAATTTGTCCGGAATATGCAAGAAGGAGCGTTGCGTTTACTAACGTTATTCCGGCAAATATCAGCATGCCCACTATTCCCATCCACTGAGAAACAGTTCCTTTCTCTCCTAATACCACTCGCCGCAACGTATAGGGTAAAGCAATAATACTTAGGAACGGCAAGGCCTCTAATCCGGAATAGAGTGTAATTAACAGGGGAAAATGACTGGCCCAAGTAAGAAGCGGGAGATAATTTTGAGTTTGCAGTGATAGTTGTTCAAAATGCAGAAATTGCGTTGGACCAAGCCCGACGATACTAATAAATGGCATAAAAATTGCTAATAGTACTCCGGCAAAGAGCGCAGATTGTCCTCGCGCGCGAATTTTCATTGAAATCATTGATGTATTAAACTCACTTGTATCTAAGGTGTATCATAATAAATAATATGACGTATGCGGATATACGTCCATACCTATTTTATGATATAACAAACTTCGCGCTTTCAAGTTTTTAATCAATTAACTTCCTCTAAAGCAAGGATATTGCTCTTTAGAACTTTTCGGCCTCTGCCGATGGGTATATATATAGTTTGGTAAGGTTTTGCAACCAGAGCAGCCTTGCTGCAAATATTGAGTACAAAGGAGTCTCATTGTTCATGGCTACAGCGATATCCGTTGAATCTCTTAAAGAGACAAGCGTGAGTTTGCGCGTTTCCGACGAGCAAACCGGAGAACAGCAAATAACCCGGCCGGCTCGGTTATATCACTACACCGCAACACTCGACGCAACACCATTTCTCACCTCAGATTCCCTCAGAATTTTTCGCGCCGCAGGGTATCTGTTCAAGACAGCGCGGTCTTGGATTCATTTGCTGGAATCCGCAGCGTCCGAAGAAATCGACGTGATGTTTCTCGATATAGATATGATCGATCACGCAATGTCGCGTAAAAATATCTCGGCGTTTCGGTTAGTTACGTTACTGAATAAAGTTGAACGCATCGAACCACTAACGATTGCTTGCATTACCAATCGCGACTTTTGCGAAATCGAAGATACCGCCCGCGCTGGTATAGACGCCATTATTCCAACTTCTACATCTGCGTTTACTATGATTCACCGTATTGAAGCGGCGCGGCGCAGAAAAATCAAAAAGATAACGGCAGGAAACCAAATCGAACGCGCAGTATCATAACTTTTTCAGGGCCTCAGTCAATAATTTTATATGTATCACGCACACAGGAAAGGGACGGCAGCTTTACAAAATCTCTACGTAAAACATACCGCCCAATGTGTTTGCCACTTGTAGGAATATGTTGCACAAACACAGATTTATGTTTCCAATGTGAAACATTTTTTTACCAGTATTGATGGACCAAAGGTTTAATTTGTTCATCATACATAGCTCGTATCCCCGCCATTGCCTCATCGGAAAGCGGCGGCAGATCGGCAGCTTTGCTATTATCTTCCTCTTGGGCAGGTGTTTTTGCGCCGGGTATCGCCGCAGTTATCTCTGGAAACATTAAAATCCAGCGCAAAGCAAATTGCGCCAGCGAAACACCGGCCGGAATATACTGACGCAATGTCTCTACCGCCTGCAGCCCTGTGGCGTAATCTACGCCGGAAAAAGTTTCACCGCGATCAAACGATTCACCATTCCGGTTAAATTTGCGGTGATCATCTTCCGCAAAAATCGAATCAGCCTTGAATTTTCCGGTTAACAGTCCGCTAGCCAAGGGAACACGCGCCAAAATACCAACTTGTTTTGCGCGCGCCGCGGCAAAAAACGCTTCCGCGGGTTTCTGCCGAAATATATTAAAAATAATCTGAACACTTTGAACATTGGGATAGGTTATTGCAGTTAACGCTTCATCCACCGTTTCAACACTTACGCCATAATGCTGAATTTTTCCGGCTTTTACCAGATCATCCATTGCTGCAAATACTTCCGGTGTGTGGTAAACTTTGGTCGGAGGGCAGTGCAGCTGCACTAAATCCAGTGCGTCAACGCCAAGGTTCACCAAACTGCGTTCAACAAATGCCGTTAGGTTCGCTTTTGTATATCCTTCCGCTACATGAGGATCTAACCGGCGGCCAGCTTTCGTTGCCACATAGATTCGCTCGGAACGCCGTTTTAGCAGCGCGCCAATAATTCGCTCTGATCGGCCGTCGCCGTAAACATCCGCTGTATCAATAAAATTCACTCCAAAATCGATAGCGCGATCCAGCGCTGCAGTTGATATATCATCATCAGTTGCGCCCCACGATCCGCCAATTGCCCATGCCCCAAAACTTACTGATGAAATCTGCCAGCCTGTTCGGCCAAAAGATCGATATTCCATTATTAAAATCCTGCCTTTGCATTGATTCGTATCAGAATTTTCGCTTGTTTGCCATTAAATATATTTGCTAAAAACACACGGGAAATAGAAACCAGATAAACCGTACTAAAGAATTTACCCAAATAGGACAACACCTACGCACTGTCTTCTTCAGAATCCATTTCCTGCTTCTTTGAGACAGCCACAAGTGCAAGCACTCGGGGACTTACGAACTCTCCACAGGCGTCAATTTCCGCTGTACTAGCGGTATAGAGCCACCGTAAATTCAAGGCAGCATTGCGATCTCGATCCAGTACCAACCCACAATGTTCACACACATAGGTTCTGACTGAGAGATCCAGGTACTTGGTTGGCCTATTTATAACCCTGCGCTTTGTTCCTGAGATAAAATAGCGCATATATTTTTCAAGCGAAAGCTCCACATAAATATCATAACAGCCATAATTTTAACTTTTCCAGTATTCTGTATTGCATCGCCTCAACGTGTACCGCACGGCACACACAGTGGGATTCGTAAGGGGCAACGGCCTCTTGCGCGGGGTTTGGGGCGCCCCCAAAATATCTTTTTATCGTAATAATATTTTTAGGGCATTATTGATTGCCGGGCAGCAAGGGCGACCGCAAGGGTCGCCCCTACCGGATTGCATCGCCTCAACGTGTACCGCGCGGGGTTTGTGCTTTTATTGCAATTTATGCGAAACAATGAGAATCACCGCACGGCAACTCGGGTGGATGAGGTGAGGAAACAAGCCACATGATTCATCATGTGGTGTTCGTTTTGTGGCCACCCCGACCAATAACACCGCACGGCACACAAGCCCCCCCCCCAAAACATTTTTTTACAAAATAATGAGTATTGCACACGGCACACACAGTGGGATTCGTAAGGGGCAACGGCCTCTTGCGCGGGGTTTGGGGCGCCCCCAAAATATCTTTTTATTTTCAAAAATATTCCTATGAAATACCCTCCGCACAATAAAAATTTGCCGATTATAATTGCCCGATTAACCAATTACTCCTAAATCTAGTGTTTAATCTTTATATTTCACTAAATTTGTGGTAAAGTTAATGAGGTAGCCTACTAAATGAGCATATACGTTTGCGCAACACGCAGCAACTTATGTGATTTTAAATATTTTTTATTGTACGGAAAAAGGTGAATAGGACATGAGTGAACATAACGGGAAAAAATCTTCACAACCTGTTTCAGTAAAACCAACCTTCCAAGGTGAATGGTCCGAATCCGCAGAGAGAGTTCTGCGCGAACGATATCTTAAAAAAGATTCACAAGGGAAAACTATTGAAACACCGGATGAAATGTGCTGGCGGGTCGCGCGCGCTATAGCCGCCGCCGAAGCTGCTAACAGCGGAAAATCAGCCAGGGAAATTGAGGCAGTTGCGGAAGAATACGCCACTATCATGCTAACCAG
Organism: Chloroflexota bacterium; assembly: GCA_021778805.1. GTDB lineage: Bacteria > Chloroflexota > Ktedonobacteria > Ktedonobacterales > JACDGC01 > JAJYBV01. The sequence goes on along the minus strand of JAJYBV010000066.1, from coordinate 2,221 downwards.
ACAGTTTATGCCAAATTCACCAACATTAATGAACGCAGGCAAAGGCAACAATCTTCAGTTATCTGCATGCTTCGTTATCCCTGTAGAGGATTCGCTTTCCGGCATTTTTGAGAGCGTAAAACATGCGGCTATTGTACACCAATCCGGCGGCGGCACAGGTTTTTCTTTCAGCAGATTGCGTCCCGAGGGCAGCAGGGTTGCCTCCACAAATGGCGTTGCTTCGGGGCCGGTCAGCTTCATGCGCATCTTCGACCAGGCAACGGAAAGCGTGAAACAAGGCGGATCTCGCCGCGGCGCCAATATGGGTATATTGCGAGTGGATCACCCCGATGTAGAACAGTTTATTGATTGCAAACTCAGCGGCGGCATTACCAATTTTAATATCTCCGTCGCCATAACCGATGCGTTTATGCAGGCGCTGGCTAATAATACAACCTATGATCTCATCGACCCGCATACGCAAAAAATGACAAAACAAATACCTGCGCGCGAAATTTGGAACCGCATTATCGCTGCCGCATGGTCATCCGGAGATCCCGGATTAGTTTTCATCGACCGCGCTAATCAGTCTACCGCCAATCCGGTTCCGGAAGTTGAAATGCTGGAAGCAACCAATCCTTGCGGAGAACAGTGGCTTGGCCCATATGACGCTTGCAATCTGGGTTCGATAAATGTAGGGATGTTTGTGCAAAATAATGAAATTGACTGGAAGCATTTAGAGAAAGTTACCCGCATAAGCGCCCGATTTTTAGATGATGTCATTGATGTCAATCCGTACCCGCTGCCGCAAATTCATGATAAAGTTCATGTAAACCGCCGCATCGGCTTAGGGGTTATGGGTTGGGCCGATATGCTGTTTTTGCTGAACATTCGCTATGACAGCGAGCAAGCTATTGAATTAGCCGAAAAGGTTATGAGCAGCATCCGCAATTGGGCAACTGATGAATCGCAGAAAATGGCGGCAGAACGCGGCACGTTCCCCAATTGGAGCAAAAGCATTTATAAAAATGACAGCAAATTGCGCAACGCAACACGCACAACCGTTGCCCCAACCGGAACCATCAGCATCATTGCAGATTGCTCTTCCGGCATAGAGCCGATCTTTGCGCTGGCGTTTCAGCATAAAGTAAAACAACCCGATGGCTCGTACCGCGTGCTGGATTTTGTAAACCCCATCTTTCTGCAGATTTTAAATAACAGCGATATCGAAAATAAAGATGACATTATTGCCTATGTAAAACAAAACGGCACGTTGCATGGCCATCCATCTGCGCTGCACAAAGATTTGCATGCGTTTATCACCGCGCATGAAATCGCGCCGGAATGGCATATCCGCATGCAGGCAGCGTTCCAAAAAGGCGTTGATAATTCCATATCGAAAACTATCAATCTGCCGAACAGCGCCACAGAACAAGATGTGGAAGACGCTTATATGCTTGCTTGGAATCTTGGCTGCCTTGGCATTACCGTATTCCGCGATGGATGCAAAAGCGAACAAGTGCTGAACACCGGAATTCAAAAACAAGAAATGCCACAAGCACAACCCCAAACCACGCAGATTGATCCGCGTTACATCAATGGTATTAAAGACAGGCCCGAAGTAGTGCACGGTTATACGCGGCAAGTCCGATCTCCGGAAGGGAAAGTAAATGTTACCCTTAACTCGGATGATGACGGTTTGCTGGAAGTTTTCGTCACCATCGGCAAAGCCGGCAGTGATGTTTCGGCGCTTGCGGAAGCGTTGGGCAGGCTGGCGTCTTTGAACTTGCGCATCGAAAGCCCCGTCAGCCAAAACGAGCGCGCTTATATGATTATGGAGCAACTGCGCTCTATCGGCGGCAGCTCTTCTATCGGATTTGGCGCCGAACGTGTGCGATCACTGCCGGATGCGGTTGCTCGAGCGCTGGGCATACATATTGCAAACAGTGGCAATGTTAGCGAAGCGGCTAAAACTTCGGACGTTCCGGAGAAAAAAGCAGTTACTACAAGAGTAACCGGAAATCTTTGCCCGAAGTGCGGCTGCAACACGCTTGTATTTGAAGAGGGCTGCAAAAAGTGCATGTCTTGCGGCTACAGCGAATGCTGATTGCAGTGAAGTGAACAACCACTGAGCTGAAGACTCAGTGGCTTCGGCCACGAAAGTCCAGGCCCAGTCCCGCAAGGGCACGTTCACCAGACTCGGTCAGGAGAAATCCTGGTTCCGTTCGGAAGGTCATGACAC
>JAJYBV010000004.1 GCA_021778805.1 Chloroflexota bacterium | reverse complement strand
AAACCACCGAGCCGCGCACGCCGGGGATTCGTAAGGGGCGGTAGCCCCTTGCGCGGGGTTTGGGGTGTCCCCAAAATAATATTTATAAAAACACCGCGCCGCGCGGTGAGTGGCAATGCATGGTATAGAAGTTACTTTTGCCAATCGAACCGATTTCATCATGATATACTGCTACTATGAACGATCAGCAAAATAAAACAGCCGAAGAACCGCATGAACAGCAAGGAATAACATTAGCCACACCGGAAGATTGCGCATGCGCCATAGAATGCGTTCTCTTTCTTGCAGGGCGGCCAATAGATATTGCCGAATTGCAAAAAGTTTTACGCGCGCCGGCGGATCTCATTTTAGAAGGGATCAGCGCTTTAGCGCAATCTTTAGAAAACGGCCGGCGCGGCATCCGTTTGCAGCGCGCCGGTTCCCTCGTTCAGCTGGTTACAGCGCCCGAAACCGCTGCGTTTGCCGCGTCAATTTTGGGTATGCCTACACACGCAAAATTAACCGTCGCAACTCTTGAAACATTATCCATTATTGCCTACCGGCAGCCAATTACTCGGTCGCAGCTGGAAATGATTCGCGGAGTAAACTGCGAGCGCGCAGTTACATCCTTAGCACAATATGGTTTGGTGATGGAAGTTGGCCGCGCGGCGACAGTCGGCCGGCCAATTTTATATGGCACTACGCTGGAATTTCTGCAGCGCTTTGGGTTAACCAGTATTGATTCCTTACCCGCGCCCGAAGGCGTTGATGAACTGGAGGAACGCCGCCGCAAAGACGCCGCGTCAATTCGCCAAGCTGCCTTGCTGCCGGAATCCGCAGAGCAACAGACACAATAAATCAGCGAATTGGGTCGGCGTCGACAATACGCGCATTCGTCGCATCACTTTCGGCGTGTTCCGCAGCGGAAAGAACGGAATCTGTGGCAAAATAGCGGCTTTTCCGCGCATCCGGCGCGCCTAAAGCAAAAACCGCCGCAATCGCCGGAGCGCTCAGCATAATCTCCGGAATTGTTACATTGCCGGATAAGAAAAGCGCAATACCAATCAATGTAAACGCCGCGCCAAAGCCTAAACCAATCCAGCGCATGCCACGCGGATCCGCTAAAGAATAAAAGAAGCCATATGCGCCTTCTTTACTGCTGATAGCGTCTTTGAACCCATGAGCAATAAACCAAAATCCCGCCAGCAGCACAGCCATCACGCTTCCTTGCAAAATAGCCGGAGCAGCAATAAAATGCGCGCTCAGCTTTGTAATAGGCGAAGCTGCCGGAAATTTTGCCGGCAATGCAATCAACGCATAAACTCCGGCGGCGGCAAGCGCGGCTAAGGCAACACTGCGCCGGCGCTGACCATATGGATGAATGCTGTTTTTCATAACGCTCACTTTTTCCAACTATACTGTGTCAGCAGGTGCGGCGCCCGGCTGATTACTTTTATAACCATAATCCATTGCGAAGATGGCCCGCTGATAAATTGCGCGCCATGATCCGCCGCCATCCGCTGCACCCATGCATCTTCCGGAAACGCCGATATAAACGTACCTTTCCCAACCGGCCGGCCGCCAAGCTGAATTTGAAACGGCGCCGCCGCAGCCAGCGTGGCTTTGTTAACTGCCTCGGAGGCTAATTCATTGCTCCAAGTCAAAAATAAATTTGTATGAATCGTTTCGCGCAGCTGCGTCTGCATAAAATCTTCAGCCAGCGCGCCGATTCTGTCTTGCTTCAGCGCTGATAATACATCGCCGCTGTGCGCTTCTATGTATTGCAGAAATTTCTCAATCAGCTCATCTTCATGCGCTTGGCCGCGAACCCGAAAATATAGTTCATTGGGATCATAGGCGTCCCAAATGCCGCCGGATGTAACATAAATCTTGCGTTCGGGCGCGCCGGAAGCAATATCGGTTTGCAGTTCCTCGGCGCTGCGAACCAGCCGTTCAGCGGCATAATCAATATCTTTGCTCCAAATAGCAATAAACGATTTCGCCCGCTCCACATCGGCTTGCAGATTTTTTATCAGCGCATACATCATGTCGCGTTCGTTTAATTTAACCCACGCCAGCCATTGCAATTCGCGCTGCGCCATCAGTTCTTGCTGCCGCTGCCGCAAAATAATCGCCTGAGAAATCGGCAGCAGCAACGCTAAAAAATAAACAACACACAGGATGCCCGCGCCAAAAAAAGCGCCGTTGGGGCCGCTGAGCGCCGTTGCAATAGGTTTGGCCGCAGCAATGCGCTGCAGCGCTTGGCCCAGCGGGTGCGCAAACGCCGCCGCCGTTGCAATCAACGCCAACGCAGCGCCGGCCAGCGTGGCCGGTTGCGGTGTTCTTTGAAATTGCTGCGCAAGTACATCTCGCGCCATCGCCTCACTGCTGCGCGGCAGCCGCGGTATAACTGCGCTTTCCGGCGGCGGCGGTGAAATTGGTGTGCCCTTGCGGGGGTGCATGCGCCGCAATTTTGCCTCGTAGTGAATATGCTCTTGTTCCAAATCTTTCGATTGGCGGCCGCGCGAATCTTCGATCAACTCCAGTTCAGTGTTCAACGTTTCCAGCAGCGCTTCGGTAAACGCCGCGGTGCGCGCGGCGCTTTGCGGGCCAAGCGTGCGCCAGCGAATAATGTTTTCTAAATCTGCCGCCAGCTCTGCCTGCTTATCTGTGTATACTTTGGCGGTTAGCGCTATCCATTGCTGCGAAGCCTGCGCGGTTTCCACTTCATATTGCGCCAAAAGATTCCAAAAATGCTCATCATCCAACAGCAGCGCCGGCCTTTGCTCCCACCGGGCAAATATACCCGATGGATCCGGATCTGCAGCGCTCAGCGCCAAGCCGCTCCAAGAAATTTTGGCGCCGGTTTCATCTTTGCGCGGCGGCAATTTGCTGGGAATAGCGTGATAATCGGGAAATAACGAGGAGCGCAATGTATGCGACAACCAAACTTCGGCGTCGCGCAGCGCCTCTTCTTTCAGCCGCGCATGGGTCTGCGGCGAAATGGCGCCGGCTTTTTGGCCAATTAGCCCGCGGCGCAGCAGCACATCAGCCGAAAGACGCAGCCCGATATAATTCAATAACAGCCGATCCGGCGTTGTTATAATGCTCGTTCCTACCGAACCGATCCGCAAAAGTCCATCAGATTCCGCCGGAGCCGCTGAAAGATCCAGCAGATCGCGCATTTGGGGATTTTCTAATATACCCGCCGCAAACATGGCAAATATTGCTTGCGAAGCCGCATGGCGCAGCTCTGCCCGTTCTTGGTAGCGCCCCGTTTCGTCCCAAGCGTCGAAGAAAAAGGTATACAGCAGCGGAGGTTCTCCGTCTCGCCACGAAAGCAAATTGTTCCACGGCTGATTTTGCGCGGATTGCAGCCACTCTTTGCCGGCCTCCGGATGCATGTTTTGGCCGGTAGTTGGCAGCACAGCCGGGCTGGCAGCGGGCAAAGCAGATATCAGCGCGGCATAGCGATGCACATAGATATGCGGGCCAATGGCCGCTGAAACCTTCGCGGCGGTTTCGGCGGCAGACACAAGCAAAGGCGCGTTTGCCTCTCCGACAAGAATAAGTTTTATTTCATTCGGCAGCAATGAAAAGCCACCGGAAGCCAGCCTGTCGGTCGACCCGGTGTGTGAAGCTTTTTGCAATGCAGAAAGCAAAGCGTCTTGAAAGGGTCTTGGGGTTCCAATGGCCAAAGCGTTAGAGTTAGGGACTTTTTGGGTTGCCGCCGGATCAAACACCTGCGCGTTTTGCGCCGCAAGCAGCGCTTGGGCGCGGGCAGATTCCACCGGCGCGGCAGCAAGCGCTTCCGGTGTTCCGGTAACGCGCAGCAGAACAGCGCGCGACTGGATATAGGTATCAACCATCGTTAAGAGCGCAAGAAATTGCGCCCCAATATATTCCGCTTCATCATCCAATAACAGTAAAACTAACGGCGCCAGCGGAGTTGAACTGTTGCCCTGCGTCAATCCCTTATTCCCCCTGTGTTGTAATATGCAAATCCGGCGTCGGCTGCTCCGGCGCCCCCATACTATAGTTAATCACCTAATTGTACATCACGGATGCGCTGTTTACTGCAGCCGACATTAGTATGACGCAAAAAGAAAATCCTGTCAATTGATGGCGCGTCTTTCAATGCGATCAATTAAATTGCGCTGTTCCGGAACCGGCGCGCCGCTCGCGGCGTTCGCTTGGGCGCGTTCCGTCAAGGGATCGGAAAACTCATTAGGATTGGTGATGATTTCCTGTAGTGCGTCGCACGTAAAAACCGGAATACCACCTTGGGTTTCCCACATTTTCTGCCGATCGCGCAACGCTTTCACGCATCCGCCTGCCGCGTCGGACAAATACGGCGCGGCGCTAAGGCTTACACCGTGGTGGCTGAACAACAACTGCATGCGATAGGGATCGTTAGAGGCCATAAATTCACCGGTTGGGGTATAGCCAGGGCCGCGTTCGCCAAACCCACCGACAGAGGCGCGAGTGCGTTCCACCCATTGCCGTTCGTGTTCACCCGAATAATCGGCGGCGACATGCGCGCGTACCTCCAGCTGACGATGCGCCTGGTCGCCCCACAAACTGGGATCGTGCCGCAAAGTAGACCGCGCAGTCACCGACATCCAGCGGAAATGATTGGCCAGCGCGGCGTCTTGTTGATCGCGATCTCGGGGGTAAATCAGCTGAATTGCTTCCAGAAGTCTGGATGAGCTTAACTTATTGTGATAGGCTTGCGTCATATCTTCCATAATTTGATTAGCCTCGGCGGCAGCGGTTTGCCGCGCTTCGCGTTCGTCTCCGGTTAAGGCAGAGGCCATCGCGGCAGAGGCTTTGCGCAGAATGCGATCCGTTTCGCCGGCGGAAACAGCGGTATCCAGTTCATCAATATCATTGGCTTCGCGCAGCGCAGAATGATCAAACACGTTGCGGCGGTATGGGTGTTCCTGCGTTAATAAACCGCGCATTTCCGGGGCGTCATAGTGGTCCGCTTCCCAGCGCTGCTGGGTAAAGCGCAGTGTGGATTGCATCACCTCCAGCATACGCAAGCGTTTATCAATATCTTCAATCACAAGGTCGGCCAAACTGTTCGTGGCGTTTATGCGGTGTTTTTGAAACTCTTCCTGGCAGGCTTGCTGGTAATACGCCTTGCGTTTGCGTTCGTTTTCTGCGGCAAGCATATCAGGCCCCATGCGTTGCATCACCGGCGCGCCGGCAAATGTCAGTTCCTTCACTTTTTTATATTCAGCGGAAAATATTTCCAGCGCATTTTGCAGCCGCGCCAAAGATTTATTAAAAGAAGGATTGGCGCACAATGCATCCAGCGCCGCCAAGTGATCTTTTACGGCAGCGTCGCGCTGTTCATTAAAGGTGTGTTCAACAACAGTGGAATAGCGGTCGATACTTTGCATAATTTCGCTGCCGCCCCAGCGGCGAGGATCCGGAGCGGCGCGGCGTTCGCGATCGGAGATATGGAACAACTCCATAGCGCGCCGTGCGGGGCAAAGCTGGTTGCGAATAATATCTTCTTCGTGGTAATCCATCGGTTCGGCGTTTAACAGCTGCAGCAAGGCTTGCTGCGCCTTTCTTCGGGCGAATCCTATCGCCAGCTCTGCCGCGGGGTACACCACTTCCAACGGGCAGATTGAACCAATATTGGTTAACATGCCGCTGTCGTCGCGCTCTTGCAGCGCGGTGAGGTCCGGGCGTAACGATTGTTCGCGCTTGCCGATGCCGGTAAGGTTTTGCATGCGCATAGAAATAGCCATGCCGATGAGCTGCGATATTTGCTCAATTTGATCGCCAAGCTGCGTATCATCAAACAGGAAAATTTCATCAACTAAACCACCCGATGTGCGGATCTGCATATTGCCCATATCAATCATAAACGATTGAGATTTATCGTCGCCTTTCATCATCAGCGCTTCTAATTCCAGCACTGCGGCCAAGCTGTTGCTTTTCTGCAGAATTTGGCGTTCGGGGGCGATGTTGCCCACATTTACAGGCAGCACACCAAACACAAAAATATTGCCGCCGCGCCGCTGCGAGCGCAGGGTATGCCGCGCCAGCGCTGCAATTGCCGGCAAAGAGCCGCTGCCGGTGCCGCCGCCCAGAAAACACACAATGTTGATGGTGATTAAATCGGCGTCCGGCGCATGGCCCGCGCTGTCTACCGCGCAGATGTTGTTGATGAGCGCCTCGATATGCTGCGCTACAATCGGTGAATTGTACCACACCGCGCCGAACCCGTTCTGCCGTATTCCGCCGGCGCCCATGCGCGTATATTCCGGCAGACGAACTCCGGCCGGGCTGGTAATTTGCAGCCAATGCTTCTGCTCTTCCGAAAGACTGGTAACATATTGGGAAAGATCCGGAAAGCGCAATGTCTGCTTGATCATCGGCGATGCGTCGTTGGTGTCGTAGTGCGCGCGATCAATCTCATCAGAAAGCGGCTCTAAATCTAAATATAAACTGCCCACGCGCTCTTGATCCGCCCGATTGAGAAACGGCAGCTCATATTTTGCAATCCATAAACCGGCGTAAGAAGCTTTGGTTCCAATAAATATATTTAAAACAGGGCGAGTGATGCGCTGCGCTGCAAGGGATGATGTTTCGCGTTTTACGGTGTTGTTCTGCATAAAAATTATTCTCCTCTAAATATTCGGGCTTTGTGTTCTCTCATATTCGCCGGCGCGCAGAAACCGAAACTATTCCGGATCCTCCCGCCAAAGTGAGCGCACAGCCAATTTTTTTGCCGCGGCCCAGCATCGTGTAAACAGTAAAAAGCCTCGAAGATAGCGCTACAGTTGAAAAATCAGTCATTGCGAAGACCTTTGCGGCGGCGGATAAAGTCCCGCGCGCCAACGGCCGCGCCCGCATCTTGCAAACGCGCGCCGATACCGCCGGAGCCACCGGATGTAAAGGCCGCGTTGCGATCCTGTTCAAATTTTAATTTTGTTGAAGCGCCGCTTTCCGTATAAGTTAATTGCATGCCCGGCAGAATAGTTTGCGTTTCCGCGCCAAGATTTCTGCCGTCTATCTGCCATGTTGCCGCAGAATTTTTTGAGCGAACCAGCCGCACAGCAACTTCATTGCCGCGCCGAAACACAAATTGCAAGTTTTCGGGCAGCCCCATTTCGCTTGCCGGCACTATATTCGGTGAAAAATACCGGCTTAGTGACATTTTTTTTCGGCGTATCGGAACACCGGCGCTTAGTTGTGAACGATTTTGCGCCCGCAGGTTAGCTCCAACATCTACTAACCGATCTCCGGAGCCGGGCTTGGCGCGAACCAAATAATTAATTGGCCCATAGATGAAAAAGACCGTAAATAAGCCCAGCAGCAGCAAATACAGCAGGGTAAGCGCCCATGCGCGCAGTTCATCTTGCCAGGTTGGCGCCGCAATTAATACGTTGACAACAGTTGTTTTGCTCACCGCTTGGCCGAACGTATCGGAAAACGCTCCCCGCGCCGTTAACGTTACGGTGAATTTTCCCGTCGCGTATTGCGGCAGATTCATTAAAAACCGCCCGGAGCCATTTGGAAGAATTGTAACCGCAGTAGATTGGCCCGCGCCGTTTACCGCCGCGCCTGTGACCGTTGCGCTTTGGTAAAGTGCGCCTCCCAGCAGCGTCTCGCCGTTTAACTGAGCCTGCGGCTGTGCGGCTGCCCCCTGAAGCGGCAAATCTGCCGGGCGAAACCCCGCAATAGACCAGCCGATGACGGGCAGTGAATATATAAACCGCAGCGCCGGATCCCATGTGATGACAGTGTCTGAAATCGGTCCGGTAGTCGGCTGAGAAGATCCCGGAGCCAGCAGCGTGGGTGTAGGAAACGGAATAAATGTGGCGACAACGGAATTCGCCGCAGCCGTTTCGCTGGCGGCCTCTGCCGCAACCGTAACTTGATATGACCCCGCAGGATCGGTAAGCGGTATGGTAACGGTGTTGGAATAGTTACCCGTGCGCTGGGGATCGCTGAGCTGAGAAACCAATGAAACCGGGTGGCTGCCGCGGCCGGCGTATGTAATTGTTGCGGTTACTTGGTAGTTCGAGCCGATGATTGTTGCGCCGTTTTCCAGCAGCGACGCGGAAACGGTAATTGGCTGCCCCAAGGGAAAAGCTTTACCCGCCTGCGGCGCCGCAACATTGACGGTAATCGGCGAAACAACCAAACTATCCATTAAAAACATGCCGGATCCTTGTATATTGGCGCGCCAGTCGCCAGACTGCGGCTGATCGATAGAAAAGATGGCAAAATGCGGATCGTTGGCAATAAACGCGCCGGGCAGCGCCGGAGGGATGGTTTGGCCATCGGGAGCCGTTACTGTTACTTGCATAGAAGGCGTATCTTTAATGGCAACAATATCTAAATGGCTGACGAAGGTTCCAACACTAAAATCATGCTGCAAAGACCCGTTAATCATAACCGGGGCAATGGTTGGCCCAACGGAGCGGCCGTTTCTAATCTTAAAGATAGATACAAAAAAATCGGCTAAATTCAGAGGTGAAACGCCGGGAACGGGACCATGGCTGTCATCAAAAAAAAGTCCGTTCGTCGCATTGGAAACTCCGCTGAGAAAGCTGTGGAAACCGGTGTCGGAACCCAAGGCAATAGTGTCTATCGGCCAGTTATTTGCTTGATATTTCGGAACCAGCTGTGTGTTTATGGCTTGTATTTGATTTTGCGCAGATGGGTAAGGCGCGCCATCGGTCAGTAGAATGACCGAGCCGGTTTTCCCGCCTGCCGCAGCGGATTGCAGCATAGCATACGCCTTGCTGAGCGCATCGAATGTAGGTGTGTTTGCATCGGGCCGGCAGTTCTGCGATTTTTGGCTGATGGTTTGCAGCAGCGCTGTTCTGGCGCTGAGCGTAGAAACATCAACAGGATTAGCCCAAGTTTGCGCTGCCTGAAAACCTTGCGCACCCGGCTGCGGATTGGCGCCGCTATCTAAACCAATGACGCCAATTTCATCCCCCGATCCGCTAAGGTCAATGTAGGCGTTGGCGGCGGAACAGCGCAAACCATTGGGATCGTTTTGCGACATAGAGCCGGACATATCGAGAATAATGATGGTTACATGCCCGGCGGAAGTTTGAGTTGCCGCCAACGCAGGGCGAGGAGCAGTAATAAATGATGACAAAGCCAGTGTCAGCGCTGCGGCGGCGGCAAAAATCATGCGCAAAACCGAAGCGTTTCGGCTGCCGGTGTGTTCGGCAAAGCGCATAGGCTGCGCCGCGGCGCCGCTAGCGGATTGTTTGTTATGTAAATTCCATGAATAAATACGCAAAAGCATTGGCGTCTCCCTATAGCCTGAATAATCACTTTGATTATAAGATAACTATTAGCCTTTTTACTGTGAAATAATAAAGCAGAGATTAAGAAGTTTTTCACAGTTTGGATGGGAGTTTTGGCGCAGAATTATTGTGCGCTGTGTAACTATTACAAGAAGCGGAAAGCTTCTTGCAATCATTCTATCACGAAGGCGGCGCGCGCCGCACTATAAACCAAAGTATACAAAAATCAGGAGGCAGCAGGCCTCCTGATAGGGTCGGGGGGCGCCATCCATTTCCTCTTTTGCCTTTTTAAGCTCAGGTCTGTAAGAGGATGAAGCGGCGCCGGCAATTAGCGGATTAGTTTGTCGTCGTTGCGTTTTCCGGTTTAGCCGCATATTGATTGAATAGTTGTTCAACCTCATCTTTATCGATGGTTTCGCGCTCCAAAAGCATTTCAGACATTTTATCCAGGAATGCGCGGTTATCAGTAAGAGTTTTTCTTACATAGGTATACCGTTCCATAATAAGGGTATGCACTTCCTCATCAATGGTGGCAGCTGTTTGTTCAGAATATTCGCGCTGCTGGCCGAGGCTCATTTCTCTGCCAAGGAACACTTCGCGTTCCGAGCCATAAAACACCGAGCCGATACGCGCGCTCATACCCCACCGTGTGATCATTTCACGGGCGATATTGGTAACCACTTGGAAATCGTTTTCGGCGCCGGTTGTAACATCGCCAAGGGCTACTTCTTCAGCGACACGGCCGCCCAACCCAACAGCGATGCGCGCCATCAGGTAGTTGCGCGAATAGTTGTGCCTGTCTTCGGCGGGAGAAAACTGAGTGACGCCAAGCGCCTGCCCGCGCGGTACAATAGTAACTTTATGAACCGAGTCGCTGAGCGGAGTCATCAGGGCAACAATAGCGTGGCCAGATTCATGGTACGCAGTTATTTTCCGTTCCAGCGGGCTAAGCACCAACGGTCTTTGCGCGCCAAGAATAATTTTATCCAGCGAATCCTCGAAGCACTTCATATTAACCAGGTTCAGGTTGCGCCGCGCGGCCATCAACGCGGCCTCGTTGCACAAATTAGCCAGATCGGCTCCCACCATTCCGGGGGTATTGCGCGCCAGCACATCCAATTTTACATCGGAGTCTAACGGTATCGAGCGAACATGCACCTGCAAAATAGCTTCGCGGCCCGGGCGGTCCGGTCTATCCACCACCACGCGGCGGTCGAAGCGGCCGGGGCGCAACAAAGCGGGATCCAGCACATCAGGGCGGTTAGTTGCGGCCAGCACAACGATTGCTTGGCGGGGATCGAAGCCATCCATTTCAACCAAAATTTGGTTGAGTGTTTGCTCACGTTCATCATTGCCGCCGCCAAGCCCGGCGCCGCGCTGTCGTCCGACGGCGTCCAGCTCGTCTATAAACACAATGCAAGGCGCGCTTTTTTTAGCCTTATCAAATAAATCGCGCACACGGCTGGCGCCAACGCCGACCAGCATTTCTACAAACTCTGAGCCAGACATTGAAAAAAATGGCACATCGGCTTCGCCGGCGACTGCTTTTGCAAGCAGCGTTTTACCGGTTCCCGGAGGGCCGACCAACAGTACGCCGCGGGGAATTTTGCCGCCAAGTTTTTGGTAGCGTTCCGGGGTGCGCAGGTAATCTACAATTTCAACTAAATCGGCTTTGGCTTCATCGGCTCCGGCGACATCATTAAACGTAGTTTGCGTTTTGCCGCCTAAATACATACGCGCTTTGCTTTGCCCAAAGGAAAATAAGCCTTGCTGCGCGTTTGCAGTCCGGCGGGTAAACCACCAAAACGCCAGCGCAATGACACCGATTGGCAAAATAACATATATGAAAATATTGCCGAAACTGCTCCAGAAACTTCCGGAATTGGGTTTAGGAGCCTGCACCTGCACCTTATCATTGATTAAGGTTTGAGTGGGGTCTTGAATGCCAATATTAGGAATATACGCAATAAAATTGGTGTCTGTTTGTGAATTTAAATCTGATTTTATAGGAGTTCTAAAAACGCCATTAACTGTATTGCCATCTATAGAAACGGACTTAATATTGCCCTGCCCGGCTTGATACAGCATATATGAATAGCTTATAGTTTCGCCTTTTGGTGAAAAATTACTGCCTATTACAGAGAATATGAGCCAACCGACAAGTAAAACACCCAGAATAATCCAAATAAACATAGCGCCATTAATGGGAAATGGCAAATTTCCTCGCGGCTGGTTCCCTTTTGGTGTATTTGGCGGCTGCTGATCTTGGTTGTGAGGATCACGCTGATCCGGTGAATTTATCATCTTTCATACAGACACAAAACTCCCAGCCTTCCGGCCAAGGGAGGGAAGCGCCTGCTCGCCATCAGGCGAGCCTCTCTTTCTATATGGAATTGGCTTAACCGTCCAAGTGACGGATATCCGTACAATTCCTTCTTGCGAAGGGGCCATAATTGGCCGCCCGGCTTTTGTCGTGGGGTTGCTGACACAAAAAACACAATCACATTTCCTTCTACCATATTATATGATAAAACCAATTCCCTCGCGCAAACTATGGGAAAAACTCGTGTAAATTATATTGTTTACTACATCTTGAATGAATTGCCGGAGATTCGCAAGGGGCGAATGCCCCTTGCGCGGGGTTTGGCGCGCCACCAAATAATTTTTAATATAGAACGAAACACCGCACGGTACAACGGGGATTCGTAAGGGGCGGATGCCCATTGCGCGGGGTTTCGGGCGCCACCCAAATAATTTTTAATATAGAACGAAACACCGCACGGTACAACGGGGATTCGTAAGGGGCGGATGCCCATTGCGCGGGGTTTTGGGGTGTCCCCAATTTATCTTTAATATAGAACGAAACACCGCACGGTACAACGGGGATTCGTAAGGGGCGAATGCCCCTTGCGCGGGGTTTGGGGTGTCCCCAAATAATTTTTAATATAAAACGAAACACCACACGGTGCACCAGGGATTCGTAAGTGGCGAATGCCTCTTGCGCGGGGTTTTGGGGTGTCCCCAATTTATCTTTTAATTTTATTTTCCGATGGGCAATATTGATTGCCGTGTGGCAAGGGCGACCGCAAGGGTCGCCCCTACCGGATTGCATGGCCCCATGTGTACCGCGCGGCGTATGCTCTAAAATAAACGATATGTGGCGGCGCTTGTGCTTTGGAGCGGTATTGGTGGCAAAAGCGCCCCCCAAATTTTCTTTTTATTGCTATAAATTGAATTCGCCGTGCAGTTGACTGAAGCGCTTAAAAAAAGTTACAATATATTGGTAGTTTCTATGATACCTCTTTGTATCATATTCCTCATATTTCACCTCTTTGGGGGTTCTCCTTTCATGGCTTCCGGAACACGCTCGAAAAATGGCTTGAACACCGTTATTGCGTTAGTAACTATTTATATCATTTGGGGATCGACCTATTTAGCCATTCGCTTTAGTGTTGAAACAATACCGCCGTTTCTGATGGCCGGGGCGCGCTTCTTGGTGGCGGGAATTATTGCGTTTGCCGCCGCGCTGTTCATGAAATCGGCAAAACCAACTATGCGGCAATGGCGCAATGCGGCAATAACCGGACTGTTTCTGCTGGTTGGCGGAAATGGGCTAATTTCTTTTGCCGAACAATCGGCGCCATCAAGTTTAGCGGCGCTGCTCATTTCCACAACTCCTATTTGGATGACGCTGCTGGATTGGGCGCGGCCAAACGGCAAACGCCCGACCCTTGTTGTTTCGGCGGGCTTGCTGATTGGTTTGATTGGCGTGGGAATATTGATTGCGCCGGATTTATTCAAAAACACCGGCAGCGTTAAATTATTTGAAACATTGCTGATACCAGTGGCGGCCGTGCTTTGGGCCGTAGGATCCGTTTTTTCGCGGCAAAGCGATATGCCCTCATCACCGGCAATGGGAACCGCAATAGAAATGCTCGCCGGAGGCGTGGCGCTGCTGATTATTGGAACGTTAATCGGCGAATGGAGCCATTTCCAGCCAGCGCAGGTATCGCAGTCATCGATACTTGCATTGGTGTATCTCATCATTTTTGGTTCACTCGCGGGATACACCGCATATATCTGGCTGTTAAACAACACCTCGCTGGCGCTTACATCCACATATGCGTATGTCAACCCGGTAGTCGCTGTTTTTTTAGGTGTAGTTTTTGATAACGAGCGATTAACACCAACTGCAATTACCGCCGCGATCGTAATTGTTTTTGCGATCGTCCTCATCACTTCATCAGGGCATTTACCATCGCGTACTCAAAAAAGTGAGGCGCTGGCTCCGGCGGAAAATTAGCGCAGCGGGGGATATTGAAATGCGCAGCAGGCGGCGCTGTTCTGCTGCGCATCGCTTTCCAAATATCTTAGCAAATTGCGGCGCTTGCGTCTGCCTTAATGATTATGAGAATCGGGGGGACGCAAGCGCTTTTTTGTTATGATGCGGAGCGCTCACGGACAATATCGGAATAGATCTGCCCGATGGCGTTCGGCATGCGGATTTCGGAGCCACGCGGATAATCCGCATGCATAGAAGCTCCAACTTGTTCAATAATTGCCTCACGTTCGGCGCCGGCGTCTATTTGCGCAACAACTCGGCTGCGCGCTGTTTCCAGCCAATGCTTCAGCGCACCCAGCGCAGAAGGCGGCTCGATGGGGCCATGGCCGGGAACGACATATTCGGCTCCCAAAGATTCCATGTAGGTTAAAGATTGAATCCACTTTAAGGAATCACCGCCGCCGGGCATAGCCGGAACTAGCGTATTAAACAAAATATCTCCGGTAAACAGTACGCGCTGCTGCGGCAGCCACGCAAATGCGTCTCCTTGGCTGTGGGCCGGGCCAGCGCGCATAAGCTGAATTTCAGCGCCGCCGGCAAACAGCGTTAACTGCTGATCAAACACCACATTCGGCAAAGTAATATGCACGTCGCCAATTCTCTCGGCCATTTGCGGATTCTGTTTAATATCAGCCAGTTGTTTTGCGCCGTTCGTGGCAAGCACATCGCGCACTGCGGCTTGCGCGATAATAGTGTCGTGCAGGAACACTTCATTGCCAAATGTGTGATCCAAATGCTCGTGCGTGTTAAATAAAATAATGTTGCCGTTGCCAGACTTCTGCTGGGCAGCTTCGCGCAGTGGCAACGCTTCCGCCCGGCTTATTCCGGAATCGATAACAACAACGCTGCCTTCAGTGGCAATAATTCCTCGGTTGCAAACACCGCCGAATGCGGCAAAAACGCCGGGAACTAATTCGGTTAATGAAAAATCTGCCATAGTTGTAACGAACGCCCTTTTATATTTTTAATTGCGCCATCATTTTTACTGTAAGCGCAAAACATCGGCAATGTCAACCTTGTAGTTAGGCGCTTGCGCAACTAAAAACCTGCGCCTAAAAAGAATAAGAAGAATCGTGGGGCGTCCCCACGGCGCTTCCTGCTTTATGCGTTACGTATGCTCAGGTTTAAAGCACATTTCCGCAAAAACACAAACAAAATGCGCCTCCGGAAATATTCCGAAGGCGCACTCTCATCCTTGCTTTACAAGGACATGGTTAGGAGACTACTTGTAGTTGCCTGTTAACGGAGTCGTGCCGCTGTAGCCATACATAAACGCGGAGCTGGCGTTGCCGGCTGCATTTGTGTTGGTTAAGTAGAACACGTTATTGTAGTACACACCTACAGTTGCGAAGCCTTGGCCAGTCCAGTCACCGGCAATTGGCGTTGCGCCTGCAGGGCCGTACTGGAAGGTATAATCCGGCAGACCGGCGGCTAATGTGTTCTTCAGATAGAACGTGCCGGTTGTAGGATCATACACACCAACAGATGTGTGTCCAGCTCCGCTCCAGTCACCGACCACCGGAATATCTCCCGGGGCGCCGAATGTGAATGTAATATCGGCGTTACCGGCGGCGTTCGAGTTCTTCAGGTAGAATGTGCCGTTGACATATACACCAACGGTGCTCTTACCCTGACCCGTCCAGTCGCCGACTATCGGAACTGCGCTGCTGCTGATAGGACCATACTGGAAAGCGATATCCGCATTGCCCGGTGTGTCGCTGTTCTTCAGATAGAACACGCCGTTATTATACACACCAACAGTTTGGAATCCCTGACCCGTCCAGTCACCAATCAGCGGTGTGGATTTTGTTGGGCCATACTGTACAGCAACGTTGGCGTTGCCGGAAGTGTTTGTGTAATTCAGGTAGAATGTGCCTGAAGTTGGGTCATACACACCGACCGACTGCGCTTTGGCTGTCGGCAAAACAAGCACCCACGCGCCGCGGCCTTTGGTATACGCCGTGATAGCGGTGTGGTCTTTATTTACCGCGAAGCCATTGATTGGCGCTGCAGTCAGACCGCTGGTCAATTTTGTCCACGAACCTGTGGTCGATGTTGTGTAATACAAAGCGTTGCTGGCAAGAGTGCCACTAGCCAACGCCAGGAACACAGGTGTGTTGCCCGAGTAATACATGCCAAACTGCGCAATATCCGGTGAAGCGGGCAGCCCAGTTGTGCTGAACGCTGTGAACGCCGGTGTTGATGTTGCGCTGCTTACTTCATACACACTGCTGGATGTCGCAAAATACGCTGTGTTTCCGGTGGAATCATGCGGGTCGGCGACAATTGAAACCGGTGTATAAGAAGTTGAAAGCGATGTATACGTTGCAGCAGAAGAGCCGTTGGCGTTTGTTGCTTCGGAAAGATGCGAAGATCCTCCAACAAACACGACAGCGCTGTTTGCTTGGTCTAAACTAATAGAAGTCGTGGAAAACCCAACTGCAGAATTATTTCCGGAAAGACCACCATTGGTAGATTCCCAAACATCATTCGCGGTTGTGCTGAATGCAACAATATGCGAATCATTCGAAGGATCAACGACGAATGGTGATCGTGCGGCAGAAATTGGGCCAAAAGTTGCTCCGCTGTTGGTGCTGACATAAACATCAGTGCCATTTGCATAGTAAATTTTCGCGTTGTTCGACTGAGAGATTGCAATAGAATCCTCAGAAAGCGAAGATGAATCCGGCATCGTCCATGTCGAACCGTTCCACAGCAAGCCATAGTTGGTACTACCAACACTGTTGCTGACGCCATAGAACTCCGGTGAGGAGCCATAGCTTGCGCCAATCGCGCCATTTGCGGAACCGAATGAAATATCTGCTACGCCTGAAAGGCCAAACACCGAGGTTGCCGGTGTTGCGACATTCGGAACAGATGAGTAGAACAAACCGCCGTCATTCGCAAACACTGCCGGGCACGGATCTGTGCCGGAAGCGCAGGTTGGGAACTGCGGCAATTCTCGATCGGTTGTTGTTCCGGGCAAATTCATAGAAGTAGCGCTCGAACCTGCCGTTGTTGCTGCGTTAATTACATACGGCGCAGTAGTGTTTGTTACGCCATACACAATCGTCGGGTTCTGCGGGTCAACCGCCATACCGGTAAATACAGTTGTAATCGCAATTGTCTGCTGAGCAAAAGCGCTACCACCGGAATTATAATAATAGAATCCCGGCGCAGCAGAAGCTTGTACTGAAACATACACACCGGCCAATGACGATGGAGCCGAAGCTGCAAGGGCAATTGCCGCGCCGCTTGTCACTGTTCCAGATGTTGCCTCAACTTTATCCGAAGCTGCAGCTGCAGCCCATGTTGGTGTGGTTGAAGAATTAGTTGCCGTTGCCGATGCCACGTCAACTTCATTAATGTTACCACCACTAGGATCAAACCCAACCGCGTATAAATACTCGGTGTAAGCGCTGGTCGTGCCGCTGAAACCAACCGCTAAATCTTCCAGCGTATTGGCTGCGCCGCTTTCCCAATTTGTTGTGGCAATTGCGCTGGATGTCCAGCTGGTTCCACCATTAATGGAATACATTACTTCATAGCTGGAGCCATTGGTAGCTAACGCAAACAAATCTTGGTCGTTATAAGGGTTGACAAATAACTTAATAACACCAGTTTCGTTTAATAACTCTGATGTTGTTATCTGTGTCCAACTTGTGCCGCCGTTGGTAGTTTCAAGAATGCCTTGAAAACTGGAGCCGGATTCAGTAATAGCAAACACGGTGTTATGATTTTCCGGATCGACCACTACACTTGTAAATGTTGGCCAGGTAACACCGCTGGGCAGTGTATCCATCACAGAAGACCATGATGTTCCGTCATTGGCTGTTTTAAAGAGGCCACCGTCACTTGGGGCCAAATACATAGTTGTTGTAGAACCGCTTGTTGTCGGATCTACCGCCAAAACGCCGAAACCATTAGAAACCATCGTAGTGCCTATGGTCGGCGATAACGGCCCTAGCTGAGACCAAGCGCCCGTCGGCATTTGGTTTACCAAGGGGGTTATTTTAGGCATAGATCGCGCAAACGCTCCTGTCGGGTCGACAAGGGTAAGCGCCATCGCCAGAAACGACATGATTGGAATCATGTAGAAGGCGAAGCTGCGCGATAAAGAGTGAGAACGTTGCATGCGAGTTTTCACCTCATAAAAATAGGTTTTGGACGAAAAGGTTGTCTTTTGGGTAGAAGAATTTTTTGTGGATAGAAATTTTGTCATTTTTGGTGTCTCCTTACCATGCCAGTCGCGAATCGTCCCTTTAGCGACCTTCATAACCATCATACACCAGCCTGCAAATAGGCGCCGAACAGGCGACAAATAAGTACACCTACTTAAACGCATGGTTCAGCAACCAAAGCGCGAAAATCCCGAAGTTTTTAGCTTAAAAATAGGTACTTATTCAGGGATTCGCAAGGGGCGAATGCCCTTTGCGCGGGGTTTGGGGCGCCTCCCAATATTATTTTTAACAACCACCGCCGGGGATTCGTAAGGGCGGTAGCCCCTTGCGCGGGGTTTGGGGCGCCTCCCAAATATTATTTTTTAAACAACCACCACCGGGGATTCGTAAGGGGCGGTAGCCCCTTGCGCGGGGTTTGGGGCGCCTCCCAAAAATCTCTTATAAAACAACCACCACACGATACACATGGGGATTCGTAAGGGGCGGTAGCCCCTTGCGCGGGGTTTGGGGCGCCTCCCAAAATCTCTTTTATTTTAAAATTTCCCCAAGGAAATATTGATGGCTATGCAATCCGGTAGGGGCGACCGCAAGGGTCGCCCCTACCGGATTGCATAGCCTCAATGTGTACCGTGCAGCGTATGTATAAATAACGCAATTCATGCCAAATAATGAGTATTACGCATAGCGATATGGGTGGTGGAGGTGGGGAAACAAGCCACACGATTCATCGTGTGGTGTTCGTTTTGTGGCCACCTTGCCACTACACCGCTCCAAAGCACAAGCGCCGCCATAACATTATTTTTTTAACAATATTCCCAAAAAGCCCTATTGTTCATCAGGCTCTTCTAATTGCGCCCATAGCCCTAGCTGATTTTCCAATTCAATCCGCAGCCGTACCTTTTGCTCTTTCAATAATTGCGCATAGCTCAACGGCCACCGCAAAATAAATTTTGGCCAGGGCTACTTCTGTTTTATTGCCATCGCAGGACATTGCTATCAGATAGCAAGCATGGCGGGTAATCCGGTAATCTTTTTGTGTTGGGCCTCGTTTTCCAGAAACTTTTCCCGAACGGGAAAAGTTATTTTTTACTGACTCCTCACCTTCTCTTGCACATACGGCTATTGCATCATCAATGGCCCCATCGAATTTATCCCATGAAGCATAGCCAAGGATTTTTTGCAATTCGCGGGCCGTCCAGTATTCGCCTAGATCATCCGTGTGTCGAATTTCCTCAAACTGAATTAATGCTGGCACTGGCAAGTTATCATTCATTGGTTATTTCCTTTCTCAAGGTGATCGCAAACGTGATCACCTTTTCCTGTAATTATAAAGGGGTCCCCATTTTGGGAAGTCCTTTCAAGCTGGAAACTTTAACCGTTTCAGAAAACTTACCCAAATAGGACAGAGTTTACGCAGGACCAAGCAAATGTAGGACAAAGCGGCACAATCCACCAAAGCCGCAAAAACAGTTCTGCAAGCAAATGTTTATTGTGCGGCGGCGGCAATTTCAGCCAGGGCTGCGCGCGCAGCGATATGCCCCGCCTGAATCAGGTCACCGCTGCGATCAAAGTCCAGCGCGCTGTAAAAAGGTATTTCCGGGTGAATGGCAATCGCATTGATATTGCGCCGCCGCAATTCATCAACCATCCGCAAAAAGCGAAAATGCCCGTTGACCTCCAGCGAGCGATTCAGTAAATCCGTCATCGTATCAATTTTCGCAATACGCCCGGTCATCGATCCGCAAGATATCACATAGATGGTTGTGGCGCCATACGCCACAGCGGCGTCACAAGCGGCTTCCTCCATCAGCCCGCCATCCACATACCGGTCGCCGCTTATCTCCACCGGAGGAAACACACCCGGAATCGCCGAGGAAGCCAGCACTGCGTCGATCAGCGATCCCGTGTTCAGCAGCGCCGGCAGGCCGCGGGAAACATTCACGCTTAAAATGCGCAGAGGTATGCGGGTATCCGCAAATGTAAGGGACCCTAAATGCCGTTCGGCAAATTTGCGCATGCCATCGTTATCATAAATCGCGCCATGGTTCGTCACCGCGGTAATTGCAGCGCGCCACGGAACCGCGCCAAGCAATTCGCGGCTGTTCGCCGAGGCCCAAATTGCTTCCAGCACCCGCGCGCGCATAGCCGTTGGGTTCAGCGTCCAAAACGCCCCATTCCAAGACCCCGCGGAAACGCCAATTACAATATCCGGCGTAATCCCTTGCGCCACCAGCTCACTCAGCGCCCCGGCCTGCGCCGCGCCATGCGATCCCCCGCCTAAAAGCACGAACGCCGTACATTCACGCTCCTCGGTTTTCGCCTCGGCGTCTGCCTGCGCGTGGGGAGTTTTTTCGGGCAGCGCCCGCCGAATTGCGCGCAATAATTCATCCCAATATACACGAGCGCTATCTATCATTATTCAGTTCACAGCTTCCTATCGGCATTACTATTGGCCTAAACATACATCAATCACGAGGCAGCCAGCCTCCTAACGGGGGTTGGGGGTATCCCCCGATTCCCCTCAGATCTTTTTTAGGCGAAGATCTCTAATGAATCATATCTTCTAAAATCTGCTAATGGTCTTTGATATTTTCATCAGGATAAAGACCAGCATAATGGAGTATATTGAGTGTCCCATAGTGCCTGTTGTTGAACAAACACTGCACGGTACACGTGGGTGGAGGTGGGGAAACAAGCCACACGATTCATCGTGTGGTGTTCGTTTTATGGCCACCCTTGGCGCCCACACCGCTCCGAAGCACAAGCGATGCCACATATCATTTGTTTTATAGCATACACTGCACGGTACACCTGAGGCAATGCAATCCGGTAGGGGCGACCCTTGCGGTCGCCCTTGCTGCCCGGCTGCCAATATTGCCCGTGGAATATTTTAAAATTAAAGATATTTTTGGTGGCGCCCCAATCCCCGCGCAAGGGGCTTCCGCCCCTTCCGTATCCCCAATTCCCCCTATTCCTTTTTAAGCTCAGATCTCTAATGAATCATATTTCTGATACAATATGATCAAGAGATCTGTACCGAAACATTGGAAAAACAGTTTTATGCGACAGATTCCACACAGGGCACGGAGGCCCTATGAACCTTTTGGCCGCTTCCGCGAAAAACGCAGAATTGCCGGAATGTTCAGAACATAAAGGATAAAACAAACTATGGGCAGCACTCCACCGTATATATTTCCGCCGGAAAACAGCGGCGCCAATAACAGCGCCAACCAAGCTTTCCGGCAATACAGCGGCGCCAACACCCGCCCGCTTTCGCAGCAAAATACCCAGCCAACCGGCTATGGCGCCCCGGCGCAAAACAATCTGCCCAAAGGCAGCGCCGCGCCGGAGCCATGGAATATCCCCGGCGCCAATGATCCGCAATCTGCTTCCTATAAAGAATATACACCTTTTGGGCAGTCAGAGCAAAAGAGCGGCCGGCAAAGCCGCAAACACAAATCATCTTTCCGGCTGCCCCTGCAACATCTGCTACTGGCGGCAGGAATCAGCATGATCTATGTTTCACTTGCGCAGCCGTGGGGTTATGGCGCCAATGGAAAACTCATCTTCCTCAACAACACTTTAGTCCGGGCCGGAACCATTGATGTGGCTGTTTTTGCGGCGCTGGCTGCGCTGCTGATACTGCTGCACTCCCGCATGGGCTGTTTTGCCATGCTGGGCTGTTTAGGGCTGTTCCTGCTGCCCAGCGTCGCCATTGTGGCTATAGGAAGTATAGCAATATATACACAGATGCACGCCTTTCCGGTTCTATCGGAAGCGAACGCGCTGAAACCTGCGTATCGCGGCTTATATTTAGGTATCGGCGGCGCTATCACTATCGCCGCGGCGCTGCTTTTAGAGACACTAACGCGCCGCAAAAAAGGTTTTTTGGGTCTTCCATAACTCGGCGCGCAACAGAAAACACCGCGGCGCAAAATAGCGTTTTGGCTAGGCGCGCAGCCGCTGGAATGAAATCATCACGGCGCTTCGCGCAAGAAAAATTATCAACACAATTTCTGCGGAGCCGCAGCTGTGTAACGGTTGTGACAGCGCCGCCGCCGTTTGTGACAACATTGAGATCGCGCGGGTGTATGCTGTACATAGAAAGGATCATTCCCGGAACATACTAACAGAAAAGCGGCGCCGCAAAAGGGATTGGCTGAGCGGAAACACCGGGAATGAGAGAGGCGAATACTATGCGTATATTAGTTCCACTTGATGGCTCGCAGCTGGCGGAATACGCGCTGGGAGCAGCGGCGCAAATCGCCCGTGAATCACCGGATTCCCGAATTGATTTATTAACCGTCATCACAATTTCAACGATGGCCGGCACATATGATTATCCTCAAGTCATTTCCTATCAGGTAGATAGCGGCATAGACACCAGCAGCGCTTATCTGCATGATATAAAACACCGTCAAACGCTCGGCCAGCTGAATGTAGAAGCGCATGTAGAGGTTGGTGTGCCGTCCGACACTATTTGCGCGAAGGCCCATGAATTGAAATCGGATTTCATCCTTATGACCAGCCACGGCCGCACCGGTTTAGCGCGAATTGCGATGGGCAGTGTTGCGGAAGATGTTGCGCGTAAATCGCATATTCCCACCATGATTTTAAAAGTTTCTGAACTCACCTTTGCCAAGAACGTTAGCGCAGAGCCTTTTTCGCTGTTAATTCCCCTGGATGGCGCGCCGCTGGCGGAAACCGTTCTGCCATACGCCGCAACAATTGCCAAGGTATTTCACGGCGCAGTAACGCTTCTGCAAGTTATTCCAACAACATCGCATGATCCCAAAAAAACCGAGGATCTGTCGCATCAAAGCGAAACATATCTGTTCAGCATGCAGCAGCGGATGCAAAAAGAAGGGTTTGCCGTTCGTGTGAAAACGCTTTGGGGCGACCCCGTAGCGCAAATTCAGCATTACGCCACCGATCCGGCGCACGGTGTAGACTTGGTTGCAATGGCAACCCATGGCAGAACCGGACCGGAGAAATTAGCGTTTGGCAGTGTTGCGGAATCTGTGCTGCACCGAGTTGCGCTGCCGGTACTGCTGATTAATCCCGCAAATCCGGATTAATTGGAAACAATTTGCGCAATAGCCGGGCGCGGAGCGGTATCTTCGTCATCCGCAACCTGCGCGGCCGGCAATTTCAGCCAGAAAATACTGCCTGCGCCATCCGCCGCAGGGCTTTCTACGCCTACAGAGCCATCCATTGATTCGGCTAATATTTTGCTGAGGTACAACCCGAGGCCGTTGCCCGGAATATTTGAAGCTAAATGATGTTCCAGCCGGACAAACCGGTTAAATAACAACGGTATCTGATTGGGAGGCACTCCCGGGCCGCCGTCTTGTACGCTGAATACTACCTGTTCAGCTTTGCGGCGGCCTCTTCTGTGTTCCGGCGCGGAAACCTTCGTAATAAAAATTGCAATCGGTGCGCCGGCGGGAGAATATTTCACCGCATTGGAAAGATAATTCGTTAGAATTTGCAGGATCGCCGTTTTCTGTCCCATGGCAAAAATATGCGAATCACCGGTAATTTGAATGCCACGCTCTTGCAAAGGATCGATAATTTCTACCGCTGCTTTGGCTAATGTCAGGGCGTGCGCCGGCTCGGTCTCCATAGTTGCAACACGGCGTTCAATTTGGCGGGCGTCTAAAATGCTGTTTAACAAATCTACCAAGCGCTGAGCGTTGCGGCGCGCCTGCTGAATTAAATCATTTTGCGCAGATTCCGGCAGCGAATCGCGCGCCTCGCCTAAAAATTCGATAGTGCCCTGCATCGTCATAATCGGTGTGCGCAGCTCATGATTGACATGGGTAATAAATTGATCTTTCAGCTTCTCTAACTGCACAGATCGTTCATATGCCTGTTTTAATGCCCCTACTTCAAGCAAAGCGCGATTATACAGTGTAGACGCCAAAAATACCAGCATTGCAATCAGCCAATCTACCGCAAAGTTAATTGCGTAGGCTCCATACACTAAATAGGAAAATTGGGCGTTCTTCCCGCCGATGATAAAAATAATAACCGCAGTCGCAATGTTGATAATAACTGTTGTTGTAAACATAAGCGCTGAACCATCCAGCACACTTGCTAGCCCAATAGGAATTAACTCTGCGGTAAAACTGGCTATTGTTAGCGGATCTAATCCATATTGTGAAACGCGGTACGCCTGCACCGAAAACAACGAGATAAGAAACGCCAGAATAATGAAACGGCCCGCCCAATTCCCTTTTTTAAACGCGGTAAGATAATACGCAAAAAAGTACAAATTTATGCTGATGATATTTGCCGCGGCAACCATAACAATGACGCGGCTGAAGTGGCCAAGCTGCACATGATTTAAAACCAGCCTTCCGGTCATCAGCAATATTGTTACAACAGCAAATAATACACTGACATAACGGGATAAACTAAGACCTCGCGCAGTATCAAGCTCTTGCGGGGCTGAATTTATTTCAAATTCTTGGTTCGACGTTTTCATCTCGTTCCTCACTTTTTTGAGCAAACTCACTATACATCCTATCACGTTCACCCGCTGCAATACTCATAGATTCAATAATTGCAGCGGCAAGTACTTGGGGTTTCGTTGGTTTTAGCAAGTATTTGTCTGCGCCGGAAGCCAGACCGGCAAACACATCAAAATCCTGCGCCATCGCTGATAAAATAACTATAGGTATGTTTTCGGTAGAGCTGTCTCCGCGCAGCGCACGGGCAACCTCTAATCCATTTAAGCCCGGCATTTTTACATCCAGCACAATACAATCCGGTACAAGCGTACAGGCTTTTTCCAAGCCAATATCGCCGTTTTCTGCAGTAACCACCTGAAAAGCGCCAAAATAAGGCAGCGCTTGGGCAAGCAATTCACGCAAATCCCGATCATCCTCTACAAGCAAAACTAATTTTGCCATATTTACCTCTCACATTCGCTTGCTTTACTCTGCGCTACACCATCCTTTCCTGCGCTGCCAACATGTGCGCAATGGCGCATCCTTCATAATTCGAGCAAAACAGTATCATTTACTATAAATTAACTGACCTAATTATACAGATTATCAGCGAAATGACGCAATGAAATGTATCACAGTCATAATACAAATATCGAAATACTGCTGTTTCACGCCAGTAGTTTACAAATTGATTACTCCATTTGGACTAGCCCAAATACGCCATAGGACAATCTGCGCAGCGCTTTTCCTTGCACCATCCGGAATATACTGCGTGCATGCCCTGCTGCGCTGCTGCGCCGCGAGGAAGTTGGCGCAACCCCCACAGCGATTTCATATAGCGCGTTAAAATATTCGATTGCAAACCCGGCGCCTGCAGCGCGCATTGCAGCGCGGCGCTTTCCAATCGCACAGCTCCGCAAACCGAAGCATAGGCCGCCAAAACCGGCAAAATCGCGTTCCATATAATGATATCTGCCCGCGCAACTCCGATACCGCCTTTGGGTTCATCAGCCAGCCAGCGACGCAGGGTCTGCCAAAATTGCGCGGGATCTTGCGTAAAGGCTGCGCCGCACAGCCATATTGCCAACTGCTGCCCTGCAGCCCGGCGGGAATATGTTTCGGCAAGCATTTTCAAGCGCCGAACGCCTATTGCGTCGCCGCCAACTGCGGCAAAATGCTCGCCGGCCGGAAACAATTCGGCAAACTCCGTGCGCGCGGGCAGATAATTCCTGCCATACAAACACGCTTCGGCAATCGCGCCAAATAAAATCGCTTCCAAATTGCGCGCCGGCGATTCCGATTGCCGCAACATGCGCATAAAACGCTGCTTCTTTTCTTGAAATCTGCGTTCTCCCAGCCGAATAAGCGCCGCAGTAGTAATATTGCTGCTTTGGCACGGCCATACCGGCTGGGCAGCTGCAAAACTGCGCCACAGAAGATGCGCGTCTGCCAGCAGCGACGGAACGCGCGCGCCAGACGCAGTGATAGCCGCGCGCCCTGCATCCGCCATTGGCGCAGCTATCACATGCAAAATAACTCTGCTGTAACGCAGATCCTCCGCGTGGCCATGGGTAAACCAGCCGCCTGCGCGCAAATGCAGCTCGATATCACCTGAAAGCGCGGCTCCGTTCAGATGAATAGCAGCGTCGCAAAAATCGGGACCCTTTCCGGTACCCGGCCGGCCCTGAAACATGATTGTAAGCTGGGCGCCATCGGTTGTTTGCAGCGGAATATTCAGCGGCGCATGGTTCAGCCACCATTGCGCCATATCAGCTTCGCGCCGGAACAAAATCTGTTTTTCCATAACTTAACTTCTGCTTCCTTGATTGCCTTGCTGCGCTTCTTGCGGCAAATATCTTGGTGTAAAACGATAATCTTATTGTATTATAAACTAAGATGGTAACTACTCAACGGGCAAAACAAGGCAGGGATTCGTAAGGGGCGATTGCCCCTTGCGCGGGGTTTGGGGTGTCCCCAAATACAATTTTTATATAAATGCGCAATGGCATCCCTTCGATTTTTTTGCGGCGTCGGCCAGGCATTCAATAATATTTTTAAAGGAATAGTTTGATGACGAATAACACCATTCGGCAAAGAAAAGCAGAACATGTTGCTGCGGCGCTGGAGCACGATCTTTCTGCGCCGCAGCAGGCGTCTTGGGCAGATATCCATTTAATTCACCAGGCGGTTCCCGAAACAGACCGCGATGAAATTGACTGCAGCGTGGAGTTTCTGGGGAAAACACTGCGCGCGCCGATATTTATATCTGCCATAACCGGAGGGTATGACGGCGCGGCAATTATCAATGAACGGCTGGCTATTGCGGCAGAAAAATACGGATTGGCTATGGGGGTTGGCAGCCAAAGAGCGGGTATTGCCGCGCCGGAGCTGGCGGAAACCTATGCAATTACAAGGCGGGTGGCGCCATCGGCGTTTTTAATAGCAAATGTCGGCGCGCCGCAAATTATTCCGCAAGCCGGCAAAGCGCCGTTTACTATCGAGGAAATTCGCGGCGCCATCAGCATGATAGGCGCAGACGCGCTTGCCCTGCACTTGAATTATTTGCAGGAATCGGCGCAGCCCGAAGGTGATTTAAACGCGCGCGGTGTGCTGGCAGCCCTTGCGCAGCTGACAAAAGCCGTAGAGCATCCGGTCATCGCCAAAGAAACCGGAGCCGGAATCAGCAAGGAAAGCGCCTTAGCGCTGAAAAACACCGGCGTTCAGGCAATAGACACCGGCGGCGCCGGCGGCAGCAGCATGGCGGCCATGGAGGCTATTCGCGCCGAAAAAATGGGTGACACGAAAACATTCGTTATTGGCAATGTTTTCCGTAATTGGGGCATCGCCACACCCATCAGCATTATTGAAGCCGGTGCCTCCAAACTGCCCTTAATCTCTACCGGCGGTGTAAGGTCCGGCCTGGACGCCGCCAAAGCCATAGCCTTGGGAGCAAGCGTGGCCGGCGTTGCGTTTCCAATGCTGCAAGCTGCTTCAACCAGCCAGCAAGCTGTTTTTGATTACCTGGATATATTTTTGCTGGAATTAAAAACCGCCATGCAACTTACCGGTTCGCGCAACATCGCCGCGCTGCAAAAAGCGCCGGTTATTATCGGCGGAGAAGTAAAATCATGGCTGGATCTTCGCGGGTTTGAAAAACAGGTAAAACAATTTGCCCGGAGGTCTTAAAGCGAAATAATTTCTGTGCGCCGCTGTTTTGCGCCGATTTATGCGTGTAAAACCGCATCGATCAAACGGCGGCGGCGCGCATTAATCCGTAACTTTGCGGTAGATTTCATAGATGGCAACGCATAAAACGCTGATAAAAAAGGTAACGCCCAACGCGCCCAGCAGTGGCGCCGCGGGATCGATAACACGGCCGGCGGCTGTGGCGTCTGCCGCCTCAACGGAGTAGCATAAAAGAAAAACGCTGGTAAATACCGCAACCGGAATAGCCGGCAGGGCAAACTTTAAAAAATGTCTGCCGCGTTCCTGAACGCTTGGCGCCATCGGCTCTTCTGTGGCAGACGCGCGAAACTGAATAATTTTTCCCATGGCTGTGTGGGCCGCTGCAGCCATCTTGCCGGAGTCTCGAATCATGGTATACGCCTCCCCGAAACAGGAAAAAAGTGTGGTAATTAATACCTTATCAGATATTTTCAATATGTCAAGAAGGTCGGGACCTTCGGCATGATACTGCCAAACTGTTCAATTCGTGATATGCTGAACATATTGGCGGTATTTTCGCCTACGCCAGGGGATTTTAATTATGAGCAGCCAACGAAGATATAAACATTCTCGAGATAAAAAAAAACCAACACTGCAAATGAACGCAGCGCACGGCGGTGACAGTGAATCGGAAGACGCCGGGCAAACCGAAGACGCGGCCGAGCACATTCACATAGAAGATCAGCCGCATATCCATATTGAGCGCACAGAATTTGCCAAAGTAGAAATTCACGGCGCGCACGGTGAATATATTGAGTCGCTCAGCGCTTATTCACATTCAAAATATTATAAGCCGCTGGACGTTGATATCATTGCCCACGCCGAACACACCGATTTTACCGAATATAAAGAATTTACCGAAAACACACCTGCTGAAAAACCGGAGGCCGAGGCAGAGAACGTGCCCTCGCAAGAAATAGAGCCGTACCCTGCAAAAATCGAAAGTACGGCAAATACGCCGCGGCCGCGCAGTGTTTCGGGGCATGAAACCCGCACTATTACCCAACACACACCTACACCTGTGGGAGAATTAACCAACATGCTGGATGATTTGCGCGAAAGTTTTATTGCCTATCGCGCCGTTTCTTCGCGCCCCGACGCTGGGCACTGCGGTGTGTGCTACATGGCGTTTCCCGCTGAAGAACTGCGCTATCGCGAAGCGGACGGGCTGTATATTTGCCCCCAGTGCAACGCGGCGCTGCAAAACCAGCGGATACCAATGATCCGGCGGCAGCGCAAATAGCGGCATAGCCGGTTTTGGTGTACAATGATAGATGTACAATGAATCATAAAGCTTTTAAAAAAATACCTATTCTCTAATACGAAAGAGGGGTTCTTAACGTGAATTTCCCCATCTTGTCGGCGCTGATTTTTCTACCGGCCGCCGGCGGTTTGGCCGGAACGCTGTTTCCCCGCAGCGCAGCGCGCATGTGGGCGCTTGGCGTTTCTGCCATAGAATTGATCCTGGCCGTATACGCAGGCTTTCAGTTTACAGCCTCCGGCGCGGTTCAATTTACTGAAGCGCAGCCATGGATTCCCGGGCTGGGATTAAACTATACGCTCGGCGCAGACGGTGTCAGCGTCTTCCTGGTTATTCTTACTGCTTTACTAACATTTACCGCAATCTCGGTTTCCGCAGAAGTCTCGCAAAATTCCGATAAGCCACGCCTATTTTACTTTTTGATGCTCTTTTTAGCCACCGGCATTCAAGGCGTATTTCTTGCGCAAAACGCATTTTTGTTTTATGTGTTCTGGGAAGTTATGCTGGTGCCGGCGTATCTGCTGGTGGGAACATTCGGCGGGCCGCGCAGAACCTATGCGGCGATAAAATTCGTTTTGTATACCGCCGTCGGCTCATTACTTATGCTGGCCGGGGTCATTGGTTTAAACGCCGCCGTTTCCGGCGGAACCGGCATGAGCTTTGCCCAATTAGCGGGTCACGTTCCCGCAAACGCACAGCTAATTTTATTTTTGGCGTTTGCTGCGGCGTTTGCAGTAAAATCGCCGCTGTTTCCATTTCACTCTTGGGCGCCCGACGCCTACACCGAAGCGCCTGCTCCGGTTACCGTTATGCTGGCCGGAGCGATGTCAAAAACAGGTGTATATGGCTTCCTGCGCTTTGGCGCGGCAATATTCCCACAGGCAGCAAAACAAGCGGCTCCATATATAGCTGTGCTGGCGGTTATCGGCATTTTATACAGCGCAGTGCAAGCGCTTACTCAGTCTGATATGAAGCGGCTGCTGGCGTATTCCAGCATAAGCCATATGAACGTTATCATCCTTGGTATATTTGCGCTGAACACATTTGGGCTGGAAGGCTCGGTTCTGCAAATGCTGAATCACGGCGTTACCACCGGCGCGCTCTTTATCATTGCCGGCTACATCGAATCACGCTACGCAACGCGCTCGCTTCGCAGATTTGGCGGCATGGCGCGGCAAACTCCGGTTTTGGCGGTTGTATTCTGCATAGCGGCGCTGTCTTCCTTAGGGTTGCCGGGGTTGAACAGTTTTTCCGGTGAGTTTCTTACTTTGCTGGGCGCATTTCAGGCAAACGCAGTTCTTGGCGCGCTGGCAACTTTGGTTATCATACCCGCCGCATGGTATATGCTGCAATTCTTTCAGGGAGTTATGGAAGGCCCCGAAAGTGACATTATCGCTCAGCCAAACGGAACCGCCGCCGCGCGCGCAAAATCCGCAGATATTTCATTTGCTGCGCTGCTGCCCATGCTGCTGCTGATTGCGCTGATGCTCTATATCGGATTGGCTCCCGCATTTCTACCAGACCGTATTGGGCCGACTCTAACACAATTTACCGCGCTGTCCGGGCAGTTTCACGCAAGCGGATTGCGCATCATTCAAATAATGGGACGGCAAAGCGCACTATGAACTTTATCTATACAGTTTCCAATGCAGATTGGGGACATCTGCTGGCGCTGGCGCCGCTGGTTGTAACCACCGCGCTCACCATGCTTATTGATATTTTTCTGCCGGCAAAAGCGCGCAGCGCGTTGGTTGCAGTGGCGCTGGCCGGTGTTGCTGGCTCCGGGGCCGGAGTTTATATGCTCTATCAATCAAGCGGGAATGTCTTGGCGTTTAATGGTATGATCACTACCGATCATCTCGCGTTGTTTGGCTCCGTTATTATTTTGGTGACAACATTCTTATCCCTGCTCATTGCGCCGGGATATATTGAACGCCAAGGTGTAGCGCAGCAGGGCGAATATTACACCCTTGTGCAGCTAGCGGCGCTGGGTATGCTGCTTTTGACAAGCGCCGCAAGTTTAATGACAATATTTTTAGGCATAGAATTACTTTCACTTCCGCTTTATATATTATGCGCGTTTTCACCGGGGCAAACAAAGGCCTATGAATCCGGGATGAAATATTTTATGCTCAGCGCGTTTGCCTCGGGCTTTTTGCTGTATGGCATGGCGTTAACCTACGGCGCAACCGGAACAACACAGTTAGCCGGCATACAAAATTTTCTTGCAAACCACCAATTTACGCTGACAAGCGGATTTGGCCCCTATTTTATTATGGGCATGGCGTTGCTGATTATTGGGTTGTCTTTTAAAGTTTCGGCAATTCCGTTTCATGCTTGGACACCCGATGTATATGAAGGCGCGCCGACACCGATAACCGCTATGATGGCTTCCGGCACTAAAACAGCCGCTTTTGTGGTGTTTATTCGGCTGTTCACCGAAACATTCGGCTCCGTAACAGCGGAATGGCAGGGTATTATTTGGGCGCTGGCAATAATAACCACCATTGGCGGCAATATACTGGCGGCCACACAAACAAATGTCAAGCGCATGCTGGCCTATTCCGGTGTTGCCCACGCAGGATACATGCTGATTGGTGTCGCTGTGGCCAATTCGCTGGGAACCGCCGGCGTATTAACCTATTTAGCTGTATATGCGCTGATGAACACAGGAGCATTTGGCGTTCTTTCGGCGCTAGAACAGCAGATAGACACCAACGTTGGACTGGATGATTTGCGCGGACTTGCATCGCGCAGCCCTTTGCTT
The DNA here is from genome assembly GCA_021778805.1 of Chloroflexota bacterium. GTDB lineage: Bacteria > Chloroflexota > Ktedonobacteria > Ktedonobacterales > JACDGC01 > JAJYBV01. Next base: position 38,586 of record JAJYBV010000004.1, on the reverse strand, counting down.
GCTGCGGCAATGGCAATATTTCTCTTTGCGCTGGCCGGTATACCAGGCGCAGCGGGCTTTATCGGCAAATATACTGTATTTTATGCGGCAGCAGTCAGCGGGCACATTGAGTTAACCATTATCGGTGTTCTTGCCAGCGCCGCGGGCTTTTTCTATTACCTGCGGGTTATTTGGATGATGTATTTTGTTCCGCCTGCCGGAAGCAGCGCAGAATCCGAGTCATTACACGCTGAAATCATCAGCGCAGGCGGATCTGCCGCGGCAGCCAAAGTATCAATTGCCACTGCCGCCGCAGTGGCATTGCCAGTTGGCGCCACCATTGCGCTGTTTATTGCAGCAGTTGGCGTAATTGGATTTGGCATAGCCCCCGCTGAAATTATTCAGCTGGCGCGCAACGCCGCGGGGCTGCCATAACACCGCAGCAGCAGGGAAACGCAGGGGGCGGCATATCCCCCCTGCAAACCCCATTATTTTACCAAAATTATTCTGTGTGCGCAAGGTTCCGGTTACCATGGCAAGGACATTATTCTGTTGAAAAGAGCACTTCATGAGCGATCCCTATTCCCAATATAAAGAGCTGCTGACACGGTTTGGAGTTAAAGTAACCACCCAGCGCATTATTATCCTGCATGTTATCGATGAAGGAACGAATCAGCGCCTCACCGCAGAGATTATTGGCGAACGTGTGCGCGAACATATTCCGGCCATTCACCAAGGAACGGTATACCGCACCTTAGAAACGCTGCGCAAACATAACATTATTTCCGAAACACGCTTTGATGACCGCGCCGCAGAATACGAGCTTATCGGCGCACACCCGCACCATCACCTCATTTGTGAAAAATGCCGGCGCCGCTGGGAAGTAGCAGACGAAATATTTACTGAACTGCGCGAACAAGCGCGATTACGCTACGGTTTCAGCATACGCGCCGATCATTTGGCGCTGACCGGAATTTGCGCTGATTGCGAAAAAACACAGCGCTGAAATAGCAATTAAAAAAATTTCAGTTTCAATAATTTATCCGCTGAAACACTGTACAGCGCGCTGATTGGCGCCAGTTTTGCCATGCAAAGCTATCAAAGGAGATGGCGCAGTACAACAAACCCACGCCAGAAGGCAAGGTTTTCTGCGATTGCCTTTACAATGAACACATCAATACGAATTTTTCTTATAACCGTCCTTGGATTGACTATAACGGCAATTGTATATGCGCCAAGATTGGCGTGGCTAAGCGTTATTTTCTGCGTGGCAGCGCTGATTGCAGGCTTTAAACTGTTTGTTAAAACAACCGTAGATCCGGGCCGGCCAATTGTGTATCGTTTTGGGCATATGCATCACATCGGGCAGCCGGGCGCTATATTTATCATTCCCGGCATTGAAAATATTTACCTAAAACACACGGTAAATATGCAACTGCGTTCGCAAAAAATTAAATTAAATAACATGCGGCCAAGTGACAGCAACGAGCGGTTTTACGCCGAACTGCAAATTCGCTGGAGAATTTCACCGGAAATAACACTGATTGATCAGATGATAAAAATGACACTGATTATGGATTTGCGGCTAAACGAAAAATCACCGGATACATCTATCGATGAACTTGGGCAGATGGTAGACCAAACTATAAATGTCGCCGCTAAACATCTTGCGCTGCATTACCCCAAGCAAGCTTTTGAACGCATCGATACCCGCGAAGATTTTATTCAAGTGCTGCGCGACAGCGTTAACGAGATTTTTAAGCCATACGGGCTGGTTCTTGAAACGGTTTATTGGGTTGATTTTGACAGCAATAAAGATAAATTGGCGGCGCAAGTTGAAATTGCTATTTCGCATGAGCGAGTATCGGGACTTATCAAAGATATTCAGGAAATACGCGAGAAATTACCCGATCTGCCACCGGAAGATATTATTACCCTGCAGGCGTATTTGGATTTGCTGCGCCGCGGGTTGCCTCCGCCACCACCGCAATTTATGCAGCAGCTTATGCAGAAGCAGAACCCTGACGTCGCAGCAAAAAAATAGCCATAAATGTTTTCCAATTATGCAAAATTGGTCTGGCGCAAGGCAAAATTCGCTTACCCGCGCATTATTTTACTGCGGGTACCTTCTTGCGCTGCTCGGTGTTCTTTGAAGGCTTGGAATTTTTCTGCTGTTCGGCGTTTTTCAGAGGCTCTGCGCTTATTTCCGGTTCGGCGCTCGGGCGCAGCCATGCCGGAGCAGGTGTCCAGGTCAGCGCTTTTACGCGGGGATCTTCCTTACCGTTAAAAGCTAGAATCGTCATTGACGCATTAGGGATAAACAGCCACGATGAATTTTCAATTGGCAGCCGCAGATAATGTGAAATAATCAGCTTAATAGGGTCGGCGTGCGCAACAAACATAATATGCCCGCCATACTCTGGGTTATTCCGGGCAGCTTCCACAGCGGCAACTACCCGCTGAAGCACTGCGTAAAATCCTTCTACGCCATCAACTCCGGCAGGCGGCTGAGTTGGCCGGCGCACATACTCTGCCCACTGCGGATTTATTTTTGCCAGTTCGTGCACATCTTGCCCTGCCCATTCACCCATACCGGTATCCATCAAGCGTTCATCGGTATAAATTGGAAGGTTATGAGAACCGCGCACTAATTCTGCTGTTTCATACGCTCGTTCCAAAGGGCTGGAAATAATCGCAGTCAAAGGCATATCCTGAATCGCGTTACCTAAATCTGCGGCTTCTTTTTTACCTTGTTCGGTAAGGTGTATGCCTTTTAATTGGCCGGGCAACCGCCGGCTGACATTAAATTCAGACTGGCCATGGCGCACCAAATAAACGGTAACCGCTCGGTGTATTTCCGTTTCACTTTTCGGCGCTTCGATAGAATCTCCGGTTGAGTAAAGGCTCAGTTTTTCTGTTAAATCACTCATAAAAAAAATATCCATAATTTATTTTTGCAGATACAAAACGCCGGACAGGTTAAGAATCATCTTACCTGCCCGGACTTTACTATCACGCAAAATATTTGTTAAACCACTTTACCACTTCACCCATGCGTTCAATACGCAGTCGTGGGTGGCCATCACGGGTTAAATCGTGATTTTGTCCCTCAACACGGATAAATTCCACATCGCGTTTCAGCCATTTCAGCGAAGTAAACATCTGTTCCCCTTGTTCAATGGGGCAGCGCCAATCTTCTTCACTGTGAATAATCAGCAACGGAGTTTGAATATTATTCACATAGGTAATTGGGGAATGGAACCGATATTTTTCCGGCTGCTCCCATGGGCTGCCATCCCAGTTATCCAACGCCATCCAGGGGCCAATATCACTTGTGCCGTATTTCGACACCAAATTAGAAACACAGCGTTCCGTAATTGCGGCGGAGAAGCGATTCGTGTGTCCAACAATCCAGTTGGTCATAAAGCCGCCATAGCTGCCGCCAAGCACACCCAGCCGCTTTTCATCTACATAGCCGCGCGCTAGCACTGCGTCTACCCCGGCCATCAGGTCTTCATAATCACCAAGGCCCCAAGCGCCATGCACAGCGCGGCTAAAATCGCGCCCATAGCTGGTGCTGCCGCGAGGATTAGTGTATACCACTACATAGCCGTTTGCCACCAGTGTTTGAAATTCTTGGAAAAAGGTATATCCATAGCAGGTATTAGGCCCGCCATGAATTTCCAGCAGCATGGGATATTTTTTCTGCGAATCAAAATCTGCCGGTTTCAAGATCCAGCCTTGAATATTCCAGCCATCAGCTCCGGTAAATTCAAATTCCTCGGGCACAGCCAGATTCAGTTCTTCCAGCAATTCGGCGTTCACATTGGTTAATCGGGTTGGCGCAGCGCCATGAACTTCACCAAGGAAAATATCACCCATCTGCTGAGTATCGGCAATTGCCAGCGCCATATGGTGATGATCTTCGGTAAAAGAATACCCTAAAATTTGGTGGTTACCCGTCGTCAATTCGGTCAGCGCCAGTGTTTCCGTGTCGAACGCATATAAATTGCCGGCGCCGCGCGCATTGCCCAGCACAAATAGCGTGCGGTTATCATCCGACCAAATTGGTGTTTCGTCGGCGTGGTCTTCACGCAGATCTGAGCCGATTGCGTCGGAAAAAGTGACATAAATATTTTCGGTCAACAAGCGCGGAGTTTCATGCGGCGCAAAAACGAAGATATCGGTATGACCGCCGCTACGCCAGATTCTACCGCCAAGGCTGGCAATTTTCTTGCCGTCGGCAGACCAATTTGGTGAAAAATACTCAAATGTATCGCTTGGTCCGGAGATCTGATGTTGATCTGAGCCATCGCTGTTCATCAAATAAATTTGCGAAACGGGCATCAACCAGCGGTCTTCACGTCTATCAGATGTAAAGAGAATTTGCGCGCCGTCCGGCGACCACTGCGCAGATCCGTCATCCCAATCGCCATCGGTCAGCTGCTGGGGTGTTCCGCCAGCCGCGGGGACAACAAATAAGTGTGAACGGAGTTCATACATATAGCCTCTGCCGTTAAAGCGATACATAAAGCGATCGATTTTGCGAAGGCGTGGCTCTTTTTTGCCGTCATGCTCAGGCGTCTCTGGAATTTCGCCGGTTTTCGCGGAAAATAATATGCGCGAACCGTCGGGAGACCATTTGGGATTTGCAGCGCCCCACCGCATAAAAGTAACTTGGCGCGCCTCGCCGCCGAACGCGGAAATAACCCAAATTTGCGACTTACCTTTTCCGCAGCGTTTATCGCGATCTTGCGCGGATTCCTCCGGCTGTGGATCCGGCAAAACGCCTTCGCGGCCGGAAACAAAAGCCAGGGTAGAACCATCCGGAGACCAGTGTGGAGAAGATCCGTCGGAGGTAAATTGAACAGCGGGGCTATTTGCGCCAACAAGCCAAATGGACTCTTTATATTCGGAATTTTCCTTATCAACGGTTTGCAGCGTATAGGCAATTTTAGAGCCATCCGGCGAAATTTGCGAATCGCTGACTAGTTTCATACGGAAAAAATCTTCCGGTGTAATCATTCGCTGCGACATTGTAAACATACACTCTTTTCTTTAAACTGCGGCGTGAAAAGACGAATTAAGCGTCCCACGCCCAAAAGCGCTCAATAGCAATATGCGCATTCGCGGGCTTAATTGATTTGCTGTATGCGGTAATCTCACGGCGCATAACGTCTTCAGTTTTAAACAGCGGCGCAATTTGTGAAGCATACAGCGCTGTGGCGTTTAACTTATAGTCCAATTGAAACGACACTTCATTCATTTCAGGCTCCATACTGATTTTTAATTCAGTTTGCCTGGTTTGTAACGTATTTGGCTTGGTAACGTATGGAATATCTTCGTAAAATTTAATGTTCACCTTTTCGTTGATAAGCCGCGCAGCCGCGGAAGTAACCAACTGATGATCGACATGGTGGCCGACGCCCAGCGGCGCATATATAACGGCGTTTGGCGCTAATTCATGAATTTTCAGCATGACTTGCGCCAAGGTTTCCTCCAAATCGAGATCATTTCTGTTGATATCGCCAAACAAAGATTCCCCGCTGTCGTAGCCGCGATAAATAGCGTCGGCGTAATTCAGCCATAGATAATCAGCGCCTATGTATTCGCACGCAGCGCGATCTTCTTCTCTGCGGCGGGCAACCGCATCTGCGCCGGATTCACCTAAACCAGCAGAAGTCTGAACCTGCTTGGCAAATGCTGATAGCGCGGCGCCATCAGCCGGCGGAGCCGCAAATATCGTAATAATTAACGGCTGCAAATTTATTTGGGTTTGCATGGCAATTGAGCCGCCGCAAGATAACACCGCGTCATCAAAATGGGGTGAAAGATAAATATGTCTGTGTTTTTGCTGAATGTCTTCAATGCTTTGCAACTGCATTGATGCGTTCCTCCCATAGATAAATTAACTAGCTGCTGTGTTCATCCGCGTCAGCGCTATAAACACCAACAAAAAATATTCAGCGCCTTCTATCGCTCAAATTGTTTCGCAATAAGCTCGGTAAGCTCGGCTGCAAGATCTATCTGCGCTAATTCCGGCGCGCGTTCGTAAAATTCCCCAGGCGGAGCCGAATACAGAAACCTCCGGGTAACGGAATGCTCACTTTCCGGCGCCATAATAGACAACGCCGCCGCATGCAAATACATACGCGATTCCCGAACCGGATTCTCTTGATCCTGCGCATTATAAACCGTATCTCCCAAAATGGGAAAGCCCATAAGCGAGGTATGCGCGCGCAGCTGATGGGTTCTGCCGGTAACAGGCTGCAAAAATAATAAAGAAGCCTGTTCGCCAACAAATCGCCGGATATAGCGAGTTTCGGCGATGGCGCCGGATGCGTCGGAAATAACTCTCCGGCGATCTTCCGGGTCGCGAAGCAGTGGCAAAGTAATCGTACCATCAGAATCGGCGATGCAACCGCTTACAATGGCAATATACCACTTTGCAGTGGTATGTCGCTTGAATTGCTTGGCGTACATCTTCAAAGCAAACGCAGAGCGAGCAAACAGCACAATTCCCGAAGTGTCTTTATCCAGCCGATGCATCAGCCAAGGCGCAGGTTTATTTTGCTGGGCGTACCAATCATCTACTGCGTTTTTTAATGTGCCTGCAGGATTTTTATATGATGGATGCGCAACCACCCCAGCAGATTTACACACCGCCAAAGTATGTTCATCTTCATAAATCGGCTGAAACGCCGCTGTTTCCCATAGTGACAAATTTTCAAATCATCCATTCCGCGCCGCATGCGGCTTTACAGTTTGCGAATTCAGCGCCATTTAAAAAATAGCATATATCATGCGCCATACGCCATAACAAAATTATCAAAAAGCTAGCGCTTGCTCTACGGCGCGCCAGCAGGGATTCGTAAAGGGCGAATGCCCTTGCGCGGGGCTTGGGGCGCCGTCCCCAAAACATCTTTTATAAAACAATACCGCACCACGCCCATGGGGATTCGTAAGGGGCGATAGCCCCTTGCGCGGGGCTTGGGGCGCCGTCCCCAAAACATCTTTTATAAAACAATACCGCACCGCGCCGGCGGGGATTCGTAAGGGGCGATAGCCCCTTGCGCGGGGTTTGGGGCGTCCCCAAAATCTCTTTTTATAAACAACCCCATAGGGCAATATTGATTGCCGGGCAGCAAGGGCGACCGCAAGGGTCGCCCCTACCGGATTGCATTGCCTCAATGTGTACCGTGCGGTGGTTGATATAAAACAAGCGTATTACGGTGGCGCTTACGCTACGGCGCGGCATCCGTGGCAAGGTGGCCACAAAACAAACACCACACGATGAATCGTGTGGCTTGTCCCCGCCTCCACCCATGTGTACCGCGCGGCGGTTGTAATTATGCACAAATAGAAGCGCTAAGCTTCTTTCGTCTTTGATTTTTATTCTTGCGTCTATTTATTTTTGTGCTGAAATAGAGCTTTTTTAATATATGCAATAGATTTATTTTGCGCCTAGTTCTTTCTCGTCTATTGAATGATTACTTGCCTCAGGCGCTTTTGTTTCCACATGTTCTTTTTCTTTCCGTTTTTTAAACAAAATTCCTTGGTTTTTATTCATGACTGATGCTGTTATTTCAACTATTATCTGCACTGCAATTCGCTCGCTCGGATTCATCACTTTAAAATCTGGGTATGCAAGAACTAATTGAATTAGGTTTGATGTATTCACCATTCGGTTTTCAAATATGTATTTTCGGTACCGCAAACTAAGAAAGGGAATGGTATTATCCACTTGCCTTCGGATATCATCAATTCGTTCGTTGCTTAGCTGAGGTTCTTGCTCCTGGGCTATTCGCTCATGAATTTGCGCGCGGATCTGTGCGCCAGTTTGTGATCCTCGCGCCAGTGCAAATGGCACAAAATTGATATCTCTTTTCCGTGATATATACCATAGGATAAAATACAAAATAAACATAACATAACCAAAAGGAATGTGCCATTCGCTAAACATTGAAGTAATAGGTGTTGTCATTTCACAAAAAACACTATTATGGCAATATGTTGATAACTCAGATATATATGATATAGTAAACTTCAGAATGAGTACTAAGAATAAAAGGCTGAATAATCCGATAACTTGTGCCCATTTACCTTTGATTATCCTTGCCTCAAATGGCCCATATCCAAGATGAATCTTTTTTAAAACCAATCCATCAACTATTCCCATTATACCAATCGTAATAGCCCCTAATATCAATACCTGCTCTACACCTAAAGTTACCAAATTCACCATTTTTAAAAATTCACCCTTTTTTATTGTTAACTTAAAACTTTTAGCTTCTAATCACTTTATCGTTTGCTTTGTTTTGAAACATCATATCCAGCCGGCTATGGTGTTCCATGCTTTTGTTAAAATAGACGGTGGCGCTTGCGCTACGGCGCAGCGTTGGTGGTTGAGCATCTGAATACATAAGGGGCCGTTGCCCCTTGCGCGGGGTTTGGGGCGCCTCCCAAAATCTTTAAATTGTAAAAATATTCCATGGGGCAATAATGATTGCCCCTCTTTCCATATATAAGACTATTATCATGTGGTGTTTGTCCCTCTTACGCTGAGTTTTGAAAACCTCCTGAGTAGTTATAATAATTTTTCTTTTTGTCCTGTTTGCAACCGCGCCATCACAACAGCAATCCAAAGAAGGACTGTTCCTAAAAAAAGGCGCTCAAGCAAACCAAAGTAATGCTGGCCAATTACACTTTGCTCAGTTACAAGTAATATCAGAAGCATAATTATTGCAATAATGGCAATTCCCAGTGAAAAAGACGCAATTGGTTGCATATGGGAACTTGCCCGCAAACGCAGTGACAACAGCAATTCACCGATGGCTCCAGTCACGAAAGCAACTAGCGCAACTGCAAGATGGATGAGACCGTGTACAGTGGCATGCTGTCCTTGTAGATCTGTCGGGTAAAAGGCCAGTATAATTGCCCCTATAGCCCAAATAGAAAGCAAAAATTCGCCTGCACGAGATCGCGCTTTATCTGGCAAACTGCTCTGCAATGCCGTAACCGCTGCAACAGACAGCAACCCGCGCACAACAAAATTCACTGCCATAACTACACCAAATGGCCCAACTGCCAAATCACTTTCTGCCTGTGAAATAGGATTATAATGGGGTGGCAGTACTTGCGCAATAATATCCAACACAACATAGAGTGCAATACCAGCTAAACTTAAGCGCGCAAACAACTCAGCACGAAGTGAATACATACCTGCGCGAGGCGGTTGGTTCATGAAATATCTCCTATCGGATAAACTCATTATCACTCTTTTGATAAACATTTGAAAGATTATTTCCAATGTATCATTTTTTCTGGAATCGGTCAATTCAAGCATGTTCAAAAAATCGAAATGGAACTTTCACGAATGGAAGATTTAGTGGCATGACAACGAATTGTGAGGGGCATGATGAATACCATTTATACGATGGCGTCATTAGGTGAACGCTAAATAAAAATAAGCCCCTAAAACAAGGATCGGTACAACCACCGAGGATATATAAGGGGCGGTAGCCCCTTGCGCAGGTGGTGGAGGTGGGGAAACAAGCCACACGTTTCATCGTGTGGTGTTCGTTTTATGACCGCTCCGACCAATAACGCCGCGCGGTACACAAGCGCCGTCCCCAAAACATCTTTTATAAAACAATACCGCACCACACCCATGGGGATTCGTAAGGGGCGGTAGCCCCTTGCGCGGAATTTGGAGTGTCCCCAAATATATCCATAAATAAAACACCCCACCACACCCGCAGGGATTCGTAAGGGGCGATAGCCCCTTGCGCGGGGTTTGGGGAGCCTCCCAAATATATCCATAAATCAAACACCCCACCACACCCGCAGGGATTAGTAAGGGGTGATAGCCCCTTGCGCGGGGTTTGGGGAGCCTCCCAAATATATCCATAAATCAAACACCCCACCACGCCCGCAGGGATTCGCAAGGGGTGATATTTTAAATATCTCTATGGAGTAGCAAACCACCAATGCGCGCCGCTTACACTAATTGTAACATCAGAAGACTGAGCGCTGCGATGCGGGGCTGCGAAGAGCGCAGAAAATCCTGTTAAAGAAAGCGCTGCTTGGGTGGCGTTTTTGGGTTCCGGGAGCGCTGAAGCGCTGATAACAGTAATCGAGGGCTGAATTAGCGCCAATATCTGCGCTTGACTGCGATCTTCAGTGGGATCCGACACGGCGCGCTGGCAAATTTGCAAAATAACCGGCGGATTCAGCGTTTGAGCATAACGCATTGCGGTTTGTATATTTTCCAAATCGGCGTCTCCGGCAAACACCAGTGTAAACGCAGCAGAGGTCAGCTCCAAAGTCAGCGCATTGGTGTCATTAATATTGCCGCCGGAATCACTCAGCGGGCTTTGCGGCGTCAGCGCTGTAAGCTCAGCAGTTTCGCCAAGCCGGTACGTCATTCCTTGACGCATTTGCCGAATCGGTACTCCGGCCTGCTGTAAATCATAATACAAAAGCGCATACTCCGCAGTTGGACGCAGATCGCCCGGTGTATAAACTGCGCCAATGGAATAGGTTCCCAGCAGCGGAAAAATCCCGCTGAAGTGCCCCGGCCGAACATCGGTAATAAATATTGCGTCAATATGATGCGTTTGCCCCGCCGGTGTTACGCTTAATGCGTCGGCCAGCGCCGTGCCTGTTCCTCCGGCGTCGATTAGCGCGGTTTGTGTGGCGCTGCCCGAAATAAGAGCCGCCGGGCCGTTCGTTCCTGTGTTAAGAAACTGAATTTGCATTTGCGTAAGCGGCCGCAGCAAAGTTATGCCTATTGAGGCAGCAGCTACCGTTAACGCCGCCGTAACGCTTAAAGCGGCGCGCAAAAACGCCGGCAGTTGTGGTTTATCCGTTCGGGAATGCGCTTCAATGGGCTGATAGTTCCACCAAATCGGCAAAGCGCAGATTAGCCCAAGCCACAGCGGAACAAGCCACAACACGGGTTCTTTCAAAGTAACAAACGCAAACGGCAAACGCGCAAGCCATTCGGTAAATTGGAGCGCCAAAGTTAACGGAAGATTGAGCAGAAGCGCAAACACTTGACAAAACGGCGGATAAAGCAGTGCCGCTGCAGCGTCAAAAGCTCCGGCTATAAGAAAGAATGGCAGCAAAGGGGTCAGCGCCATATTGGCAATTGGGCTGACAAGTGAAACAACACCAAATACAGAAACAACCACCGGCATAGTTGCTATTTGCGCCGCCATTGTGGAAGCAAGCGCTTCAGCGAACATCTTTCCGCCGGGAACGCGCGCCGCCGGGCCGGCAAATAGCGCATGGAAGCGCGGCCCAAGCACTGCAATGCCCAGTACACCGGAAGCAGATAACTGAAAACCGGCGTCCCACAACGTTTGAGGATCTGCGCAAGTCATAATCCAAACGGTCAGCGCCAGCGCATTATAGGTATCATATTCACGCTTTGTAACGTTTGCCAATAGCAATGCGCTTCCCATAAATCCGGCGCGCACGGCTGCGGGTCCCGCTCCGCTGAGCAGCACATATCCCCAAACTCCGGCAAATGATCCTGCAGCGCCAATCCAGCGCGGCGCGCGGCGGAACAGCGCCGCAGCAACTCCGGCTGCAATGGTAACTTTATATCCCGATGTAACAACTAAATGAATTATGCCTGTTTCAGTAAATAACGCCAAATGCGACCTGAGTTCCGGGGTCTTTAAACCAATAACAATACCGCTTAAAAACGCCGCAACCAGCGCAGGCAATGTTTGAGCGAATCCTTCGGCAATGCGGCCGCGCACAGCGTCTAACAGCGGCTGTGGCGAAATACAGGAACTGTGGCCGGTTACCCACACATCTTTCATTATCAGCGTGGCGTCTATATTGGGCGGCGAAGCTGCGGAGGGATGATATAATGTGCCGTCAAGCATAACCGTATCGCAAACCGCCAGCGGAGTTAGCGCCTTCGTTGGCGCAATATAGACCCCAACGGTTCCGTCTGTTTTCGTCAATGCATATTCAGATGCTCCGGATTGGCGTGTTTGCAACGGAAAATAAAAATCTTTTGGGCCAAGTTCCGGAGCAGTCAGTATCACACCGGTTATAGTAACCGTTGTTTTATCAGGCAGCCGGCGTATCGAAATTGGGTCTGCCGACGGCGCGCTGATAATAAAGCGCAGCATTCCCAAAACTAGCGCCAGCAAAAATATTCCGCCGGCCGGAAGATATCTGCGTGAAGAAAGAGCGCGCCGCAGAAAAACCAACACAGTTAATCCAGCTGTCACTAACGCTCCGGTGGTAATAAGCAACCATACAACCGGAATAGTTACAAAACTTTCCAATAATATTCCTAATGTCCAAGCGACTGCTATAATCACGATAAGCCATCTGCGCATGATACTTCACCCATTTCTGCGGCTGTTATGCTTCCGCACAATGCTATCAGAAATGGCGCCAAAAGCTGGTTTATACAGAAAAAATCACTTTGAGTGGGAAATGAATGGCCGGATAGTTAAGAACACCGCAATTGCAGCGGAGATCCACAACTATTTTTACAAGAATTTAGAGCGAGCGGCAAACGTACAATTGACTAAGACATATATATTTGTGGCTTTAATACCCCAATATAGGGCAATGTGCGGTATCGCTGCGCATAATCCAGCCCATACCCAACAACAAATTCATTGGGCACATAAAATCCGGTGTAGTCAACTTTCACTACTTTCTCGCGTGACCTTGATTTATCGAGCAGCGCGCAGATTTTTAGTGAGGCCGGATTTTTCAGCTTTAAATGCTCAATAACATAATTAAGAGTCAGCCCGCTGTCGATAATATCTTCTACCAACAGCACATGTTTGTTTTCAATGGGATCATCCAGGTCTTTAATAAAACGCACAACACCTTGGGATTCTGTTTGGTTGCCGTAACTGGAAACGGCCATAAAATCTATAGAAATTGGGCATTGAATCGCGCGGGCTAAATCAGCCATAAATATTACCGCGCCTTTTAATATGCCAACAAGTAAAATTGCTTCTCCTTGATAGTCGCGGGAAATTTCTGCGCCAAGTTCGGCCACACGATCTTTCAAATGATTTTCATCAATAATAATGTGGTCTATATCTGCGGCTTCCTGATACATATTGTAAATTACTCCAAGAGAATTTTAGTTACTTTAGTATATACGCTTGGGCAATATAATGGCAAAAGAAAAACATCATGCGCCGCCGCGCAAGATTTACTAAGCTTGGGCGCTTAACTGCGCCGGGCTTTTAGAATACCATTGAAAGCCTGCGGCTGCGATAAAATTAAATATGATACCGGCTAAAAATACCGGAGTATATCCCGCATTATCGGCAAGAATGCCGCCAATCAAAGGGAATAGCGCAACAAAAGGAGCCATAATAAGCGACGCCAGCCCCAAATAAACCGGGCGCCGCGCCGGCGGACCGAACTCTAACACAAAGGTCATTTGCGATAACTGGAAGCCGGATGCGTTTAATCCATAGCAAATAAACGCTAATGTAACCAAAATAAATGAATGCGCCAGCAACGCAAACAGCATAGATAGCGCACCAAATACTGAACTCCACACCAAAGTAGTCCGATGCCCCAAATGGTCTCCAATAAATCCCCAAAGAAAATATCCAAGCATTAAGGAAGCCGCCACAATTGGTGTATCGATTCCTACTTCAGCGGAGCTTAAATGGGCTTGCTTCAACGCTGAAATTGCAATTAATCCCATACCTATCTGTGCCGCGCCGTAAACAGTGCTGATTAAGAGATACCGGCGAAATGGCTTGTCTTGCGCAATGACGGTATACATATCTGCGACCCAAGCATAAAACTTTGGCTTGGCGGTGTTGGCGTATTGCTGTTGATGCACCATTTCCCGAGGAGGCTCTTTAATAAGAGCTAGTAACACAAATGAAATGCTTACCAAAATGAAACTTGCTAAAAAACATAAAGCAAAATTGATCGGCCAAAAAAAATTGGCAATAAAATATGTTGCCAATGCAGCGCCAAATATCCCCAATACATTGCCGGCGCCTACCCAGCCTCCTAAAAATCTGCCGCGCATTTGTTCAGGAATTGCGCGCGAAACAATATCCAGCCATGGTGTGTAGGTTAACCCGCCGCCGGCTGCTTGCAAAAAAATCATTAGGAAAAAAAAGATTAGCATTGCAGCGCTGTTTATTTGTGTTAGTGATACGGCGGCTATAGCAAGCAATAAAAATGGTAAACGTTCCAGCACGGTAAGATATAACATCGTGCTTTTTAATCGCTGCCGACGCTCCGCAAAAGAAGCAACCAGCAAAATAGGCAAAAAAGATCCAAGTGCGCGAACAGAAACGAGTAACGAAATGAGCCAATTTTCTTTTGTAATATGGCTGATAAATAACGGTAAAATTGTTGAAATAGAACTGACACTTAAGGCTGATGTAAAAAAAGCGATATCCCAGCCCATAAACCAAAAATTCCAGCGCAAATCACGTTTGGTTAATATTTGTGTCTGCGCGCTTGGTGTGGTCATAAATCGGTTTCCAATAAAAGTGTTGGTGATTGGGCTTCTTGCGTTGCTGCGGCAGCTATTCCCATAATGGTTGGCCGAACTGGCCCCCATGCGCCGCTTAGTGCTTTGCGTGTAAGAATAATAAATCCGGCGGATTCGATTTCGGCAATAGTATTTCTATTTAAGTGGCAATTAGAGGAAATCCGGCTCCATAGGGGAGTCAGCCAATCTTGTAAAGCCGCCACAAATGTATTTTCCGAGCGAATATGCTCTAAAAATAGAAACCGTCCGTCTTTTTTCAAAACGCGGTGTATTTCACGCAGAACGGTTTGAATATCTTCCACACTGCATAAAGAAAGGGATGTAACTACCGTATCGAAATAGTCGTCGGGAAAAGGAAGCAGAGAGTTTTCAGCATAAATAACAGCGGTTTGCGGCCGAAATTGCCGAATACGTTTTCGCGCACGGTAAAATGTTTGCAAATTATATTCGACACCGGTTAACTCAATATCGTTCCGATAATGCCGTAAATTCGGCCAATAATCTACCCCAACTTCTAATGTACGCTGTTGGGCATTTTGGGTTAATTCTTTCCGGTAATGGCTCCAAGGATCTACCACATACTTCCGGATAATGGCCCACACCGAAGCAGCAGTGCGTTTAGGCTGCTTCGGCATTCGCTGAATTGAGTCATAGATTTTTATATTTGCTCTGCGCCGCTGCTCATTGACAATCAGCCAAGTAACCGCGGTTAAAACGAAGGAAACCCCTGCTAAAAGCCGAAATGGCCGGGTGTGTTTTGCAGATGGTTTCTGCGGCAGATATTTCAATGGCATAACAAGAAATCCTTGTTTATAAGTGTGCATTCAACTGTTTCATCACCATTGATGTTTAAAGCAAACGCCGCTCTACTTAATACCATATCACAAATAACCGGCTTTAGGGGGATGCCACTAAAGCCGGTCGAAAAAAACACATTCAAATAAACACTGTTCGGTTCTTAAGGCAGTTTAATTGCTTGCGCTTGGAATTGCACCGTTGACGTAGAGCCATTGATGGTGAATGTAGCGATAACAGTCGTTTGGCTTGGATTCGTGAAGCAAGTAGGCAATTGAATAGCAATTGGCTGGTTTATTTGCCCATTATTATCAGTATTTGGCACATTATTTACTTGTTCAATACAACTGTTGCCAAAATCCAATGAAATGGACACTTGAGTATTTGGCGCAGCCGGTGATGTGCTGACAGACGTAATTTTATTATTATTGCCATTATTCATTGTCCAAATACTCGGGCTTTGGCTGGCGGTTACCGTAATTTGACCACCCGGACCCGCCGTTGCAGTTGGCGAAACCGTAGGCGTTGGTGTTGGCAAAAACGGCGGTGGGGTAGCCGTAGCCGGAAGCGGAGAGCCGCTAACTGGGGTTACTATTGTATACGATGGTGGTGTTGCACTGTTGGCCAATGGTGTATAGGGCGGCACAGCGAATGTGGGATTCAAGTTAGCCACCTGCCCAGAAATTGAAGACCCGTTTGAAGTATTTGCCGAAGCAGAATTACTGTTCATAATACTTGAAACAAGTTTTGTGCCTAAAACGGTTGCGGTAACAAAAATGATTAGAAATGCGGCGGCGCCTAAAGTGCTCCACGTTGCGCGAAAATTAGAATCTTGTTCCCATTTATCGTGAAATTGATTAATAAACGAATTTGGATTAACCGGTTCTTTCGACATGATGCATCCCTTTCCCTGAAGAGCATGGAAAATTTTCTGGCGTTGCAAGTGTTTCACATTGCATTGTACCAATGTTCACGAATTGGTACAAGTTCATGGGAAACATATACAGCGCCTATATTTCCGCTTTATGCTAAAAAACGCATGCGGAATAGGCGAAGATCTGGCTTATTCCCAATATTTTGCCCAAGAAGTCGGTGTTTCCCAAACCTGTACATATGCTACACGCAAATGTGGATCCGATTCGGCAAGTTTGCTTTGCAAAGAATGAAAAATGGCTTTAGCGACATTTTCCGAAGTTGGGTTAATGTCGGTATATGGCGGTATATCATTCAACATAGCATGGTCATAACTGCCGGCCGTTTGCTGCAAATATCGTTTTACATCCCCAAAATCAATCAGCATGCCGACCGGGTCTAGGGTATTGCCTTCAATACATACGGCGGCTTCCCAATGGTGGCCATGCAAATTGGCGCATTTGCCGTTATATCCCAATAAAATATGGGCGGCGTCAAAACTGAATGTTTTACAAACCTGAAACATAGTTAAAAAACGCTTACTACAATAATTACCTGCCGGAAAAAAGATCCGGATGTATTTCTTCCGGATCTTTCGGCAGTTGCGGCAGAACCGCTCTAAATTATGAGATAGATATGTAATTGTTTTTATCAATAATTTTGGGGACACCCCAAACCCCGCGTAAGGGGCGGCAGCCCCTTACGTATCCTTGATTACGAGGTATATCTTATCCCACTTTAATTGTTAAAGATCAGTAAATATCTATCAGACGAAATGCAAGTTAAGGGGCTTATATACCCATAACTTCCACTATTTCTTTTACGGCGTTTGCGGAACGCTGCAAAGCCGCGCGATCGCCATCAGAAAGCTCTACTTCCACAACCTGCTCAATGCCGGATGCGCCAAGTTTTACCGGAACGCCTACAAACAGATCGTGAATGCCATATTCACCTTGCAAATAGGCAGAACATGGCAGAATACGCTTTTGATCCAGCATTATTGCGTCAACCATTTCCATAACAGAGGCCGATGGAGCATAATAGGCGCTGCCTGTTTTCAGATAGTTGACGATTTCTGCGCCGCCATCGCGGGTGCGCTGAACAATTTGCGCCAAGCGATCCTCTGAAATTAACTGTGTAACCGGAACCCCGGCAATAGTTGTCATTTTGGTTAACGGAATCATTGTATCACCGTGGCCGCCGATAACATACGCTTGCACATCGCGAACCGAAACATTCAGTTCCGCGGCTAGGAATGTGCGGAAACGCGCTGTATCTAAAACGCCGGCCATGCCAACGACACGATTTTTAGGGAATTTGCTGACGGAAAACGTCAACTGCGCCATAGCGTCTAACGGATTGGTGACGACAACGATAATTGCATCGGGAGAATATTTTGCAACTTGCTCTGTTACCGAAGAGATAATAGTTTGATTGGCGCGAACGAGATCATCCCTGCTCATACCGGGTTTACGCGCTAATCCGGAAGTAATTACAACTACCGAAGAGTTTGCGGTTTCTTCATAGGAATTAGTTCCGGTAACCATGGAATCATAACCTATTACCGGGCCGGCCTCCAACATATCCAAAGCCTTGCCTTGGGGAAGGCCTTCTACTATATCAACAAGAACAATATCAGCATAATTACGTTCGGCAGCCCGTTGGGCAACCGTTGCGCCAACATTTCCGGCGCCAACAACCGTAATTTTCTTTCGCATGATGCTTTTTCCTTTCAATTGCCTTACAGTATTGTGAGTATCCGCATACAGGATATTCGTTTCAGCGGTGTCCTCATGTTACTTGAATTGTACCATATCAGAAACAATTTCCATATTTCCGCGGGTTTTTCATGTCGTCTGCGATGATATCGGAGGCATTTCACCCGGAAAAATTATTTCTGCAACCGTCCAATTCGTTTCATCATCGGCTTCATCGCGTAAAAATTCAGGTAATGGCGCGCGGCGCAAAGTAAAAGTACCGCGAAGTTGATCGCGGGTGATATCTCGCACCAATGGAAGCCCTAAGCTGGAAAGGCTGCTGAAGTCTATTGTGTCTGCAAGTTCTTGACCAAGATCTGCAATAATCAAATGAATCGAGTCAGGCTCTTTCCATGCGCCAATTTTCACTTTGCCATAATCGCAATTTTTGAAGCCATGTTCAATCGAGTTTGCTATTAGTTCATTTAAAATCAACGATAACGCCAGCGCATCGCGGGAATGCACTTCAACTTTATCGGCGGCGCGAATTTCAAAATCTACCTTCATAGTTGGCGGCACTAAATGCGCGCTTACTACACCAACCAATTTCCGCGCTAAATCTTCCAGGCTGGCAGATCCGATTTGCTCTTCGCGCGAAAGCAAATCGTGAGTTGCGGCCATACCATCGATTCGGCTGACGCTTTCGGCCAAAATTTTTGCCGCTTCTTCCGATGTGGTTCTTCGGCGTTCCATACGCAAGATGGCTGCGATACTAAGCAGATTATTTTTAACGCGATGGTGCATTTCCTGAAGCAGCCGCGATTTTACTTCTAACGCGCGCAATGTTTCTTCATACAACCGGGTAGATTCAATCGCTACCGCAGCTTCGTGAGCCAAAGTTTCAACCATTTCGGCGCGCATATATGGCTGAATTTGCTGACTTTGGCTTAGCAGCAGCATAACACCATGCATCAATCCTTTACTTACCAAGGGTATAGCCAAGGATGAATGCGCGTTTGGCAGTTTTAGTGACAATTTCTGCAAAAAACATGTAGCGTCGGTGTGCATGCAATCCAACGCCCAAGTGCGGTCGCAGCGTTCCATAGCGCGGCCCACGCAGCATTCACCGGGACGAATAATAGTTTCGCGCAAACCTGGGGCGTCCAGGTGATAATGCGATTGCAGTTGCAGCGCATTATTGTTATTGAAGGCAAAGATAGCGCCATAGTGCGAACCGCTGGCCGGAGTTGCCTGAGAGATGATTAATTCCAGCACACGGCTTAAGTCAAAAGAGCTGGCAACCGTAGCGGAAATATGCTGCAATGTGTTAATGCTGTTTACTTGGCGGCGAAATTGCTCATCCATTCGACTATAAATAAAGCTGTTTTCCAGCCCCATTGCTAATTGCCCGGCAATCATCTCCAAAAAACTGATCTCTTCAACGGAATAATCGCGAGGCTGCTCGGAAAGAAGTGTTATGGCGCCTTCGAGCGTATTAGAATCATTAGCAAAATAGATAATTGGGATAACAAAAATACTGCGAAACCGGCTGTCAAACATCGCCGATTCAATCACCTCATATCCCAAAGCGGAAATATCCGCAACCCCTGCAGGAAAACCGCGCTGCGCTATCCTGCCGGTAAGCTCTTCACCTACGTGTATTACATAATGTCCAATAAAATCTACCGGATCCTGGCTGGTAGCTCGCAAAGTAAGATCTTCCGCGCCAGCGCTGGTAAAAATAGCGCAAAGATCGCTGTGCGCTTGCGTGTTGATAATTTTTGCCGATTCGGATAGCGTTTCTTCCAAACTAAAATTTGAATTGATGGTTGCATTTACCCGCTGCAAAGCCCGCAGCCGTTCTTGGAAAAGATGTGTTCTTTCATTTTCCTCGGTTTTCAGAAGATTGATGGCGTTCTGAAACCCTCTGGTTAAACTCATAATATAAGCGCGACGCGATCGGCGCAGCTGCTCTCGCGCATACAATCGCATTTGCTCTATTCCGGCAAAATGCATATCAATAGCAGCGCCAACCGCGTCGGCGGTTCTTTCAATGCTTTCCAGCCTAACATCTATTGGGTCGTTTGCTTCAGCAATGCGAACCCCTTCTTGCTCAATATCATCCAGCGGCAGCGAATGAGATTCGTCACATAAATCCAGCAGCAAATGCAAATCTTCATCATTACGCTGCTGATACTCGGCTAAATGGGTTATGGCAAGGTTTTCTAAATCACTTCTGGCAGTTTGCAAAATGGCGGAAAGCTGCTGAGACATCTTCCTTCAATCTTCCTTCCATGTTTCGGCGGGAGCAGGCAACGTTTATTTGCCCGCTCGCACAGTGCGCATTCGTTCTATTACCGCATCGGCAACCTGAGATGTTCCAACTGCCGTTCGATCATCTTGGTGAGGTTTCAGATCGTAGGTAACATATTTACCTTCGGCAATAATATCAGAAATTGCCCGTTCAATTTGCGTCGCTGCCTGATATTCCCCCAAATGCCTAAGCATTAATGCTCCAGAAAACATCATTGCCATTGGGTTCACTTTATTTTGACCGGTATAGCGTGGCGCGCTGCCATGCACCGGCTCGAAAACGGCGTAATTTTCCCCAATATTTGCGCTGGGCGCCACACCTAACCCGCCAATAATACCGGCGGTAAGGTCCGAAATAATATCACCATATAAGTTGGGCAGCACCAACACATCATATTGTTCCGGGCGCTGTGTTAACTGCATGCACATACTGTCTACAATGCGGTCATCAAATTGAATATTGGGATATTCTTTTGCAACATCCGTGGCAGTAGACAAAAATAGTCCATCGGAAAAGCGCATGATATTAGATTTATGTACGGCCGTAACTTTGCGCCGATTATTGGCTGTGGCGTATTCAAAAGCAAATTTCGCAATACGGTGCGAAGCCTCGAACGAGATATATTTCATACTGATAGCTGCATCTGTTGATACATTTTGATAGCCACGTTCCTGCAGCCACTGCACCAGTTCGGCCATTTCGGGTGAGCCGCGCTGAAATTCGATGCCCGAATATAAGTCTTCGGTATTTTCGCGTATAATTACTAAATCTACCCGGGAATAGCGGGAACGCATGCCGGTATACGAATGCGCCGGGCGAATATTAGCGTATAAATCTAAACTTTTCCGCAGGGTAACATTTGCGCTGCGAATGCCGCGCAGCATTGGTGTAGTTAGGGGACCTTTTAAACAGATCTTGGTGTCTTTAATTGATTCTATAACTCTTTCAGGAAGAATCACTCCTTCACGCTCCAAAACCGCCTGTCCGGCCTCCTGAACCACCCATTCAAAATCTATACCGGTTGCCTCAAGCACTCTTTGAGCGGCTTGCATAATTTCGGGACCGGTGCCATCGCCGGGGATAACGGTTACTCGATACGACGCCATAAAACGAAAGCCTCAATAATAACAGATACTGCCAGCAAACATCGCTGCAGCGTTTCATACCGGAAATATGTTTCACTAACCGGCCGCCCCAACATTAGGGCATACATAGCATATCATATTCTGCAAGATATTTTCTCATGGCAGGTTAATAGCCTCTTTCCGGATCCACCTGATACAGCAGCGGCATACCTTGCAAAAACCGATTGATATTTTGGGCAAATATTTCAGCGACTCGGTGGCTATAGCCGGTAGTTAAACCGGAAACATGCGGCGAAATAAACACCCCCGGTATAGTCCAAAGCGGACTGGAGGCCGGCAATGGCTCTGTTTCGGTAACATCTAAAACGGCTCCGGCAATCCATCGTTCGCGCATTGCGCGAATTAATGAGGGTTCGTGAATGATTGATCCGCGCGCAATATTAATTAAATAGGAATCGTGACGCATTGCTTTCAGTGCAGTTTCATTGATGATGTGTTTGGTAACGGCAGTTAGCGGCAAAGCAAGCACAACGTAATGGCATTTTTCTAACACCTCCGTTAAATATGCAGCGGAAAAAACGCTGTCACAAATCGTATCTTCATCATCTTCTCGGGTCTCTGTTCGTCGAACACCTACTGTTTTCATGCCAAATGCGCGCGCGAGTTTGGCCACATGCCTGCCTACAGATCCCAAGCCAATAATGCCCATTGTTTTGCCTTGCAGCTCAAACCCGCGAATTTCGCTTAATTCACGCCCGGTAGCCCAGATTTTTTTTGCTTGCATATTTAAAATGGCGTCCCATTTATGGGCAAACAGTAATGCGGCGCTTAAAACATACTCTGCAGTGGCAACCGCGTTCACAATATTTGCGGTGCAAATTTTAAACGGCAATTTTGCTAATTCAAAACCTTGTTCAATTAAGCTATCTGCCCCGGCTCCGGGATATTGCAGCCATTTAAGATGCTGCGCAGTTTGCGCAATATCGTTGGGCGGCCGAAAAGAGCAGATAATATCGGCGTGTGGAACGTTTAAGCGAAGCGCCGCCGCATCGCGGATAAAATGCCATATGGCGTTGGATTCGACAGATTTTTGCAAATATTCTTTATCAGCCGAATCAAAGGGAAAATCGGTAACAATGGTTACACCGTCTGCCATAGTTTTGGGACCTTTCAGCGCATATCTCTAGATATAAATTATGCTTATATCCAGCATATCGCACTTTTCAACCAACTTCCAATACGCCAAATAATTCCATTTGTGTCCATCGCAATACGCATTGGCGCAGCCGATAGGCAGATTAATCAATAATCATCCGCACACCTTCGCCAAAAGGCAATGTATTCAGTTCAATTCCACCCGGCATAATAACCCATAAAACGGGGATATTGGGCGGTTCGCTTGGAAACACGCCATACCCATCTGTAAAATAAATACACGCCGCGGGTGGTTCTGTCCTTTCTTCAATCTTGTTAAAAAAAGGACGGAAATCTGTGCCGCCTCCGCCGGTTGGTTGTGGTATAGTGCTTTCCGGAGTTATAGTATACGGACCATAAAGGTCTGCGTCGGCATAATATAATTCGCAGCGAATATGTGGATATATGCTTAAAATCAGTTGAATCTCTCCAATAAAAGCGTTCAGTTCTTTGTTTGTAATAGATCCGCTGGTATCAATAGCCACTGAAATATCAATTGTTAAGCCAACCAAAGTTTCAAAATAATATCCTTGTCCAATCATCCGGCGGTCAAAATCACCAAAATCTGTTGGTGTTTGAACAACAAATCGCCAAAGCAGCGCTTGCCAATCGAGAGAACCTGGAGTCAGCGCCTCTAATTCACGCTCTATTCCCAAAGATTGTAAACTAAAATTATTGTTTCTTGCAATAACCTCAGCTTGTTTAAAAACATTGCGCCAATATGTTTCAGCGTCTCGATCTATTTGAGATTTCATCGAGCCATCAGCAACCCCATATTCCTGTAAATCAAACATACTTGCGTCAAATATTTGCTTGAGCAATGTATATTTGTTTGCATTTGCCAACAACTCATGATAGATTTCCTCAACACTCAGCGCTTCCAATTCTTGAACTCTTATTACACCTTCCGGTAGTTCTAATTCCGGAATATTCGCGATCATCCCGTTTACAACAATATCTGCAGCAATATTCCATAATTTGGGATCTCTAGTACCGCGCCTGGTTACATGCAATAAAGCAGCGTGCAGCGTTTCATGCAGCAGTACACCGGCGCGGTTCCGCGCTGAAAGCGAATTAAAAAAATTTGGATTGATAATAATATCTTTCCCATTTGTTGCGGCAGTTTCAATACGTTCATCTTCAATAAAATGGGCAAACATTGCTACAGTTGCTAAAAATGGCGCCAATCGCCGAAGAGTCACCATTGCTATATTAATCCGCGACTTTGTTGCGTCAGACATTTTCATCAGCTAAATCCTCAGCCAGCAAATTTAAATAATTTTTCAAAAATTTGAGCAATCCCGGCCGTTGCTTCACTGCGTTAATAAAAATTCCCTTCTCATTCTTTGATTTATACACATTCAAAACATCCACAGCATACACCTGCGTCCATTCCATATTCCCAGATTGATATAGCCATTGGAATGCGTTCAATCTCTCATCCAAAGTTTTTGCTCGGCGGGTTAAAGCCACTATAACAGCGTATCTTACGGAAATATCATCGGGAAAATTGATCGCTGCGCCATTGCCGCTTAATATTGCCTCGATATTTGGCAAATTATTATAAATCTTGATATATGCTCGAAATTCATCACTTGCCGCCTGCCCTACAACTGGCTCAATTGTTAAGTTAGCTGAATGAAGCATGCTGGCCATCATCCACGATCTTGGTGATGGCCACGCAGATTGAGTAGCGTTTAATTTATGCAGTAATTCAGGACGATACGAAATAAACGCTAAGATCATTTCATGAATATTATGAACAATAGCATAAGCCTTAAAACTTTCAAAATCCGGATCTATAAAAAGATGCAAAAATCTATTTGCCAGCGGCGCAGGCATATCATACACAGAAGCTTTATCTTCTTTGCGGTTGCCAGCAGCCCAGATAAACCAGCCATCGGGCACTGTATATGAACCAACCCGCCGATCCAGGATTAATTGCTGCGCCATACCTTGCATAGTTGGTGGCGCCATATTCAATTCATCCAAAAATAAAATTCCCTGACCTTTTGTTGGCAAAAACTCTGGCGGATACCAGCGGGATAGATGATTTTCATGGTCAGGGGCCGGCAATCCTCGCAAATCGGTCGGAGCAAGCTGCGACAAACGTACATCAATAAACGAAAGTTGATGATGAATTGCCGTTTGTTCTACAATACTCGATTTCCCAATACCCGGAGGCCCCCATATCATCGCACTCATAAAAATCCGATGTTTTATTAATTCATCCAAAAATTTTACTAACTCTTGCGGTGTCATAATTATCCTTTATCATCTTGCATTATTTTTTATTGTTTCAGAAGCAGCCGCACGCACAAACCTATTACTATTTTGCAATAATTCAAGCAGCACGGCCTCTGATGTTTGCGGATTCATTGCAGCGTTCAAATTCCAAAACCAGTTTAAAGCATTCGTTTGCAACGCTTCATCATGTATGTTCAGATGGTTTTCCCATAACATCGGAGATGTACAGCAACCTAACAAACACACCCAATATTTTTCTAAATTTTTTGAGTTATTCAGCCAATTTATAAGATATTGGGTATAAAGTTCTCCTCGCAAGGTTTCCGTACAATACTCATTCATGACCACGGCTTGCAAATCATCCTCACTGAAAGATACTTGGAATTTGGTTTTCAATGTTTCAAATGTCATTTCAGCAGGAAGCGTCGAAGTATCATTTTGAATTGTTGCCATAGTATTGGCTGGATTCCTTAATTGTTTTGCTGAAAATGCTACTAACCTTTTAAACCCCGGCCGTTCACTCAGTGTTTGCAAAAATTCTGTATTAAAAAAGCTAGGCAACATGAACAGCTGCTCCTTTACAAAATCTTTTGGAAACTCTTTAGCAATGATTCGTACCATTGCCGCACGCCAATTTACATCGATAGTATTGGTAGCATTGATATGCATTTGCGCTTCAATTCGCAGAAATTCATCGGATGAACGCATTGCTTCAGATAAAAAGACTCGCGGCAAATTAGCGTTATTAATAATTTTCCAAAGCAAAACAGAATTAAATTTCTCCAAAAGGGTTGGGTTTTCAATCAAGTAAAAATCAAAGGCAGGATTTTCAATTATCTGATTGGGATATTCCGGAAGCAATTCAAGTATCAATTCAAAAGAAATATTGGGATTTTCTGCAACTACCGCCCGAGTATTTTTGTAAGATTGTATCATTCGCCTTAAGGTGTACGGCGGTGTTGATATATTTTGCGCAATAATATTCCGTGCAACAGGACTGTATGCCAATTGATCAAGTCTTTGAGGATCTGTTTGAATATTTGCTGCTTCCTGTTCAAGTTGCTGCTTATTTAAAATGGACATAAACATAAGACCTCTTCATATAACTATTCCATAAATGCATTTAAGTATGATTTTTTATAATATACACTATAACATATTTTTATTATAATGATGCGAATTTCCGTAAAATCACATCTGCGTCATTGAAAAATGGCCAATTTTTTATAGTAGACACTGTTCTAAAAATTAGGCTATAATGACCACATACCTCCATCAAAAAGTGAGATAAATGCTATGCATACAAATCCTCTTCCCAACTTTGATGCGCTATGGGATTACGCCAACCCCGCAAATACCGAGGCGACATTTCGGCTATTGCTGCCCCAAGCTATAGCCAGCGGAAATATTTCATACCATCTGCAGCTGCTAACCCAAATTGCACGGGCGCAGGGATTACAGCGACAATTTACCGAAGCCCACCTAACTTTAGATGGTGTAGCGCCTCTGGTTCAGTCGGAGGTTTCGCTGGCGCAGGCGCGGTATTTTTTAGAGCGCGGACGTGTTTTTAATTCATCAGGCCAGCCTGATGAAGCCGTTCTTTGGTTTACACGCGCGTATCAATCCGCAATTACGCAACATGCGGAATACCATGCAATTGATGCGCTGCATATGCTTGGAATTGCTGCCCCGCCTGAGGAACGATTAAAGTGGAATGAACAAGCGCTGGATCTGGCAGAAAAAACAAGCGATCTACAGGCGCAAAATTGGCGTGGAGCTTTGTATAACAATATTGGCTGGACCTATCACGATGCTGGGCAATATGAACAAGCAATGGAAATGTTTCAGCGCGCATATGTGTTTCAGCAATCTACAGGCAACGCTAAGGAAATTCGCATCGCGCGCTGGTGTATCGGCCGCGAATTGCGATCTCTGAATCATTGCCAGGAAGCATTAGAATTACAGCAGGCGCTCTATGCAGATTGGGCGGCATCCGGCGAGCAACAAGCCGGCTATGTGAGTGAAGAAATCGCCGAGTGTTTGAATGCGCTGGGCCGGCAAGATGAAAGCCGGCCCTATTTTGCGGAAGCATTTGCGCTTCTGGCAAAAGATCCTTGGTTTGCCGCGCAGGAACCTGAACGGCTGCAGCGGATATACCGCCTTGGCAAACCGGTGATGTAGCGCACAATCTAGCTGAACGCTATGCTTTTGCTACGGTGTAGCCGGCGTCATCAAGAATTTCCTCAATCCTTGCCATAGAAATGGTATCGGAATCGAACCGAACGTGCACCGATTTTGTTGGAATGCTCGTTTCAACAAAATCCACGCCGTTTTCTTTGCTTAATGCGCCGTTAATTGTTTTAACGCAATGCTCACAGCTCACATCAGGAACTGATAAAGTAATATCTTGCAAAGCAGACATATGTGTAAACCTTTCCTTTTAATCTGAAAATTCGGAAACTCCGCAACTCAGATTCATAATGTATAAAAAATGCTTCAAGGTTAATGCTGCGGTATGCGCAGAGAATCGCATGCGCAATTCAACATTCGCTCACTCAGTCACCTAAAAAGAGATATATGCGCGTATATTCAGCAATAACCTCGAGAATATATTACACGGATGTTGCAGACGCATAGCGTTTGCTCAGCCGACGTAACCACAGTGAATTGCTCACCACCGTAACAGAAGACATTGCCATTGCCGCGGCGGCAAAAATAGGCGCAGTATCACGCAAAACCGGTATCGCGGGAGAAATAATTGCCAGCGGTATCAGAATAACGTTATAGCCAAACGCCCAGAATAAATTCAGCCGAATAGTTTTCATAGTTTCTCGCGCTAAATCTATGGCAGTAACGATACTTCGCAAATTACCTTTTACCAGTGTAATATCTGCAGCTTCCATGGCAATTTCGGATCCCGAACCCATAGCAATGCTAATATCAGCCGCCGCCAAAGCCGGAGCGTCATTAACCCCATCGCCGGCAAACGCTGTAATTTCACCGCGGCTATGCAAATATTCCACAGTTTTCGATTTATCTTCAGGCAAGGTTTCCGCCAGAATATGTTCCGGGTCTATTCCAACTTCCGCAGCAATACTTGCCGCAGTTCGTTTATTATCACCGGTCACCATCCAAACCTGTTTGCCTTGCTGCTGCAATTTTTGTATAGTTTCTTTCGATCCAATTTTAACTGAATCTGCAACCGCCAGCGCAGCTTCCGCTTGGCCATCAATTGCCGTGATCATAACCGTTTTAGCGGCATTTTCTAACGATTCAAATTCGCTGTGCAGCGCCTCAAGCGAATCTGCCGATACATGCATTTCCAGCATATATGCCCAAGTTCCAACAGCAATAGCATGCCCGGCTATTTCTGCGCGAACTCCTCGGCCCGGAACTGCGGAATAGCCGGTAATTTCCGCAGAAGGAACAATGTTTCTTTGTTTCACACCGGCTACAATCGCTTGCGCCACCGGATGTTCCGATGCAAATTCAGCGCCGGCCGCCATTTGCAAAATTTCTTCGGCAGAATATCGGCTGTTCGGATTTACAACAACATCGGTTAATTGCGGTTTGCCACGAGTAATAGTTCCGGTTTTATCCAGCGCAATTGCCGTAACCGATCCCATCCGCTCTAAACTTTCGCCGCCTTTAATTAAAATGCCCATTTCTGCGCCAACCCCAGTTCCAACCATAATTGCCGTAGGTGTTGCCAATCCCAGCGCACATGGGCAGGCTACTACCACTACCGCAATTGCCGCTATCAGCGCATTCAGCCAAGTAATTGTATGCGCGCTTCCGGCAAGGTGAATTCCCCAAATTGCTCCCGCCGCATACCATCCCACAAAAGTTAGGGCAGCTATTCCTAACACAACCGGAACAAAAATTCCCGAAACCGTATCGGCAAATCGCTGAATTGGCGCTTTTGATCCCTGAGCCTGCTCTACCAAGCGAATAATATTAGCGAGCATAGTATCCTTGCCAATTTTAACCGCTTGCACTCGCAGCATTCCCGTTTGGTTGATTGTAGCGCCGATAACAGCATCTTGCTCATGCTTTTCAACCGGCATACTTTCACCGGTAATCATCGATTCATCAACCGAGGACGCGCCGCCAACAACAATACCATCCGTTGGAATTTTTTCACCGGTTTTCACGATTAAAATATCCCC
Source organism: Chloroflexota bacterium (assembly GCA_021778805.1). Classification (GTDB taxonomy): domain Bacteria; phylum Chloroflexota; class Ktedonobacteria; order Ktedonobacterales; family JACDGC01; genus JAJYBV01. The sequence goes on along the minus strand of JAJYBV010000004.1, from coordinate 9,673 downwards.
AACGCGAATTTGGTCAGCAGCAATATCAAAAACTTGCCCGCCGCGTTCAACATGCGCAATATGCGCGCGAAGCCCCGCCAATTTCCGAATAGCTTCGTTAGTCTGGCCTTTTGCCTTGGCTTCGAGGTATTTTCCCAAATAAATAAGTGTAATAATTAACGCGGCAGTGTCATAAAACGTAACTCCACCGGTGGCGGCCGGGAAAAGTGTTGCCGCCACACTCATGAAAAAAGCCGCAGTAGACCCTAAACTAACCAGCACATCCATATTTGCGCTGAAATGCCGCAATACACGGATAGATACGCTATGAAAATCCCACCCAACATAGGCCCAAACCGGCAATGTCAGTGCAAAAAGCAGAAAATTTTCACCTGGAAACCGATTTATAAAGAACATAGAAAGTATAGCGACCGGAACCGTTAAGGCAGCGCCAAGCAGCAGTTTATTTTGGCGGCGCTGCAGCTCTAACCGCTGTTTCAGCGCATGCGGATCTTCCAGCGTTTCCGTTTCCTGCGTTGCCAGCGCAGGCGGAGCCTCAATAATCTCTTCGGCTCCATATCCGGCGTTAGTAACAGCGGTTTTCAGGTTTTGCGTTGACACTACGGAAGAATCGAGCGTTATAGTGGCGCGTTCTGTTGCCAAATTCACATTAGCCGACAATACCCCAGCTGTTTTTGTTAACGCTTTTTCAACACGGCGCGCGCACGAGGCGCATGTCATACCCGTAATCGCCAATTCCAATATTTCTTCTTTTGGCGCAGTCGGCAAATCTTTAGCGTCTACTGTGGCGTCATAACCGGTGTCGCGAACTTTTTGAATAAGATCTTCAATGGATGCCGCAGAGGGATCAAAGACAACACTGGCGCGTTCGCTGGCAAAATTGACCGACGCTGTCTGTACTCCCGGCACTTTCTTTAAATTTTTTTCTATTCGAAGCGCGCATGAAGCGCAACTCATACCTTCCAGCGCAAATGAAGCCGACTGCATCGGTTCAGAATCGGAGGAAACAGTTTGATGATTCAGCATAGCAGCATTAAGCCTTCTTTCCCGTTACTTTTCCTGATTGCCGGCTAGATTATAAAGTTGAATAAGTTCAGAGATAACCGCGTCTTCACGACCTTCGCGTATTCCATCAGGCACACAGCTACGCAGATGATTTTCCAGAATAATAGCTTCCATTTTTTCAATAGATTTACGCACTGCGTAAGTTTGCCGCAAAATATCAACACAATATTGATCTGATTCAATCATTTTCCGAATGCCGCTTAAGTGGCCTTCAATATAACGCATACGTTTCAAAATGTCATCGGTATCTGCTTTCATTATTTTGCCTCATTACCTTCTGCCGGAAATTATCCATACCCCCCGGGTAGGGGTTTATATTAACAAGTATATACTACACATAGCTATTATTTCAAGACGCTTCCGCTCATGTAGCAAATTTGTGAGATTTGAATAGTGAAGTGAGCCGGATTATTCAACCGAAGTTTGTTTGGGTGATACTTACAGAAATTGGGGAATATTCCCCACTCAGCGGAAAAATTTTCCGGTTCATACAGCCGAAAGGTCCATAAATGGCGGGCTGAAATACCCGTAACGATACCCGAAACTCCTATTTTTTAGAGCAATTTTCATATGATTTATCCTTAAAAAATTTGCCAAATTTGTACAAGACCACTGTTTTCCAAGATTTATTAATACAAGAACACATATTCTACATCTTGCATAATCCTTTACAATTCAAATGTGGTTAATAGTGTGCAATATAAAGTGTTACGCGCAGGAAAGCGCAGAAAAATTTTATGTATTTACTTATTTTGAGACTGAAGGAGCATCAGACTATGAACGTTCAAGCCAGATTTACTTCAACTTTGCGCATGCAGCAAAGTGATACTCACGAGGCAGAGCAGGAAACGGAACAAACGGAAACCATTTCGGATATTGATATTTTAGAGGAATTTGAACCCGAAAGCGACGACGACGACCGCATGGATGATGCGGTGAAGCAATATTTAAAGGAAATCGGCAGATATCCCCTGTTGAACGCCGAAGAAGAATTAATTTTGGCTGAGCGAATTGCCGGTGGAGATACAAATGCCCGCACAAAATTAATTGAATGCAATTTGCGGCTGGTGGTAAGCATTGCTAAGCGCTATGCCAGTCAGGGCATGCCGCTGCTGGATTTAATTCAGGAAGGCAATTTTGGTCTTATGCGTGCGGCACAAAAATTCGATTATCGCAGGCGAAACCGATTCAGCACATACGCTACTTGGTGGATTCGCCAAGCAATATCACGCGCAATTGCTGAATATTCGCGCTCAATACACATTCCAGTGCATGTCATGGAATTAATTTTTAAACTGAAACGGATACATCGCAACTTATATCAAGAAAATGGCCGAGAGCCAACCCCTGAAGAAATTGCTGAAGCGGCTGGCGTACCAAAAGATAAGGTTGTGGAATTGTTAGGCATGTCTGAACAGCCGATTTCTCTAGATGCGCCGATTGCTGATGACGAACAATATCATTTGGGTGATATTGTTGAAGATCCATCGATCGTTGCGCCTATAGACGCAGTTGCAATTCAGGCGATGCGCGACCAAATAGATACTGCGCTGGAAACACTACACCCGCGTGAAAGAAAAATTATTGAAATGCGCAACGGATTGAAAGACGGCCATGCATATACGTTAGAAGAAGTTAGCCACGAGTTTCGGCTGACACGGGAACGGATTCGCCAAATTGAGGTAAAGGCGCTGCGCAAATTGCGCGCTCCCGGTTTTAATCCGCTTTTAAAGGATTATGCTTCTTAAAATTTGCAATTGCAATAGGACAGTATTGGCAGTCGATCATCAAGGGCGACCTTTATGATCTTTGATATTTTCATCAGGATGAAGATCAACAGAGCAGAGTACATTGAGCATCCATAGTGCCTGTTGTTGAACAAACACCGCACGGTACACATGGGTGGAGTGGGGGAAAACAAGCCACCTACACCGCTCCGAAGCACAAGCGCCGCTACATCTCGTTTATTTGAAAGCATACGCCGCACGGTCACACCTGAGGCCATGCAATCCGGTAGGGGCGCCCCTTACGTATCTCGGTCTTTTGCAGACGTGCAGTCATTTCGAAAGATATGGTATGTTATGCCGCCTTGCGGAACGTCAACTCTTTCAGCTCTTCTTTAGTTGCTGGCACAGGATGATATGGGGGATCGTCCGAAGCGCGCATGCCGCGGGCCGGCCAATTATCCTCATAGTTCCACTTAAATACTAAGGCAGCGTCATAGAGATCGCTAGCAATATTCTTTACCGTATCGATAGTTTGCACCATCTGGTTAGATTGCTCCAGCATTTCGAGTGTAGCTGCGGAAACTTCCTCGGCAGCAGCGCTGTTTTCTTCTTTTACACTGGCAACCGATAAAATAGCTTCGTTGACGCGACGGATTCTCTCTGCCATTTGTTTTGCGGCATCAGCTGTACCCGCAACCTTTGCAGTACCGGAATCTACTTGCTGCACACTCAATTCCATGGACTCAACGGCTTTTTGCGTTTCACTTTGGGTTGTGCCGATAAGTTTGCGGATATCTTGAGTTGAAGCTGCGGAACGTTCTGCAAGTTTGCGCACTTCCTCTGCTACAACAGCAAATCCACGTCCTTGTTCACCCGCTCTTGCGGCTTCGATAGCGGCGTTGAGCGCCAATAAATTCGTTTGGTCGGCCAAATCGTTAATAGTTTGTACAATTTGTCCAATCTCTATAGAGCCGGCAGCCAATACATTCATTTGCTGTGCAGTTGTTTCAATGTCTTTTTTCAACGCCATCATAATCAACATAGTTTCCGAAGACATAGTTTGCATTTGCTGGCTTTGCTGCCCAAGTACATCGGATTCGGTTGTTACCACATTTAATTGAGCGCTTTGATCTTGTGCGCCAACCGCAACTTGGTGGATGGTTTCCGATACCTGCTCCGTTATTTCATGAGATTTATGGACAATCTCATTGATCCGATCACTTGATTTAGTCATACGTGCGCTCATTTTGGTTACATTGCCAATTAAAGTACGCAATTTTAAAATAGATTCATTTAATCCAATTACTATTTGTCCCGTTGCGTCTTTACCGCCATATTGAGTTACTAAATCTGAAATATCATCAAGTATTCCGTCAGAAATATCCCGCACAGTTTTACCAACGGCATGCAGTGGATCGACGATTATTTTGCTGAGAAGTTGACTTAACACCATACTGATAATAATAGCCAGCAAGAACAAAATCACAGTAATGGTTATCATTTGGCTGTATGTGTTGTTTAAATTGGCGCTATCGCTATTAACCTTATTTTGAGTATAGGTAACCATTGATGTTAATTCAGTTACAACTGCATTCGTTTGCTGATTAAGATCGTGCGTTGCGGTATACGCAATTTGGCTTGTGTGGCCGGTGTTATTTTGCTGCAGCGCCTGAGTAAGTGATTGTATCGTTGCAAGCCATGGCTGATACACAGCTTGAAAATTTTGCAGCATTGCCTTTCCCTGTGAACTGGTTACAAGGGCAGTATAACTGGATATATTATTCGTAATTTGGTTCGCGTCAGCAGTAAAATTATTACTATAAATTGCCATAGTGGCAGCATCCGGCGCAGCAACCGCCGCTAAAACATCTGCTTTATAACTTACAACTCCTAGGCGTATTTTCCCCAGCACAACAATTTTGGGAATCTGATGATTAGCAGAATCTTGAGCGACAGTATTGAGCTGTGTTAACGCGCTGATAGCGAGACCGCCCATTATTGCCATTAAAAGTATGATTATTAAAAATGTAGCAGGGATTTTCACGCTGAGTTTGATATCATTCAACCACCGTAACCGAGAGAACATAACTATCTCCTTAATACATAATATGTGTTCAGTAATTTAGCCGCTTGCAATACACGCATTCATTTACACAGAAGAGGTGCATGCTGTTAACTCAAACACAACCAGGTAACAGAACAGTTTGTACTGTGTGTGAAAAATAGCAGGCTTTCAATGAACCATTTATTTTATGTATCGGAATATCCCACATTTTCTGAATATCTGATTAGCAAAAAAATAACCGAAGCTTTTGCTTCGGTTATTTCTGCTTCAGTTATGTTAATAAAACTGCAAAACCTGTACTGCGTTATGCCGACGCAGACCCCTGTACATCGGTGACAGATCCGGAGATTGGTTTGCCATCGCGCAGCAGCATTTGCGGTTTGGTGATTTTACGAATCGCGTCACCATTAATCACTACTTTGCGGACATCATTTCGCGAAGGGGCTTCAAACATAACATCCAGCAAAACGGATTCTAAAATAGTTCTTAATCCGCGGGCGCCGGTTTTATGTTTTATTGCTTCTTCAGCGGTTGCCTCTAAAGCATCGGGGGTAAATACCAGTTCAATCCGATCGAGTTGTAAAATTTTCTGGTATTGTTTAGTAATAGCGTTGCGCGGTTCAGTTAAAATGCGAACTAATGTATCGGAATCTAGGCTGTCTAGTGAAACCAGCACGGGAAGGCGGCCGATAAATTCGGGGATAAGCCCAAACTTCAGTAAATCTTCCTGCATAACGTGCGCCAGCGCATTATTGGTAGTTTTTGTGTCAAACGGCGCAGAGGTAAAACCTAGCGAGCGGGCGCTATTTAATCTGGAAGCAACTTGTTTATCCAGGCCTTCAAATGCGCCGCCGCAGATAAATAAGATGTTTTGGGTATTTATTTGAAGAAAATCTTGATGGGGGTGTTTGCGTCCGCCTTGTGGGGGAACATTTGCAACAGTGCCTTCAATAATCTTCAATAAAGCTTGCTGCACGCCTTCACCAGAAACATCCCGGGTAATGGAAGGATTATCTGATTTACGCGCAATTTTATCAATTTCATCAATATATACAATTCCGCGTTCAGCGCGGGCAATATCAAAATCAGCGACTTGAATCAGCCGCAACAGAATATTTTCCACATCTTCGCCAACATAGCCGGCTTCGGTCAGCGCGGTAGCGTCTGCAATGCAAAACGGCACATCCAGCACTTTAGCCAAAGTTTGCGCCAGCAGAGTTTTGCCACTGCCGGTTGGCCCAACCAGCAAAATATTACTTTTGCTAATTTCGACATCATCCGATTGGCCAATCATATTGATGCGTTTGAAGTGATTATATACAGCGACCGCGAGTGATTTTTTAGCGCGGTCTTGCCCAATGACGTACTGGTCAAGCTGCTCATGAATTTTTTTCGGAGTTGGAAGTTTAGCGCTGGATGCTCGTGGCGTTTTCGGCGCATGCGAATGATCTTCTTCGATAATTTCCCGGCAAAGATCGACACACTCGTCACAAATATAAACACCAGACGGGCCAGCAATCAGCTTTTGCACCTCATCTTGGTTTTTTTGACAAAATGAGCATCGGTATGTCATGCTTTTCCCTTTCGTGGCAGCAAGTTAGCCCGCCATTTTCACTTAAATAGTACAAGGTTTATCACTATGAAGTAGTGAGCCGGCAAAATAATTATCTTACCGGCAATATTCTCTTACTATGATATAGTATCGTCAGTAACAGGCTCTGAGGCAAGAGTATCTTCCTCAATTTGTTTATTTTGCTCTTGCAATGCATCTTCAGCCGGCTCTGAAGCAGATGAATCACTATTTTCTACTTTTTCGTATACATAGCATTTCCTCATCAGCAATTTCAAAGCTTCATCATTACGCAGCCTATTTACAATAACAATTCGCTGATTATTGCTTAACTGTGAAGCTCGTACATGCTGGCCCGGTTTTGATTGATTATATTCATTGACAACATTTTGAATATCTTGTGCAGTTACAGTAATATTTTCCCGGTCGGCCACAAGGCTGAGCGCCCTTCGCTGCTTAATTCTGCGAATTGCGTCTGGACGAAGTTCTTCACGATATGTATTTTCATCTTTTCCAATCATTTTTAAATAATCAGCAAGCGGCATAGATTGGCCGATAAGTTCCGCCATATCTTGCATCATATCATTGAGTTCCGTCTCGATAAGTTCTTTCGGAACACTTAACTCTAACTTAGCAACTAACTGATCAATTAAATCATTCTGCAAGTTTCGTTCCATACTTTGCAATTTTTGGAAATATTGGTTGGAACGAATCGAATTTCGCATCTCTTCAACCGTATCTACGCCGGCTTCTTGTTTTGCAAAATTATCATCGATCACAAGATATTCTTTTACAGAAACCTGCCGCATATTTACGGTAAAATGCACTGTTTTACCGGCAAATGATTCAGAAGGATAGTCATCAGGAAGTGTTGTTTCAAATTCCTTTGTATCCCCTTCAGACATACCAGATAAAAAAGCGTCTATCCCTGCAAATAAACCTGTGCGGTTTTCAAGTAATTCAAACTGTTGATCTTGGTCTAAATCTCCAACAGTTTTTTCGTTCACAATATAGGTCATTCCAACCGTAACAGAATCGCCAATTTGCGCCGGGCGATCCAACGCTTTAAAGATGGGGCGTTCTTTAAGATACGAATCAATTACTTGGTCAACTTCTTCATCTGAAACAATAACATCAGGGATAGATATGCGAATATCATTGTAATCTCCTAGCACACCTTTGCTTAAAACCGGAAATGTTCCGGTTAAAGTAACATCTTTCCCTTCATCGACCATTTCGGTATGGAAATGCGCATGAGTTAAAATGGTAACATCGCTATCTATAGCTTTTTGGACGGCAACTTTTTCAGCAAGTGTTTCAACAGCCTCGCTTAACAAAAGATTTTTATTATACATGCGTTCAATCATCGATTTGGGGGCATGTCCCGGCCGAAACCCCGGAACTTTGGCTTTTTGAATATATCCGTTCAGAACTTTATTATATTCTTTAAGAATTTCATTCCATTCTAATTGAACGGTAAAAGTTGCTTCACTGTCTTCGGTTGTTTCAAACGTGACGTTCAACTTTTTAACCTCCATTTTTTAAATAGGTATCTATCAAAATGTGCTGTCTGTTCAGCAGCTATAATATGTACTATGTGCGGCGCAGAAGCCATTGTGAATGTTGTACGCGCAGCGGCGCAGATCCGCGAATTGCATATTACTTGAGTATACCACGAAACCACATATAGGCGCACACCAGCTATCTGCAAAATCAGCGGTAAATCTGCTGTAAAGTATGTTTTCTTGCGTCAAATAGCAACCAATCAAGACAAAATAGCCTATTGCGAATTATCATTTGCAGTGATACATTATCTAGTATATGGTGTTTCCCAAACAGTATGGTTGGGCGGATTATGCAAAGGAACTTTTCAATATGCAACTCATGTACACAACATTCTTCGACGCCTCTTTTATCGTATCAGGCATTGCAACGGTTACATTTTTTTTATTTGCGCTTCATAATTATCGTGGAGCAAAATCCCCCAAAAACACTTCCGGAGGCAAAGTTTCCCGAGTTGTTTCTATGGTCCCTGCACCTGCACAAGGCAGCGGAAGGCAGCTGCGGCCATTAAACCTGTTTGCCCATTTTGTCTCTGCGCAATTAGATTTGCTGAATATTTCAATGCACAGAAATCGTTCTTCAAGCATTAACCTTGAAACTGACGCAGATACCGAATACGAAATGGCTGATAAAGATTTGGCCATGCAGCCGGATGTTATTGCGCTTGGGCGGCTGGGGATGGTATTTACGTGGACCCTTGCGTTCACATTAGCTATGGTTATGATGTTCCGAACATTAATTACTCACCACGCTCCTTGGGTGAATATGTATGAGGCAACAATTGCTCTTGCATGTTTTTTAACGATTGCCTACCTCTTTTTTGCAATTCGCTACCACACCAATGCGCTTGGCATATTTGCCGCAACCGCAAGTTTCCTGCTGCTGCTGTATGCGCAATGGGTTGGAGATGTTTATCATCAGGCGCAGCCACTGAGTTTTGGGCAGATAACTCCCGCTTTGCAAGATAATCCAATTTTAGCGTTGCATGTTTCCATGATGATAATATCATATGCCTTCCTGATGGTTTCTTTTGGCTGTGCAGTAATTATGCTGGCGCAAGGAGATAGCGGCGTTGCCCGCTATTCTTGGCTGCCAACATTTGAAGCAGCCGATGACTTAGGATATCGCGCAGTAATTGTTGGATTTCCTCTGCTGGCAATTGGAATAATATTAGGTTCTTATTGGGCAAATTACGCATGGGGACATTATTGGAGCTGGGACCCAAAGGAAACATCAGCGTTAATAACTTGGCTGGTATATGCTGTTTATCTGCATTTACGGGGAATATACAGTATTCGCGGCCGATTTATCGCATGGGTACTTATAGCGGGATTTGCCGCAACACTCTTTACTTACATTGGGGTCAGCTTTTTAGTGCCTGGTTTGCACAGTTATGGGGGTGTATAATATTGGGCGCGCCTGATAGGAATCGAACCTACGGCCCACCGCTTAGAAGGCGGTTGCTCTATCCGCTGAGCTACAGGCGCATTTTGAAAAGCCAACACTATTAGTATATACTATTTTATCCGTTAGTTCAAATGGTATTTTGATAGGCGCACGTAATGTGTGAACAACCACTGAGCTGAAGACTCAGTGGCTTCGGCCACGAAAGTCCAGGCCCAGTCCCGCAAGGGCACGTTCACCAGACTCGGTCAGGAGAAATCCTGGTTCCGTTCGGAAGGT